>OMXQ01000007.1 GCA_900315065.1 uncultured Erysipelotrichaceae bacterium
ACGCTTACCTCATTTACATATGTGAGTATAGCTGAAGGTCAGAGAAGGGCTGTACGTTCCAAGGTACAACGCCAACACTTAGCTAGAAAAGAGCGATTAAAAATACATTTTCAGAAATACGTAATCATGCACGCATATAAAAAAAGAAGGACCATCATCCTTCTTTCTATGTGCCTTATGCTTCAATGTACTTGTCAATAAATTCAAACGCTGCCTTGAAGAACTGCGGATCACCATCCAGCTGGGCAAAGCCGGCTGTCTCACTGACAAACAGATCCTTCTCACTGGCACAGGCATAATAATTATCGAATACCATACTGGTCGGAACTACTTCATCACGATTGCCATGTGCAAACAGTATTGGAGTTCTGCTCTGTTCCAGCTGATGCTTCATGGAAACATCATCCATGGAGAAATGCAGGAACTTTCTGACAAGAGCATCCACCATCGGGAAGAAGACTTTGCCTTCCACCTTGATTTCCTTGCGGACAGCAGAATTCAGCATTTCCTTAATACCGGAGAAGCCGCCCTCTTCGACTGCACACTTCACATTGGAAGGAATATAATCACCAACTGCATTCATGACAGCGGCTGCACCCAGATTGACACCCCAGAGAACTATTTCAGCAGATGGATCCAGGTTGATCAGGTAGTTGATCCAGCTGATCAGATCATAATGTTCATTCCAGCCCAGGGAACCATATCTGCCTTCACTCATGCCGCAGCCTCTTTGATCAACTGCCAAGACGTTGAAGCCCCTGTGATCAGCTTCATAGAGATAATTGATCATGGAAGCACTATACTGGCCAAGACCATGTACCAGGATGATCCACTTATGTGAATCATTGTTATCCAGTCTTAATGCATGGAGCTTGAGACCATCAAAAGAATCCAGGAATTCATCTTCCCGTTTGGAATGGGCATACCATTGTCTGACTTCTCCATCCAACGGCAATGCCTTATGCGGTGCCTTGCGGGCAAGGTAGGAACTATTCTGGATATCGAATGCTTTTTCAAAGATCGTATAGCCTAAACCTGCATAGGCAGCTGCCCCTGCAGCGGCACTGACGCCGAGCACTTTCAGCAGCGTATGATTATTTTTCTTTTCTTCGCTCATTGAACTTTCCTCCTGCATAAAAAAGAAATCTTCACAGAAAATTCTACTTCTGTGAAGATTATAACATGATTCTTATTTCTGCAAAACAGCGAGTCGATCGACAATAACCTGATATTGTTTCTGATAAGCTGCCTGTTTTTCCTTTTCAGAATCAACTTTGGCCTTCGGTGCCTTTGCCAGGAACTTTTCATTGGACAGGATTCCCTTTGATCTTGCCAGTTCCTTTTCCAATCTTTCCTTTTCAGCACTCAGCTTTCTGATCTCCTCTGCCGGATCAGACAATTCATCGGAAGGAATATAGAGAGACCCATTGTAAATGGTTTCAACGGTAAGATTGCCTTCCAATGTATCAGACCAGTCAGCCTTTGCCATTCTCTGCATAATGTCCGCAAGCTTTTCATCACGAGGAATGACATTGCCGTCAAGATCCTTCAGCATGACATGAATCGGTGCGCTCGGCTTCAGATCATTTGTGTTCTTGACTTCTCTGATCTTCTGGATTGCCGAGATTACTCTGTCCATCGGTACCAGATCAGCATTTTCAACATCAACCTTTGCCGGCCATGTTTCCAGGCAGATGGATTCCTTAGTGTGCGGAAGCGTCAGATAGATTTCTTCCGTAACAAACGGCATGAACGGATGCAGCAATCTGACAATGGCATTCAGAACCGTAAACAAGGTAGACTGAGCAGCCTTCTTTGCCTGTTCATCATTGCCGTTCAGGGCAGCCTTGGACATTTCTACATACCAGCTGCAGAAATCATTCCAGGTAAACTGATACAATTCATTGCCAACCAGAGAGAATTCATACTTC
Organism: uncultured Erysipelotrichaceae bacterium; assembly: GCA_900315065.1. Taxonomy (GTDB): domain Bacteria; phylum Bacillota_I; class Bacilli_A; order Erysipelotrichales; family Erysipelotrichaceae; genus Bulleidia. Next base: position 1,932 of record OMXQ01000007.1, read on the forward strand.
TCCATGTTGGCAGTCACAGAATCAATTGTCTTGTTGAGCTTGTTGAGAATCCAGGCGTCAGTTACAGACAGATGGGAAAGATCAACATCTTCTTCCTTCATGCCTTCCGGCAGATTCATCAATACAAAACGGGAAGCATTCCAGATCTTGTTGATGAAGTTCCAGGCAGCTTCTACCTTTTCCGGAATATAACGCATATCCTGGCCTGGCGTAGAATTTGTGGTCAGGAAGAAACGCAATGCATCAACGCCATATTCATCAATGACCTGCATCGGATCAATGCCGTTGCCTAAAGACTTGGACATCTTTCTGCCCTGGGCATCTCTGATCAGACCATGAATCAGAACATCCTTGAATGGCCTGTTGTGTGTGAAGTGACGGGCCTGGAATGCCATTCTGGCAACCCAGAAGAAGATGATGTCGTAGCCGGTAACCAGTGTGCTGGTTGGATAATAACGCTTGAAATCATCGGTTTCTTCCGGCCAGCCTAATGTTGCAAACGGCCAGAGAGCGGAAGAGAACCAGGTATCCAGGACATCTTCATCCTGCTTCCAGTTTTCCTTATCTTCCGGATCTTCTTCACCAACATAAGTCTCGCCTGTTTTGATATTGTACCAGGCCGGAATTCTGTGACCCCACCAGAGCTGTCTGGATATGCACCAGTCTTCAATGTTTTCCAGCCACTGGGTAAAGGTCTTTTCAAATCTCTCCGGATAGAAGTTGATCTTTTCATCCGGATTCTTCTGATGATTCAGAACATCTTCTGCTAACGGCTTCATTTTCACGAACCATTGCTGGGAAAGATATGGTTCAACAACGCAATGCGTTCTTTCAGAATGCCCTACCTGATGGGTGATCTCTTCGATATGATCCATGACGCCTTCCGTCTGGAACTGTTCAACCAGAGCCTTGCGGCAGTCATATCTGTCCATGCCTTCGTATTTGCCGCACTTGTCATTCATGGTGCCGTCCGGATTCATGCAGATGATCTTCGGCAGATTATGACGCTCCGCAATTGCATAGTCGTTAGGATCATGGGCAGGCGTACACTTCATAATGCCGGTGCCAAAACCGATTTCGATATAATCATCGCCGATGATTTCAAGTTCCTGTCCATTTGCCGGATTGATGCAATGCTTGCCGATCAGGTGCTTTGTCTTGTCGTCATTCGGGTTTACCACAACGCAGACATCACCGAACATGGTTTCAGGTCTGGTTGTAGCAACAACAAACTGTTCATTGTCTTCGACTGTATGATAGTTCATGTAATACATGCAGCCCTTGTCTTCCTGATAATAAACTTCAATATTGGACAGGGCAGTACGTGCTTCCGGATCCCAGTTGATGATTCTCCAGCCTCTGTAAATCAGACCTTCGTTGTACAACGTAACAAAGACATGACGAACAGCCTTGTTGAAGCCTTCATCCATGGTAAAGCGTTCTCTGGAATAATCCAGGGAATTGCCGAGCTTTGCCCATTGCCTGCGGATGGTTGCGGCATATTCTTCCTTCCATTCCCAGGCTCTTTCCAGGAACTTTTCACGGCCGATGTCGTATCTTGAAATGCCTTCGCTCTTCAGACGCGCATCAACTTTTGCCTGGGTTGCAATGCCGGCATGATCCATGCCTGGCAGATACAGCATGTCATAGCCCTGCATTCTCTTATAGCGGGCAATGATATCCTGCAGCGTATTGTCCCATGCATGTCCGATATGCAGAATGCCGGTAACATTCGGCGGCGGAATGACAATCGTATAGGCTTCCTTGTCTTTTTCACCGGCAGTAAAGTAGCCTTTCTTTACCCAGTTGTCATAACGCCCTTCTTCAACAGCCTTATGATCGTACTTCTGTGCGAGATTCTTTTCCATTTTTTCTCTCCTTTGCAAATAAAAAACGCCCTGATGCACAGGACGTATAATAACGTGGTACCACCTTTGCTTGCTTCTCCAACAGCGTAACGTGCTTATGCGTCTTCTCCTACTCTTCTTTCAGAAAAGAAAGCTCCCAGACGACTTCACTGCCCGCTGACATCCGTTTCCACCATTTCCGGACTCTCTTGAGAATAACTGCAGCAGCTACTGCTTCTGTTCTTCGCTTCATGAGCATTATAGCAGAAACAGGATGAAATTCAATCACTATCAGGCACGATGAATCCAGCTGTGAATCCGCGGCAGACGCACAAGCCGCTTGGTCAATCCGTTTGCCAGCAGAAAGGAAGCAAGATAGCAGACAAGTCTGACATAGGCACCGGCATCAACCATCAGAAAGAAACAATACCAGAGGAAAGTCAGAAGGATCGTACAGGCCATAAAGATGAACATCACACTGATGAAATAGCGGAAATACATCTTGTTCTGTTTTTTTCTCAATTTGTTTTCTGACATCCCTTATATTTTATCTGAAAACAGGAGATGCGCAATTGCATCCCCTGAGATCATCTTTGTTTTGTTTCTTTTATACTGTTTTTTTCAGGCAGATCAGAACAAAGTATCCTGTCTTCTGATCTTCAGATGCTCATAGGCCTTTTCCGTTACTTCGCGGCCTCTGCTGGTACGATTGACAAAACCGATCTGGATCAGGTACGGTTCATACACATCTTCAAGCGTCGTTGTTTCTTCGGAAATGGAATTGGCCAGAGCCTCAAGACCAACCGGACCGCCATGGAATCTTTCAATGATTCCCTTCAGATAACGGATATCCACTTCATCCAGTCCCAGTGAGTCAACGTGCAGTCTTTCCAGAGCATCATCTGCAACCTTCTTTGAAATGACGCCGTTATTAAGAACCTGGGCAAAGTCGCGGATTCTTCTTAAAAGACGATTTGCAATACGAGGCGTCCCTCTGGAACGTCTTGCAATTTCAAGCACTGCTTCCGGTTCAATCTCTACATTCAGAACTCTTGCACTTCTGGTAATAATCTGAGCAAGCTGCTCGGTATTGTAATACTCAAGCTTGGAAATAATGCCGAAACGATCACGCAGCGGGGCACTCAGATCGCCTGCTCTGGTAGTTGCGCCAACCAGGGTAAAAGGCGGCAGATCCAGACGCACAGAATGACTTGCACTCCCGTTTTCGCCGCCGACCATAATATCAAGTTCAAAATCTTCCATGGCCGGATAGAGAACTTCTTCTACCACTTTCGGCAGACGATGAATTTCATCGATAAACAAAACATCCCCCGGCTCCAGCACTGTCAGAATAGAAGCCAGATCTCCTGGTTTGGAAATAGAAGGACCGGTCGTAACCCGGATATTGGTATGCATTTCATTTGCAAGAATATAGGACAAAGTTGTTTTGCCAAGTCCTGGCGGACCATAGAGAAGAACATGGTCCAGGGATTCATTTCTCTGCAGGGCAGCTTTGATATATACCCTGAGATTTTCCTTCAGCTGATCCTGGCCGACATATTCGTCAAGCGTGCGGGGACGGATTGTTTCTTCTTCGTCACCTGCTTCCGCCTCAGCTGACATCAGACGCTCATTATCTTCCATGCATTATCCTCCGATTTTTTGTCTGGCAAGATATCTTAAGGCAAACTGCAGATATTCCTTGGTCGTCAATCCCGGCTGTTCACTCATGGCTCTTGCGCAGCCAGTCAATTCTGCCGGCTTGTAACCGAGGCTCTTCAGACCGTTCAATGCTTCCTGGATTTCCTTTGGATATGTTTCTGAAGCCTGTGCCTTTACCGGCGTATTAACCGGTACCAGTTTTCCCTTGAGATCAAGCACAATCTGGGAAGCGGACTTGGCCCCGATGCCCGGCATTTTTTTCAAGGCAGCAACATCGCCGCTTTCAATCGAAGCCACAATAGCATTATAGCCTGCTTTTGCCAGCATGTTCATTGCCGTCTTGGGGCCCAGGCCCTTGACCGAGATCAGCCGCATAAACAGATCTTTTTCATCAGGCGACTCAAAACCGAATAAGCTGGTTTCATTTTCAGTAAAATGCATATAGGTATACACCTGTACTTCATCATTGAGATGAACATGCTCAGGATGAGCATATGCAATCTGCCAGCCGATGCCGTTCTGGTCAACAACAATCCAGTCGGTTCCGTAGGCAGCAATCTTTCCCCGGATAAATGCGATCATAGTATTCCCTTCTAGTCTCTGAAATCAAGAATATGGTTGTTGACGATAACCTGGTCTCCGTCTTTGGCACCTGCTTCCCGCAGCGCATCATCGACGCCCATCTTATTGAGAGCCAGGGCAAGCTGATAAGCCTGATCAGGATCAGAAATATCATATTTATCAGAGAGATTGTCAACCTTGCGGGAAACAATCTTCCATCTGTGCGGACCATCTTTTTCAACATAGAAATCCGGACGCGTCGGCTGATACCGGTAGACAATTGTTTCTTCGATTGGTTCAGCATTTTCTTCTTCATTGCTTCTGGAATTTTCAATTTCAGCCATCGCTGCATAAAGAACCGGATCCAGTCCCTTCTTTTCCAGGGCACTGATTTCAAAAATCTTCAGATCCGGATAAGCTTTGCGGAATTCTTCCAGGTTGATGGAACTATATTCGTCATCCATCTTGTTGGCAACGACGATCTGCGGCTTCTTTTCCAGATCCGCATCATATTTTTTCAATTCATCATTGATGATCCGGTAATCATCAACCGGATTTCTTTCTTCTCCGGCCATATCAATGACATGAATCAGAACTCTGCATCTTCTGATGTGACGCAGGAACTCATGCCCCAGACCTTTGCCGTCACCTGCTCCTTCAATTAAACCAGGCATATCTGCCAGGACAAAACCTCTTCCATCCGGCAGATTTACTACGCCGATATTCGGTTCAATGGTCGTAAAAGGATAAGCAGCGATTTCAGGTCTGGCCGATGTGACAATGGAAAGGAATGTTGATTTTCCGACTGACGGATAGCCGATCAGGCCTGCATCAGCCAGCAATCTCAATTCAATCTGCAGATCCAGAGCTTCCCCGATTTCACCCGGCTGAGCGAAATCAGGCGCATCATTCTTTGAAGAAGCAAAATGATAATTGCCTAAGCCGCCCTTGCCGCCATGAGCAATCAGAACTTTCTGTCCAGGCTTGGTCAGATCTACTAACAGATCATTGTTTTCCGCATTGCGGATCATGGTTCCTAGCGGTACGGGAATGATCACATCATCACCGCTCTTGCCGTGCATTTTTTTGATCAGACCAGGCGCGCCATTGCCTGCCTTGACGCTTTTTGTATATCTTAATTTGGAGAGAGTTGTCTCGTTTGTATCTACCGCAAACCAGATATCTCCGCCCTTGCCGCCGTCACCGCCGGCAGGTCCCCCGTTCGGATAGAACTTTTCACGCCGCCACGCAACAATACCGCGGCCGCCGTCACCAGCTTTGACGTGCATACGAATCAAATCAATCATACGGGATCCTCCTTCCGTCTATATAGAGAAAAAATGCTCCTGAATCATCAGGAGCAGTTTACATGCGATTAAGCTTCTTCAGGATAAACAGAAACCTGCTTCTTATCCTTGCCTACACGCTCGTACTTGACAATACCTGCTGCAGTAGCAAACAGAGTATCATCGCCTGCGCGCTTGACATTCTTGCCCGGGAGAATTCTTGTTCCTCTCTGACGATAGATGATAGAACCGCAGTTTGTAAACTCACCGTCTGCCTTCTTGGCACCAAGTCTGCGACCAGCAGAATCACGGCCGTTCTTTGTGGAAGAAACACCCTTCTTGGATGCGAACAGCTGCATATTCAGTGTGAACTTCATAGTATTTACACCTCCATTACTCTTATTGATACAAAATCCTTGTTTACTTCTTCGGCTGTAGCAAGCATGATCAATCCGGTATTCATGATTGTGTCTGTTTTCTCATTGAGATCATGGATCACAATCTTTGCATAACCTTCTTTCAGCTCCATATCATTTTCATTGCTGAGCTGGTCCAATGCATTGCACAACCCTGTCACAATCCCGCTTACAATGGCACAGACAAGATCATGTCCATAAGTTCCGGAACCGGCATGGCCCTTCACTTCAAGTTCTCTGATCTTTCCGTTTTCTTTCGAAGCGGTAATGCGAATCATAGGTTAACCCTCGATTGCTGTGACTGTCAGCTTTGTATATGGCTGACGGTGTCCCTGTCTGTGACGGGTAGAACCCTTCTTGGCATGGTACATGAAGATTCTTACCTTCTTTTCCTTGCCCTGCTTTTCTACCTTGGCAGTAACTTTGGCACCTTCAACATATGGTGTGCCGATCTTTGCTTCACCATCGCTGATGAGGCAAACCTTGTCAAATACTACTTCTTCGCCTGCTTCTGCATTGAGCTTTTCAACGTAGATTTCCTGGCCGGCTTCAACCTTCAGCTGCTTTCCGCCTGTTTCGATAATTGCGTACAAATGAATACACCTCCTGACATTTATCATAAGACGCGCCATTCAGGTGACCTTGCGGTCTTAAAACCTTTACTGAGCGGTTACAGACCTCTTCAAGAGGGCTGATAACGTAGATACTATACATGCAAGTAAAATTGAAGTCAATCTTTTATTTCAATGCACGTGAAATTTTTCTGGCAATCTTCTTGCGCTGCTTCCCTTCTGAATTGCTCAAAGTTGAAATCAGCGAATAAATCTTCAATTTCTGATCTGTATTATACGAATTGTCCAGTTCAACCGTGACGATTGTCTTGTTGAGCCTGTCCAGCAGGGTCTGTTCATCAAAGTCTTCCAGGCCCTTCATATTTTCATCAAACTGACTTCTGTTCTGCGGATTGTGTTTTGCCATAAATTACCTCTCAAAGGAAATCTTCTTCCTTCTTTTCCGGTTCCGTCATAACCGTCTCTTCATTTGCCAGAGCTTCTTCGATCAGCTTCTGATAATCAAAGTGGGATTCATAATGCTCGCACTTTTCCAATGACGGCCTGGTGACCGGATTCTTCGGATCAAAGATTGTGCAGCAATCTTCATATGGAAGAATGGAAGTTTCAAATGTACCGATCTTTCTGGCCAGATCAATAATTTCAACCTTGTCGTAGCAGACCAGAGGTCTTAATACCGGCATTTTGATCGTTTCATTGATTACGCTGATGGATTCCAGGGTCTGGGAAGCTACCTGACCGACGGACTCGCCTGTCCCTAAAGCCAGGCACCCGTTTGCCAGTGCTACTCTTTCTGCCAGTCTGTACATCATTCTTCTCATCAATGTAACTGCATATGGATCCCCTGCCGTCTTGTAGATTTCAAGCTGCAGGTCCGTAAAGTTGATGACATGTACCTTCATGTGTCCCTGATATTCAGAAACCATGCCGGCCAGGGTCAGCACTTTCTGTTTGGCAGCTTCGCTTGTATAAGGCGGTGAAGAAAAGTGAACTGCTTCTACATACAGGCCTCTCTTCATCAGCTGATACGCTGCGACTGGCGAATCAATGCCGCCTGACAATAACAATAATACCTTACCATTGATGCCGGCCGGATAACCGCCTGCACCTGGAATCTTTTCAGATGTAATGTAAGCATCCTGTCCGTGCACTTCAATCCGGATCGGAAGCTCAGGATTATGCACATCTACTTTCAGATCAGTATGATGCAGAATTCTCGATGCAACCTGACGATTGATCTCATCAGAATGCAGCGGATATGTCTTGTCATGACGTTTGGTGATGACTTTGAAGGTTTTCTTATCCGTTTCCTGTGCTATGCGCAGGCAGGTATCCATGATTGTATTAATATCATTCGGTACTTTTTCTGTAAATGAGAAAGAGGAAATCCCGAAAACCTTTTTCAATTTTGCGGAAATCTCATCCGGATCCTCATCACCAAGCTTTACATAGATGCGGTCATACGTCTTGGTATATTCAAGATCATCATAATCACGCAATGCATATTTAATATTGCGGTAAAGACGGGTAATGAAGTCCTTTCTGTTTTTTCCTTTTGTACTCAGCTCGCCATAGCGGATGAGAACTGTATCGTATTTAACCATAATGCGAAATAATCTCCTTGAGCGCAGCCAGGAAGGCATCAACTTCCTCTGCAGTGTTGTGGTAAGAAAGTGAAATGCGGATGCAGCAGGAAGCTCTTCTGGAAGAAAAACCCATCGCTGTCAATACATAAGAAGGATCATCGCTTCTGGAAGCACACGTGCTTCTTGCACTGACCATAAATCCTTTCCGGTTCAGGGCATTCTGCATCACTTCACTAGGAATCTTTTCGTAAGACCAGTTGATCGTCGACACAACTGCATCGTCCGGGCTGTTGATTTCAATGCCTTCGATCTGATGCAGACCATCCAGCATTCTTTTCTGCAGGGAAGCAATGTAATCGTGATACTTCTTTCCGTTTTCCAAAGCAAGCCGCAGGGTCTTGGCAAAGACCATATCAGCCGGTGCATTGGCAGTGCCTCCGCGTAAGCCATATTCCTGTTCACCCCCGTTGATTAACGGAATAAAAGGCACAAAGGTCTTCTTCATCAGAATTCCGCTGCCTTTCAATCCTTCCAGCTTGTGAGCAGAGATGGAAGCCATGTCAACATTGGTCAGATCCAGCGGTACTTTGCCGATGGACTGGGTCAGATCCGTATGGAAATAAGCATGACTATGCTTTTTCACTAATTCTGCAATTTCCCCGATCGGATTGATTGCGCCGCTTTCATTATTGACATACATAACGGACACAAGCGCAGTATCTTCGTCCAGGGCATTCTTCACATCTTCTACGCTGACTTTGCCATCTCTTCCTACCGGAAGATAGGTAATCCGATAGCCGAACACCTTTTCCAGCTGATCACAGGCATTGAGGATAGAAGAATGTTCCACAGCAGAGGTAATAATGTGCTTCCTGTTTTTCTGCGCAAGCGCGCATCCTTTCAAAGCTGCACTGTTGGATTCAGAAGAACCCGACGTAAAGATGATATCGGCAGGATGAACCTGCAAAAGCCCGGCAATGGCACCCCGGGCTTTTTCCATCATACGATGAACTTCACTGCCTTCATCATATAATGATTCACTGTTTACATAATATTTCTCCAGCAGGGATTCATACGTTTTCAATACTTCCGGATGAATTGCTGTTGTTGATGAGTTATCAAAATAGATTCTATGCTGCACTATCTGCATTCTCCTTGATCACGGATTCGTAGTTGCCCGGATGAATCTTTTCAACGGTGCTGATGGCTGTCTGCAAAGCTGCCGTATATTCGCCATTGCGGAAATTCAGCTCACTTCTGGTCAGTTCATCATCGATATCCGGATACGTAGAACGATACCGGTTGCCGAAAACAATCGTATTTTCAACCATGACTACGGTACCGCAGACATTGTTGACGTTATTGAAGAGCTTATAGATGAAATCAAGAGCTTCCTGCAGCGTTGCATTCAGGGTCTGGATATTGAGCGGAGATGCATTCATAAGCCCCTGCAGCTTTGCAATATAATCTTCCGCATGTGCCATATCTTCCTGATAATTATGAGAAATATTCGGCAGCTTGTACTTGCGGATCTTGACCTGCATCTGGTTCATGATGATCTGCAGCTTGAGCAGCTGTTTCTTTGCACGATCTTCATCAGAACATGCATCATCCATAGCTTTTCTCATATTATGGAGCTTATCGCCGATTTCACTATAATCCTGGTTCAGCTGCTTGAGCGATACAAGCACTTCACTGGCTGGTGAAGAATATGCTCTGACGGTAGAAATCACTTCCGGCTTGAGTCCATTGAGATGAGCAAGCTTGCCGTCAGCTTCTTCCAGTACATCCGTCATATTGGAAATGCCGTACTTGGCAAGAGCTTCATCACTCTTGCTGGAAAGATAAGAGAAATCGCCGTTGACTTCATCTGCCAGTTTTTCTGTTTCCTTGGTAAGAGAACGCATTTCATCATATGCTTCCCCTTCCTTTCTGACAGCTTCATCCATCTGGCCAAGACGCACCTTATAGTCATCCAGATGAGCCCCGACACCATCCTGCCTGCCGACCTTCAATAACTTCAGATCTTCCTTCAGGGAAGCAGTCAGCGCTGCCAGATTGGTTTCAATATTCAGATGCTTGACAAAAACGCCTCTGTTCTTTTCACGCAGATAATCACGATGCAATGTTTCAGCCATGCTTGGAATGACACCGCGGGCATCTTCCAGCAATGCCGGCATAGTATCGATCATCTTTTCAAGATCGCTCATGGAACGACGGATCATATCCAGTTCAGCATTTGCTTTTTCAAAATCAGAAGAAAGCATCCATTCTTCAAATGTTGCAAACATCTTGTCAGTATCATCGAGCTTCTGTTCAATCGTAGCCCAGTTGTAGGAAAGACGGGATGCGTTTTCCTGGGCGGAAGCACGAATGGCACGGAAACGATTCTTCAAAGTAATGACTTCCTGTCTCTGGGCAGTTTCCTTGGCAAGAATATCATCCAGCAGGATATCAAGATTCTTGACTTCTCGGTGGGTGTCATTGATTAATGGTTCCAGAGCTTTCATGTAAACGTCAGCCTTTTTCAATTTGCCGACGAGAATACAATCTTCTGCATTTGCAAGATCATCGGAAATCTGCTTCAGATCTGCCTGTGCTTTTTCATAATCCTTCTTGGCTTTTTCTACTTTGTCTACTGTCTCCTGATCAACGCGGCTGATGGCAACTGCCTTGTTCATCTTGAAGAAAAGCGGAACATTTTTAATCGTTGTATACTTTCCTTCCAGAGCAGCAAGATCATTCTTATGACGCTTGGTACGGATCTGGGTTGCAATGAGCCAGGCTGTCAGTAATACAACAACTGTTATAAGAAACGCAATTATGCGGATATCAGATATTACACTAAGAAATTTATTCATTCCAGATTAATTCCTTTCCTACATTTGTTATAATTTTACCACAGAATATCTTATTGAAATAGTGCACAAATAAATTGACATGCCCACGCTGATCTGCTAATATCTTCCTTGCGTCAAATGATAGCAGCATGCGGAGTCATGCCCAAAAGCGTTGTTAACAGAGAAATCTGCTGGTCAAGTAACTGAGCTGCAATCAGCGAAAAACACAATAACAACACCCGGCACTGATGATCCACACCTGTTGTTGTTTCTCAGCCATATTATTAGGAGGAAACAAAACATGGCACGTTACACAGGACCTGTTTGGAAGAAGTCCAGACGCTTGAGCTTCTCCATTCTCGAAACAGGCGAAGAGCTTAAGAAAAGAACTTATGCTCCTGGTCAGCATGGACCAACAAAGCGTATCAAGCTGAGCGGCTACGGTCTTCAGCTTCGTGAAAAGCAGAGAGTCAGAAACATGTATGGTCTGAACGAAAGACAGTTCAGCAACCTGTTCGTCAAGGCTTCCAAGATGGAAGGCATGGCAGGTGTTAACTTCCTGGTTCTGCTGGAAAGCAGACTGGACAATGTTGTCTACAGAATGGGCTTTGCAAGAACACGTAAGGCAGCAAGACAGCTGGTTAACCACGGTCATATCGAAGTCAATGGCAAGAAGGTAGACATCCCTTCCTACCATGTATCCGCTGGCGACGTTGTTGCACTGCGCGAAAACAGCCGTAACATGACAGTTGTCAATGAAGCTCTTGAGAGCGCCATTGCAACACCGGCATTCGTTGAAGTTGATAAGGAAAACAAGAAGGGTACATTCGTTCGTATCCCTGAAAGATCTGAACTCAACCAGGAAATCAACGAACAGCTCATCGTTGAATACTACAACAGGTAAGTCAACACTGAAAGGTCATTCCGCAAGGAATGGCTTTTTTGTTTTTACGGATATTTCTGTTTGTTCATGTCTTACATCCCTGTCAGATTCAAAAAGAACATTGCCATTTTTTTGGACAATGTTTTTTTTCTTCTACTTACTTGTACAAGGGCGTTGCTTTCACCTGTTCAATAAAATTGAGACAGGCATCATTTTCATTAGAGAAACTTTCCGTATTATAACGAACCCCGTGCTCCTGATAAAATACATTCCAGCCCATCAGGGACTTTACAATACAATAGGCATTATCGCGGGCAATGCCGATTGCACAATTGCTTCTGCCGTCAAACAATCTGCCAAGCTCTTCCAACGTCATATGCCCTCCCTGCTGCATCCATTCATGCAGACTTTGTTCATTTATAAAGAAAGAATAGTTCGCAAATATGACAACGTCAAGCGCATCCTCTGCAAAAGGACAGACCGCAATATATTGTGATCTGCCCTTTCTTTGCATTTGATTGTTATGATTCCAGTCAGAAGTCAACCGCTCTTCGTTATATCTGCTATCTGATTCTTTCAGCAAACAGATGAACGCTTTCAGTGCGGCCGTCCATTGTATAAGTGATATTGATACCGTGATCTGTTGAAATATCTGTCACCTCTGCTCTTTCAGAAAGATCTCTCAGTTTCTGATATTTCTGCTTCATAGCATCCGTATAAGTACCAGGATCATCCGAAGTCAGGAAGACACCGCCCAGCAGGGCATCCAATGTCGCCAGATCCATCTTTTCCTGATCTGTCAGCTTGATGTTGTTTTCCCGTAAGAAGAAGACATCCGGATCAGAAAGATATGCTCTTCCATTGAGTTCTCTTCTGGAAAGAATATTGGTAATCGCATTCTTTGTAGAAACACGTTCCCTGTGGAACATCTTCATGTACCAGACATCATCCCAATCCAGGGAAACATCACAGGAGATGCGGCAATAATCAACATACCCGAAAGCAGGCATGACCGGTACGCCGCAGCCAAGGATCAGATGATCGCCGCAAAGCTCCCTGAGAAACTTCATCGCCCGGATCATCCTTCCGGCTCTGGTTTCCTTTTCATTGCCGAATGGAGCTGCTCCATAGACAAAGTCCAGCTTGACAAGATCATAGCCCCATTCATCAAAGACCTGATGGAAGACCTGTCTCAGATATTCCTGCACTTCAGGCTTGTCTATGTCAAGTGCATAGAAACCTGACCAGTTGGATCCCAGCCACCAGTTGGCATGATTGACTTTCAGGAACCAGTCCTGATGTTTCTGATAAAGTTCAGACTTTTCTTCAGCTACAAACGGTGCCAGCCAGAGACCCGCTCTGAAGCCAGCAGAATGAATTTCATCAGCGATCTTCTTCATGCCGGCAGGGAATTTGCTCTGATCTGCCCCAATCCAGTCGCCGACAAAAGTTTCCCAGCCGTCATCGACCTGGAAAAGGTCATTCGGCTTGAGAATAGATCTGCAGCCGGCAAGATCCTGTTCAATAGCAGTCTCATTAATATCCTGATACCGGTTGTACCAGGAAGAATAACCGTAGATCTTATCGGTTGTCTTGCGTTTGAGATCAAGTACCTTGAACCAGGCATCAAAAACTTCCTGCTCGCTGCCTTCCGCAAAGAAGAGATCAAAGAGTTGGTAATTTCCGTTTACGACAAGACCTGCGCAATCTCTTTCGATCGTCAGAATGCCAAGCTTTGCGTCATAACGGAACATGGTATAGCCAGGTTCTTCATTCAATGAAGCGAAGAGACGGAAGTTCTTCCCATTGCGGAAATAACACCAGGAATAGCCGTGGCTGACGCCTCTTTCATACGGATAGTCATAGAAATGATAATCTCCGTATCGGTCAAATCCGTATTGATCAAGAAGCTTCTTCGGAATCTTATGCATGCCCCGGATCCTGTCATCCTTTGTCATTTCCGGACAAACTGTCCAGGTCTGATACCCGTTCATGAAGATCTTCTCATCCGGATTGATTGCAAGATCCATCGTGCCGACAACCTTTGTCAGTTTTGCGGAGGCAAGATCAGTACTTACATGAAGTTCTCCGCCCTTCCAGTCTTCATGACCAACAGTATGAATGTTGTTTTCTGCTTCCAGGGTCCAGTCGAATTTCATATTCAGGCCTCTTTTTCTTTCTTTTCCTGCAAAGCTCTGTTCATGGCTTCGATATTGTCATCCGTCATTGTGAACTTGGATTTGAAGACAAGCATTGCACAGACTAACAAAGCAATCGGGATCAATGTCATTAACATACGCAGACCATTGATCGTAGAAGCAGACTGCTGAACGATTTCCGTGGAATCGGAAGAACCTGTAAACCTGATGAGATCAAGACCTACGCCGGCAAGGAATACGGCAAAGCCGGAAGCTGCCTTGACGACAAATGTCTGCATGGAGAAGATGACAGATTCTTCTCTCTTGCCTGTCTTCAATTCCCCATAGTCAACGGAAGCAGACAGATAGACAGTTGTCAATACGGTCAGAATACCATTAGCAATAAAGACGAACAGACCGCAGATGCAGATGAGAACCATGTTTGTAGAAAGACCTGTAAAGCAGGCAAGCAGAATCAATGCATAGCCGATCATCTCCATGGAAAGGCAGAGCTTGAAGATTGCCTGGTTGGTCATCTTCTTATGAAGAAGCGGATAAATAGCCATCATGGCAAGAATCTGGGAACCGCCGCCGACTGCGTTGAACAATGAGTTATTGGCTGCCCAGTTGGCACCGCCGACATCATACTTGAAGAAATAAATCAATAAGTTGGAAGTGATATACAAAGCAGTATTGATCAGAATGATGCAAAGTACGACTGCCATTGCCTGGTCGTTTCTGAAAAGAGCCTTGAACATATCCTTGACATGCATGTTGGCCGCATCGTTTTCCTGCTTCTGCAGCTCTGCAGATTCATTTGTGCTTTCCTTCAGACCCATGACCGTTACTGCTTCAAAGACAACGAAGAGAATGGCAACAATCAATGCCAGGAAGGAGAAACCCTTTGTTTCTGCAGCTGCACTTGCGCCGCCGCCGAACATATGAACTAACGGCATGGCAAAGACAGTGATGATCGCATTGCCGAAGCCTGCACAGGTTCTGCCGACAACAGACATGCTTTCACGATCCTTCGGCTCATGCGTTGCAGCCGGGATAATGGACCAGAAAGGAATGTCCATCATGGTATAAGTGACACCCCAGAGAATATAGATGACAGCAAAGAATGCATTCAGACCAGCACCCTGGGCAAAAGAAGCGTTGAATAAAGCATAGAGGACAAATGCATTCAGAATTGTACCGGAAAGAATCCACGGTCTGAACTTGCCCCACTTTGACTTTGTCTTGGCAACGATAATACCCATGAACGGGTCATTGGCCGCATCAAAGATACGGGCAATCAGCAGGATAAGACCGACGAAGGCAGCATCAACGCCGAGCACATCCTGGTAGTAGTACATGACATAGCCTGAAGATAAGGCATACACCATGTCTTTGCCTACGGCACCAATACCGTAAGCGGCAGTTTGTTTCTTGGAGAATTTCATGATTCATTCCTTTCCTTATTTCTGAATTTCAAATTGTATCTGGACCGGTTCTGTCTGTCCGGTTGTAAGGGTGACAGCAGCTTTGCCTGTTTCCCCTGTGGTTCTGATATAAGTGCCGCTCATGCCGCCTTCCAGCGCAGCAACATGCGGACCGACGATTTCAACTGGCCCTTCCACTTTGATTTCTACAGGGAGCTGGGCATAGGAAGCCAGGTTATCCAGCTCATCCAGAAGCCGGATGCGGATGGATGCCATATCATAGGTATCTCCTTCATGCAGAAGCGTATGGGAAACTTTTGTTTCCAGATGCAGCTTTGTGCGTGGTGACTTGACGACTGTCTTTACGACTTTGCCATCCTTGACGGCTTCAAACTTCCACACCGTTGCGTCGCCGCCCCAGGAACCTACATATTTGCTGTAAAGAGCAACGCCGTCGCTGTACTTCAGGTGATACCGCAGCATCACCCATCCCAGCATGGCAACGTACTTTGCCGGAAGATTGGCCATGCCGTACCGGCCGGCTGCATTCATTGCTTCCCGGATCAGCTTTTCCTTCTGACCGGTAAAGCCTTCATTATTCTGCAGCAATTCACCGATCATATCATCGATCAATATCGGCGGATGTTTCAGCCCCTTCCACTTTTCATGATCTGGTCTGAATTCCTTCACGAAATCATCATTCTTATAAAGTCTTACGCAATCAGCATTGGTGAAGGCATAGGTTTCCTGAATGGTGCCGCCGTCATAATCACCGATATCCATGGAAGAACCGATTTCAAGAACCGGTGTTTCTTCCTGCTGGGATGCATAGACACTTGCCGCAAGCTTCGGGTTGCGGAAGCTGTCCAGGACACCGTGATAGCAGATTCTGTCGCCGGAGCCAAAGTCCTTGTGGGTTGCGTAGTCAAACATGCACCACTGGAAGCAGCCTGCATGTTGTCCGTCTGCGATTGCATCATTGAGCACTCTTGCATGCCTTAAAGCATGTTCCTGTCTTCTTTCCCACTTGTCATAGGACTTGGTCGGAAACATATGTCCGTTTGCTTCGGAAACAATCAGCGGTTTCTTTACATCAGGCGTAACATCCTTCTTGGCTTTGACACCCTTGTTTGTACCGATATGGGAGAAGTCATTGTAAGCATAGACATCTTCCTTCAAAGAACTCTTTTCCAGATATCTGACGCCGGAAGTAGGCCGGGTCGGATCAAGACGACGGGCAGCTTCATTGGTTGCCATATAGAGGGCATCATCATCGAGAGATTCATTAACCCGCACACCCCACATAAAGATGGAAACGTGATTCCGATATTCTCTGACCATTTCTTTGGTATTTTCAATGGCCTGCCGCTTCCAGGCATCATCGCCCAGATGCTGCCAGCCCGGTATTTCCGTAAAGACCAGAAGACCCAATCTGTCACAGGCATCCAGGAATGCATGAGATTGCGGATAATGAGAAGTTCTGACCGCATTGACGCCCAGTTCTTCTTTCAGAATCCTGGCATCTTCCACCTGTAAGGCATCCGGTACTGCGTATCCTGCATACGGGAAGCACTGATGGCGGTTCAGACCTCTGACAAAATATGGTTCTCCGTTTAACAGAAAGTGATTTTCATCAACTGCAATGGTGCGGAAACCAAATGTATATTCCTGTACGTCTTTGCCATAAGTAAGACGGCATGTATATAAAGCAGGATGCTCTGGTGACCATGGTTCAGCCCCGTCCACAATCAGAGAGACGGTTCCGTTTTCACCCTTCTTCTCTTTTTCTGCCAGAACTTTTCCGTCTTTGAGAAGTTCCACTGTAATGGTTTCTTCTTTTCCTTCCACCTGCACATCAATATCCAGCGTGTGAAGATTTGGTGTTTTCAGGAAAGCATCTTTGATGTAGTTCTGTTCTCTTTCTTCAAGAATGACATTGCGGTAAATCCCGCCGTATGTCAGATAATCAATCACAAAACCGAACGGCGGCACGGAAGGATTTTCCGTTGTATCCAGACGAACAGTGACAACATTGTCTTTTTCAAAATCAACCAGGCCGGTAATTTCATAGCGGAAAGAAGTATAGCCGTTACAATGAGTGCCGAGTTCTTTGCCGTTGAACCAGACGGTTGCGATATGGGCAGCTGCTTCAAAGATCAGGAAATATCTCTTGTTTTTATCCTTATCTTTGAAGGAAAGCGTCTTCCGGTAGCCGGCGATCATCTGATAAGAATCAGGATCTGCATAATGCAGAGGCACTTCTTTTACTGTATGAGGAATCCGGACAATTTCCTCGCCTTTTGCGCCATGCAGGAATGCATCGCTCCAATGACTTGTGAATTCCCAGTTGTTATTGATAATTTCTCTCATTTTTTATCCTCCGCAATACCGTTCATGATGATGTCCATCATCTGATTCAGAGCATCGTTGTATTGAATGCCTTCAGATTTCAGCACATTAGTAGAAAGAAAAGTTTCAAAGGAAGCCGTGACCATCGTTCTTAAGACCGGGATGGAAATGTTCCTCACAACCCCGGCATCGATCCCCTTCTGGATTTCATTGATGACCGGTTCCCAGTCGGTTTCCAGGTGCCTGCGCAGCCTGGCGTAAACCTTCGGATATTTTTCTTTCAGATCGGACAGCTGGCGGAAGTCAATGACTTCAAAGGAATCCGGCATGGCAATCATGACCTGCTGGATTTTTTCCGGAATGGAAATGTCCTGGTCAAGAATTTCTTTCTTGCGGGCATGGATTCTTGCAAAACCGGTATCCAGCATGGCAGTCAGAAGTTCTTCCTTGCCGCTGTAGAACTGGTAAATTGTTTTCTTGGCGATGTGGAGATCATTGGCCACATCGAGCATTGTAAATTTCAATCCCGATTTCTGGAATTGTCTGGCAGCTGATGCCAGTATTTCTTCTTCATTCATTTGGAAACCCATTTATTCTTTCTGGTTTCCAGTATAGATGAATGTAACCGCTTTCGCAAGTGCCCTGCAGAAGTTTTTATTACAATCTGATGAATTTGTATGACGGAAAATAAAAAAAGGACACACAGAAGTGCATCCTCTCCGATCTGAACTGTTTATGAAATGCTCAGACGTTGGCAGCCATGTACCGCTTGATAATGACACGGATAATGTCTGCGGCAAGCTTAGGATCATCGTTGCAGACAACATACTTGTACTGAGAGATGAGTTCCATTTCCTTGCTGGCTTTGGCCAATCTTTCCTGAACAATTTCTTCCGGTTCTGTATTGCGGCCTCTGATCCGCTTTTCCAGATCTTCCATGCTCGGCGGTACAATGAAAATTGTCAAAGCATCAGCGACCTTTTCGCGCACCTGCTGGCAGCCCTGTACTTCAATTTCAAGCAGAACATTTCTGCCTTCTGCACGCAGCTTTTCAACTTCCTTCAACGGTGTACCGTAGTAATTGCCGACAAATTCTGCTGATTCCAGCAATTCACCGTTATCTCTTGCTCTTTCAAATTCTTCCCTGGTAACGAAATGATAATTGACACCGTCAACTTCACCTGGTCTCTGCTTGCGGGTAGTCATGGAAACAGAGTAGGCAAGCTTCAGATCCGGATCATTTACAAATTCCTTTAAAATTGTTCCCTTGCCGACACCGGATGGTCCGCTTAATACAATCAAAAGCCCCTTTTTTGTCATGTGAATCCTCCTGAGATTAATTTACACTTCCGATCAATCTACGTCAACATGATATACTATACTACTGTGAGGTAAAACTTGTATGGCTTTGGACGGAATTCTACTGCATAAAATCATTCCTGAAATCTCTGCGGCAATGCCCTTAAGGATTCAGAAAATCTGGCAGATTTCCAATACGGAAATCCTGTTTCAGGCGCATGGTACGCCAGGCAAAGTCCAGCTGCTGGTTTCCTGTCACTCCGTTTACAACCGCCTTCTGTTTTCAAAAAGAGACTATCCTACCCCTGCTGAGCCGGGCAATTTCGTCATGGTTCTCAGAAAATATCTGGAAGGTGCAACAATGGAATCCATTGAACAGGCAGGTCTTGACAGATGGTGTAAGATCACCCTGCGTCATCATAATACAATCGGGGATCTGGAAAACCTGTATCTGTATATTGAACTGATGGGCAAGTATGCCAATATCATTCTGGTTTCCGAAGAAGGAAAAATCATTGATGCCCTCAAGCGGATTCCGCCTTTTGAAAATTCCAGGCGCATCATTCAGACTGGTGCGATGTTTGTTCCCGCCCCATCTCAGAATAAAAAAGATCCATTCGTGGAGCAGACCATTGATCCTGAATTGTCATTGACGAAGCAGTTTGCCGGCTTTTCTCCATTCCTTGCCAAAGAGTGCGAATACAGAATGGCACACGGCCAGTCCTTTTCTGATTTCATGAAGGAAATTGAAGCTTCCCGTTCCTTATATATAGCTGATGATGAAAACGAACCTGTCTTCCACTGTATTCCTTTACAGAGTGTCGGCAAGTGCGTTTCCTATCCTTTGTTTGAAGGCTTTGATGTTCTTTATTACCATCGGGAAGAAAAAGACAGAATCAGGCAGATCACAGGCGATGTGTATCATGTCGTCTCCCGTAATTTGAAGCATCAGCAGCAGAAACTGCCGCGATTGTTAAGTGAACTGGATACCGCTATGGATTGCGACAAGTACAGACTCTGGGGCGATCTTCTCTATACTTATAATGTTCGTGATACCAAAGGACAGAATTCCATCAATCTGGTCAATTATGAAGATCCGGACCAGAAGGAAATCAGAATTCCGCTGGATGTAAAGCTGGATGGACCAGGCAATGCCAGAAAATTCTATGCCCGTTACAACAAACTGAAAAAAGGCCAAACTTATGTTCAGGAACAGATCGATCTCTGCAAGAAGGAAATTGATTATCTGGAAGGAATGATTGAACAATTGGATCAGGCTGATTTTACAACTGCATCAGAAATCCGTGAGGAACTCAAGGAACAAGGCTATCTGCGCAATGAACAGAAGAAGGTCAGCAAGTCCAAGGCAAGAAAAAAGAAGAAGGATGCCCTTCCTCATATTACCGAAGTGAAATTCAGGGACTCTCTGATTTCCTTCGGCCGGAACAACCTGCAGAACGATGCCCTGACATGGCATATTGCCAGACGCAGCGATCTCTGGCTTCATGCCAAGGATTACCATGGCGCTCATGTCGTGATTCATAGTGAAAGTCCGCAGATTGATGAAGATACCCTCCGTTTTGCGGCAAATGTCGCTGCCTATTTCTCCAAAGGCAGAAATTCTTCTTCCGTTCCGGTCAACTACTGCCCAGTCCGCAATCTCAAAAAAATTCCCGGCGCAAAACCGGGAATGGTACAGCTTGGTGCTTATAAAACAATTTACATTGATCCGGACGGGGAGCAGCTGGAAAAAGCCGGGATCAATTGTGATTGACCAGAGCTAGTAATTTACGCACTTCAAAGGAACGCAGTTTTCTATACTGCCCCTGTCTCAGATTGCCCAGATCCAGGAATGCATAGGCAATCCGGTTGAGTCTTGTCACTTCACAATTGAAATATTCCATCATGCGCCGTACTTCGCGGTTCCTTCCTTCCTGGATGGTAATCTGCAGTACGGTTTTATTTTTCTTTTCGCTTCTTTCAAGCAATACAACTTCAGCCGGAAGAGTCATGCCGTCTTCTAACGGTACGCCTTTTTCAAGTCTGGCGCACATACTGTCTGTCAGAACACCGTTGACTGCAACTTCATATGTCTTCCTGATATGAGAGCGCGGATGCATCATGGCATTGGCAAAGTTTCCGTCATTGGTCATTAATAAAAGACCAGTAGTATCATAATCCAGTCTTCCGACCGGGAAGATTCTTTCCTTCACGTCAGGGAAGCAGTCCATGACGGTTGGTCTGTCCTTGTCATCTTTGACAGCTGAAATTGTGTGCTTCGGCTTGTTCAGAAGGAAGTATACCTTCTCTTCTTTGCCGATCTTCTGTCCGTTAACGACAACTTCATCTTCCGGGCCTACCTGTACGCCCATTTCCGTAACGGTCCTGCCGTTAACCTGGACTTTGCCCTGGGCAATGAGTTCTTCTGCTTTTCTTCTTGAGGCAATGCCTGCCTGCGCAATGACTTTCTGCAGTCTTTCCATATATTTCTCCTAGTGTAAATTCTGTGTATTGCCCCAGAAGGAGCTGCCGGCTTTGGAAAAATCATTGAGGATCATGATCGGAATCCTGTCAAACTTCGGATTTTCTTTCTTCAGTGCGGCACAGGCACTTAGTCTTCTATTTCCATCTACGCATTCATAATAGCCGTCCCTGGCCTTGACCTGAACAGGAATGGCGACGCCTCTTTTACGGATGGATTCCAGTAAGTCCCCGGGATCTTTTGTTTGATAGTGAATTTCTTCCAGGGTAACAATGGTATTAATCATTTCTTCTGCCTTCTTTTCAATAGCGGAACTATTGTAACATACTGAAACAAAAACAGCAGTCATACTTTGACGACTGCTGCTATTTCCAGATCAATGCTGCTCCAGGTACCATCGCAAATCTTTCCAGAAAACTCTCTGCCTTTTCTTCATGATCCTTCTTCCCATAAGCGGCATTATAGAAATGAAAGGTACCATTCTTCAGATTTTCATAAGCAACATAATGAGCACCTTGCGAATGAACATAGAGTAGTATGCCGCACTGGCTTTGTGCCATGGTCCTGGCAAGATTCTTTTTGAACTTATAGGTATAGTGACAAGGCACCTTCCGGTTCAGCCAGAGATACAGAGAACCGATCTCCTGGCCTGCAGCTTTTCCAAGTAATGAGTGCCGGCTGAGACTTTGTTCAATTTCCTGCATGTCGGTTTCTTTGCCAAGCAGGCGGAGAAAGTTGTATGCCGCGATCCAGCCGCATCCCTTGTCTCTGGTATTGAACCAGCCGAACGGAATCTTTTCCATCCTGCCCTGGTTGATGAGATAGCCTTCTTCATCAAAGCAGGCATCCGGCACAACAAACTTCCATGGTTCATAGATTTTCTGGAAAGCCTGTCCTTTTGGATAAAAACCGCAGCCGGAAAGAAGACGCCCGTATTGGCTGCCATCTTTCACGACGACTTTCTTTTCTCTTTCCTTGCGGAAGATATTTTCCAATAATCTCTGCACAAGATGAAGGGAAGACAAAGAAGCAGGATCCGTTAAATAGAGAGAAAGAAAAACTGTATCTTCTTCTCTTCGGTAAGCATAGACGCCGATTGCGTCTGCGTGATCAATGAGATAGCCGCTCTCCTTCTTCCCTTCAAAGAAAGAAGCCGGGAAATCTCTGGTCAGATCATACATATCCGCATAGCGGTCATTAGCTGCTTCTGAAAAGGATACCAGTCTTCTCACATTGCTTCCTCAGGATCGCTGTGAACCTTCAGGAATCTGGCTGCTTTCTTCAGAATAGCAGCGTCATTTTCATAAGTGACGGCCGGCAGAGCACGGACATATTCAGCCCACTGCATATCCTGCAGCTCTTCCTTCTGGACCTTTTCCTTGCCGCCGATCGGACGGGCAAGGAAGTAAACAACTTCCTTGATGACACCAGGTTCCGGAGAATAGCTTGTGACAGTCCTGAAACCATCCAGAATGGCAACATCCAGTCCTGTTTCTTCTCTGATTTCACGCAAAGCTGTTTCAGTTTCTGTTTCGTCTTTTTCAACATGGCCCTTCGGGAAGCACCAGTGTCCCTGTACCTGATGAATGACCAGAAACTCAGGTTTATCGTCTGTTATCCTGAATACGACTGCACCGCATGATTTTTCCTTCTTCATAAGCTGTTCTCCTTTCGATATATGGATAATTATAGCAATCTTTCATAGAAAAAGACGAAGTTTTGTCTTCGTCTCTTATTTCTGCAGATACAGATCAAGTAAAGCCAGCGTATTCTTTACCCCGTCCACATGGCTTCTTTCATAACCGTGGGAAGCATAAACGCCTGCTCCGATCAGGCCGTGCTTCACATCATACCCTGCTCCTAAAGCTGCCTCAGCATCA
Organism: uncultured Erysipelotrichaceae bacterium; assembly: GCA_900315065.1. Classification (GTDB taxonomy): domain Bacteria; phylum Bacillota_I; class Bacilli_A; order Erysipelotrichales; family Erysipelotrichaceae; genus Bulleidia. Next base: position 25,157 of record OMXQ01000007.1, read on the forward strand.
CTGCCATAGTGAGGATAAATGTCTACTGCATAGTCCAGTTTTCCTTCCTGTGCGCATTTCACCAATGCATTGACAACCGAGTAATCATAAGGACCGCCGGAATCCTTGGCACAGATGGATACCTGTCTTTCCGTACACTTCAGACCTTCACCAACGCATCCCATATCGACAGACATGAATTCAACGGCATCTGCCGGTACTGCGCCTTTGGCACCATGGCCTACTTCTTCATAGACGGAAATAAAGAGATAGGTCTTTCTGGCAAGCTTCACTGCACCATCCTGTACCTTCTTTGCCAATGCCAGCAGCATGGCAACGGATAATTTATCATCCAGATATCTGGACTTGATATAACCGGACTTTGTAATGACAGTCCGCGGATCAAAGCAGACGTAGCAGCCGTTATCAATGCCGAGCGCTTCCGTTTCTTTTTTTGAAGAGACATTTTCATCAATGACGACTTCCATGTTGTCGTAGGAACGAACTGTCTTGTTCAATTCTCCATTGACATGCAGGGAAGCATTGCACAGCTGGAAGGTTCCTTCATAAACCCTCTCATCTCTTGTATAGATGCGGCAGGTTTCTGTTTCAACCACGCTTGCTGGAAGACCTCCGACAGGAGAAAGTCTCAATCTTCCGTTATTTTTTATTTCTGCAACCTGTGCACCGAGTGTATCAATGTGAGCAGACAGGACAATCGGATTTCCCTTGCCGCCAAGATTGCAGACAATGCAGCCCTTGTTGGTAATTTCCGGCACAAAGCCCAGTTCCTTCAGCTTTCCGGCTGTATAGTCAATGACTTTGCGGGTAAAGCCGTCCGGGGAATCAATAGCTGTCAGTTCCTTCAGCCTGTCGCATGCGTATTGTGTATAAGTTTCCATTTTCATTTTTTCTTATTCTTTTTCTCTGTTATAACCCCAGCTGGTCAGCGATCTTTTCAGCTTCATCCAGGACTTTGTCAAACTTGTCGATTGCTTCCAGAACCGGCTTTTCAGTATTCAGATCAACCCCGGCATGAGCTAATTCATCCAGCGGATATTGGGAAGAGCCCATCGACAGGAATTCAAGATACTTCTTCACTGCCGGTGCCCCTTCATGCAGAACCTTTTCCGAAATGGTGACTGCAGAAGAATACCCTGTCGCATAGACATATACATAGAAGTTGTAATAGAAATGCGGAATTCTTGCCCATTCATACTGTACTTCATCATCGATGACAAGATCCTTGCCGAAGTAAAGGGCAATCAGCTTCTTATACAAAGCGTTCAGGGCTTCAGCATTGAGAGCTTCTCCTCTTTCCATCATGGCATGGGCTTCCTTCTCAAATTCGGCAAACATGGTCTGTCTGTAGACAGTACCCTTGAAGCCTTCCAGATACTGGTTGAGCAATGCCAGTCTCATCTGCGGATCTGTCTCCTTCTGCAGCATCTGTTCAATCAATAAATTTTCATTCACCGTCGAAGCGACCTCGGCAACGAACATGGTATAGCCGGAATACTGGGCAGGCTGGTTATGGTTGGTCAGCCAGGTATGCTGGGAATGGCCCATCTCATGAGCCAGGGTAGAAACAGATTCCAGAGTTCCTGTGAAGTTCAGCAGAATATAAGGATTGGAATCATAGGAACCGGAAGAATATGCACCGGAAGTCTTGCCGGCATTCGGATAGACATCAATCCATCTTTCATCAAATGCCTTCTGAACTCTCTTTACATACTCATCACCTAACGGGGCAACAGCAGAAAGAACCATCTTCTGGGCTTCTTCATAGGTATAGTGACGCGGATCCGCCTTTACAAGCGGCGTGTAGAGATCATAGTAATGAAGTTCATCAACGCCAAGCAATCTCTTTCTCAAGCGGACATATCTGTACATGGAATCCATTCTCTTATGGACAGCATCGATCAATCTGTCATAGACGGCAGTCGGAATGTGATCTGCACTCATTCTCATCTCAAGCGAAGAATTGTAGTGTCTGATTCTGGCTTCGGTTGTCTGGGCCTTGACATCACCGCTGTAAGTTTGGGCAAAAGTATGAATGTGCTGCTTATAGCCTTTGTATAAAGAACGGAAGGCATTTTCTCTTAAAGTTCTGTCCAGGGAATTCTGCAGAAGAATATAGCTGGCAGAAGATACCTGATGCTTTTCTCCTTTGGAATCCAGGGCATCATCGAAGACAAGATCCGCATCCATCAAAGCTTCGGAAACATGTTCCGGATTGGCAAAAACTTCACCAAACTGGGAAAGAAGACTTTCTTCCGCTGCACTTAAAGTATGCGGCTTCATGTCTTTGATATTGAGTAAATAGAAATGATAGTCCTGCAAAGATGCATCATTCAGAATGGCATTGAACGTTTCTTCATCCAGACCTAACAATTCCGGTTCCGCAAAAGAAACTGCAGATTCTGCTTTGACTGCCTTGGCGCCGGCTCTTGCAAACATGGAAACAGCCTGGCCGTCTCTGGTATCTTCACTTCTTCTTAAAGAAGCGTAGCAGTAAAGATCATTCATATGCCGCATCATCAAAGTCTCTGCTTCCAGGAAGGCAAGAACATCTTTGGCATTGTTCAGCTTTCCTGCATACGCGCCACAGGCATCGATTTCATTGTCAATCTCAGCCAGGGCAGTCTCAAATGCTTCATCGTTTTCAAATAATTCCGTGGTATCCCACATGAAAGCAGGATCCATGTCTTTACGTTCTTTCAGACTCATGGTTGTTTATATCTCCTTTTGAACTCAACAATGATATTGTATCTGTTACCTGGAAATCCTGCACGTATTTATGGAAAACAAAAAGGAGCGGATGCTCCTCGAATGTTCAGACAAGATCTTCTCCGTTGGAAGAAATTACCTTTTTGTACCAGTAGAAAGAATCTTTTCTGATTCTCTTCAAAGTACCCTTTCCGCTGTTATCCTTGTCAACATAAATGAACCCGTAGCGCTTTTCCATTTCACCGGTACCGTTTGAAACAAGATCAATGCAGCCCCAGGTTGTATAGCCCATCATATCAACACCGTCTTTTTCAACTGCCTCTTTCATTGCCTGGATATGGGCACGCAGATAGGCAATTCTGTATGGATCATGAATACTGCCGTCCTTTTCTACAACATCTTTGGCACCAAGACCATTTTCTACAACAAACAAAGGCTTTTCATACCGATCATACAATTCATTCAAAGTAATTCTGAAGCCAAGCGGATCAATCTGCCAGCCCCAGGCGGAGGTCTCCAGGTACGGATTGACAGCACTAGCAAAAATATTGGATTCGGTCTGCTTTCCCTTTTGCGGATCCGCTGTTGAAACACGGGAAGAATAATAAGACAAAGAAATGAAATCTACCGGATAGGCAGCCAGGATTTCTTCATCACCGGTTTCAAAAGGAATAACCGCATGATGTGCCTCAATCCACTTGAGACCATAAGCAGGATAATGACCGCGGGCCTGCACATCAATGAACATATAAACTTCCCGGTTATCTGCCAATGCCTTCAAATTATCTGCAGGATTGCAGGTCTCCGGATAGTACTGACCGGCTGCGACCATACAGCCGATCTTATTCAGCGGATCAATTTCATGAGCCAGCTTGGTGGCAAGCGCACTTGCGACCAGTTCATGATGAACAGCAGTAATTTCTGTCTGGACTTCATTTTCGCCTTTTTCAAACTGCAGGCCGGCAGCCACAAAAGGGAAATGGAGAATCATATTGATTTCATTAAACGTGAGCCAGTACTTTACCTTTCCTTTGTATCTGGTAAATAAAACCCTGCAGAGTTTCAGGAAAGCATCGATCATTTTTCTGCTCCGCCAGCCGCCGTACTTTTCTACCAGCCCCATCGGGGTATCAAAATGACAGATCGTAACTAATGGTTCGATATGATATTCAAGGCATGTATCAATGAGATCATCATAATAACGCAGATCTTCTTCATTCGGCTCTGCCTCGTCTCCGTCTGGAAAGATTCTTGTCCAGGCAATGGAAAAACGATACGTCTTCATGCCCATCTCACCGAACATTGCGATATCTTCCTTGTAATGATGATACATATCGACTGCTTCGTGGGAAGGATAATTAACCCCTTTCTTCGGGCTGTGAATATCAGCGTGTCCCAGGCCTGTCTCATAACGAGTGCTGCCGTGCGGCATCAGGTCTACATTGGCAAGCCCTTTGCCTCCTTCTTTCCAGCCGCCTTCCACCTGGTTTGCGGCAGTTGCACCGCCCCATAAGAAATCATTGCGAAATGCCATATTGCTTTCCTCCTTCAACGCCATCAGTCTAGCATGCGGATTATGTATTTCACGAAAATGTTTCCATAATGGAAACAGAGTATACTGGTAGTATGATTACCGATACATTGAATGAACAAAGCCGCTCTCATGATCCTTCTCTTTCTGCCTTCTGCCGTTTTGTTCTGGAGCATATGAGTGAATTTCCTGATATGAGCGTTGATGAAATAGCACAAGGCTGTTTTGTTTCACGAGGGCAGATTTCCAAATTGATCCATAAGCTCAATTATGCAGGCATGGAGGAATTCAAGGATGATGTCCGTGATTATAATCATTCTCTGAGTGAAAAACCTGCTTGCCTGAATACTGAAAATGATCTGCTTCTGTATCTGAAGCAGGAAGAAAAAGCAGTACATACCCTTTCTGAAAACTTTCCTTATGAAAAATTGCAGGAACTGATCCAGAAGATCAGAGAAGCAGATACCATTTATATCTTCGGACACGGGGATACCAGAGTTCATTGCCTGCATCTGCTGAATATTCTCCAGGCAAAGGGAAGAAAAGCTGTCCTGCTGGAGGCACACTATGCAGAAGTACCTTTCTATCAAGCCAATGATCTGCTGCTGATTCTTTCCTGTACCGGATCCAGTTTCCGTTATCATCCTTCCATGATGCATAGAATTCTGAAAGCACCGGTTAGTAAAATCCTGTTGACCTGTGGCAAGGCAGAACAGGCAGTCAATACAATTCTGCTTCCATCTGCAGCAGGATTGGAAGAAGTAACAATGCGGACTTTCCTTGACTGCATCGGCAGAACTTTATAAGAAACAGAAAGAAAAACAGTCTCAATATATCTTGTGAGACTGTATAGTTAAGAAAAAGAAGGAACTTTTCTGATCCGCTCCTTCTTTTGATTAATCACAGAAACCGACTGCCTTATCCTCTTCATCCGGACCAAGCTTGCCCTGAATGAAGTGCTTGCGGCACAAGGCAATATAATCATCATTGGCACCAAGCATGACCTGTTCCCCCTGGCGGATAATCCCATGTTTGTTATAGCGGGCATTGCAGGTAGCTTTTCTCCCGCACCAGCAGACTGTCTTGACTTCCTTGATTTCATCTGCGATTGCCATCAGCCTTTCGCTGCCTTCAAACAGATTCAGCTGGAAGTCAGTACGCAGACCATAGCACATGACCGGAACACTGAGATCATCGACAACATGCGCCAGGAAATCAATCTGGGTTCTGGTCGCAAACTGGATTTCATCGACAATAACAGCATCATACTTTGCAATCTCATCATCCTTCATTGCCAGTATATCTGTTAATAATACGCACTCTTTTTCCAGTCCGATGCGGGAATGGATCACATTTTTGCCGTCTCTTGTATCGAGATTTGTTTTTGCCAATAATACTTTCTGACCTCTTTCACGATAATTATATTCAGCCATCAGGGCATTAGCGGACTTGGAACTTCCCATTGCCCCATAATAGAAATAGAGTTTTGCCATCCTTTATTTACTCCTCAGATAAAAAATCACTTTCTTGATTGTATCAGAAAGTGACTTTTTCGTATACGGATTATATCAGGGATCAAAGATCAGAAACATGCGGCTTGACATCATCCGGAATCAGGCACTCATACTTCTGTCCGTCCATCCGCTTGTCAAATTCAGCTCTGGCTGCCTGCAGAATTTCCGGATGTTCATTCAGACGAACGGCAGCTTCGCAGAGAATTTCAGCGGCATAGAGCTCAGCCTTATGGGCGATGGAACTCTTGCCCTGGGCAACCCATTGCCAGGAATGTCCTCCTGCTCCATAAGCGAAGCAGGCGGTATTGATGGTTGCGGTCGGCACAACCCAGGAAACATCACCGACATCAGTAGAACCCATTCTGACCTGGTCGCTGCATGTCTTATCGACAAAAATCGTACATAAAGGAGACTTGCGGATGTTTTCAATGACTTCGTCCTTGTTCTGAATCAGGGGATCAAGATCATGAATCATCGCATCAACGCCATATGTGTCTTTGAAACTCTGGGCATAAGCCAGTTCTCCCTGTGTAAATTCCGGTTTCGGCTGGGAAAGGAAGACATCACGGAAGAGCTTCTCCAGGGTGAAGTTGTTGACGGTATTGGAAAGTCCTTCATCAAAAAGAACGTCTACTGTTGTCCCGGTCATCAAAGCAGCACCCTTTGCGCAATTGATGACTCTGTCCATCAGCTTCAGGCAGGTCGGATTGTCTTTGGAGCGGATGAAGTACTTGAGGGTAGCTTCACTTTGGACAACGTTAGGTGCCTTGCCGCCGGCATTGGTATATGCGTAGTGGACTCTGTCACTGTCTTCCATATGTTCACGCAGATAATTGACGCCGACGTTCATCAATTCACACCCGTCCAGGGCACTTCTGCCTAAATGAGGAGCCCCTGCAGCATGCGAGGAAACCCCATGGAACTTGAAGAACATGCTGATACAGGATTGGCTGGAAGCTGTGCAGACCTGATTGAAGAGACCTGGATGCCATGTCAAAGCAGCATCCGTGTCTGCGAAATATCCGCCTCTGGCCAGATATACTTTGCCAGAGCCTGATTCTTCGGCAGGACAGCCGTATAACCTGACTGTTCCGCTTCGGCCGGTTTTCTGCAGATATTCCTTATAGAGAATTGCTGCGGCAGCAGCACCTGCACCCAATAATTCATGCCCGCATCCGTGGCCTGTATCTTCTGCCGTTGTGATCGGATGAAATTCTGTACAGTCAGCCGTCTGGTTCATGCCGAACAAGGCATCATATTCAGCCAGGAAAGAAATTACCGGCCTGCCGGATCCGTATTCGGCAACAAAAGCAGTCGGCATATCAGCTATTCCCACAGTGACGGTAAAATCGTTATTGCGCATGACGTCTTCCAAAGCTTTGGCAGACTTTACTTCCGTAAAGCCTGTTTCTGCATATCCCCAGATGGCATCTGACAAATTGAATATTTCCTGATCATTCATAGCTTATTCTTTCACTCCGTTAATATATCTGCTTAAGAATTGTCTTGTTCTTTCATTCTTAGGATTGGTAAACAATTCCTCAGGCGTTCCTTCTTCAGCTATAACGCCCTTGTCCATAAAGACAACCCTGTCGCTGACTTCCCGTGCAAACTGCATTTCATGGGTAACGACAATCATAGTCATGCCTTCCCTGGCAAGATTCTTCATAACATCAAGAACTTCACCGACGATTTCCGGATCCAATGCACTGGTCGGTTCATAAAACAACATGATTTCCGGTGACATGCAAAGAGCTCTTGCGATTGCAACACGCTGTTTCTGGCCGCCTGAGAGATTATCGCTCAAAGCATTGGCAAACTTGTCCATATTGACTTCTTTCAGTCTCTGGTGAGCAATTTCCTCTGCTTTTGCCTTATCCATCTTCAGAACAGTCGTCAGCGGCAGCATGCAGTTTTCCAAAGCCGTGCGATGATTGAACAAATTGAAGGTCTGGAAAACCATCCCGATTCTTCTGCGCAAAGCCGGAACATCAGTATGCAGATCACAGAGATCTGTACCATCCAGCAGAATCTGACCGGAATCCGGTTCTTCCAGTAAATTGATGCATCGTAACATGGTAGACTTGCCGGAGCCGGAGGAACCGATCACCGTAACAACATCGCCCTGGTTGACATCCATGTTGATGCCCTTCAGTACCTGCAGACTGCCGAAGGATTTTTCAAGATTTCTGATTGATATCAAACTCATTGTGATTACCTCAGTTGGAACTTGGCAGGGATACAGACTTGCTGCTGCCAAGCAATCTGCCGATCAAAGCCAAAAGACGGGTCAGCGTCCATGTCAGAATCAGGTAGATGACAGCAGAAATGCAATAGGAAGTCAGATACTGATAGTACTTGCCGGCAACCGTAGCAGTCGCAAACATCAATTCGACAAAACCGATAATGTTCAATACGGAAGTATCCTTGATGTTGATGATAAATTCATTGCCGATAGCCGGTAAAGAATTCCGTACCGCCTGCGGAAAGATGATCTTGATCATAGCCTGCCAGTTGGTAAAGCCCAGGGAAGCAGCTGCTTCCTTCTGTCCTTTATCAAGAGATTCCACTGCCCCTCTCAATACTTCCGCAAGGTAAGCAGCAGAGTTCAAAGTAACTGTGATCAGGCCGGCGGTATAGAAAGACCAGGTATTATTGATTTCCGTGATAGATGCACCTGCCATAAGTGATTTTGTCAGACCGAAACCTGCATAATAGATGACGGCTGCCTGAACCATCATTGGTGTGCCCCGGATGACAGTGACATATACTTTTTCAAAGGTATTGCCGATCAGCTTCAGCAGCTGCATGCCTTCATGGTCCCTTTTCTGCGGTTCATTGACCCGCATGAAGAGAAGCAGAATACTTAACAGGAAGGCAAGCAAAGTACCAAGCGTGGAAACCTTCAGGGTACCAAGAATACCATTGAGCCATATTTTTCTTTCTTTGATGACCATGTACAGCATTGTTGCCAGGAAACCATCAGGTCTGGCCGTCATGTTGGCACAATCAATCCAGAGCGAAATAAAATTCAGAACAATACGATCTGCGTATATAACAAGCAGAAGGCCCCAGATGATCTTTTCGATCACCTGCCGGCCTTTGTATAACTGTTTGCCATGTACGATCAGAAGAAATACACCGCAGATCACTAACAAACCCATCAATCCATATATCAGGACATTCGGGAACAGGTGGAAGAGGGAAATCAGCTGGTTATAGGACGGCGATAAGGCCGGAACCAGAATCCAGACTGCCAGGAAACACAGGATGCTTTCCCAGAACCACAGGAATTTACGATAATAATTCATACTGAACGCTTTGAATCCTTACTGAGGCATCTTTGCTGTAGCTGTATCCATCATCTTCTGTCTTGTTTCTGTATCCAGAGATGCAAGAGCAGCATTGACCTTGTCGAGCAGATCGGTATCACTCTTTCTCAAACCTACGCAGGCACCGGTGAAGCCGAGTTCAAAGCCCTTGCCGTCTTCGAAGCTGACAACCTTCAGATCAGGATATGTCTGCAGATAAGCCTGGGCGGAGTTTTCATCAATGACGATGCCGTCAACTGTACCGGCATTCAGTCTGTCGATCATATTCGGAACGGAAGCAACCGGAGATACATGATTGACACCAGGAATCTGATCAATAACTGTATCCAGCAATGTATCCTTCTGGCCCAGAATGGAAGCACCCGAGAAATCAGACAACTGGGTTGCATTTGCATACTTGCTGTCACTCTTCAGCATGATCTGGTATTGTGTCTTCTTGACGTTATAAGTTGTGGAGAAGTTGACGCTCTGCTTTCTTTCTTCGGTATCCGCCATGCCGGCAATGATCATATCGATCTGGCCGTTATTCAAAGCTTCAATCAGGCCGTCCCAGCTGAGCTTGACGACCTTCATTTCAGCCCCGACCTGATCAGAGATATACTTGGCAACCTGGACGCCGTACCCTTCTGCATAGAATCCAGGGTTGTTTTCTTCTTCAATATTCGTATCTGTCTTTGTGCTTTCTTCCCAGTTATCCGGTGCATAGGCACATTCCATGCCTACCCGCAGAACCTTGTATTCCTTCTGATCGGAGGAAGCAGAAGCTGAAGCAGCGGAAGAAGATGATGATGCAGCTCCAGCCGGAGCTGTGGAGGATGCGCGGCAGCCTGTCAATGAAATTACAGCAGCAGCCGCAAGAAGCGTTTGAACCATTCTGAATGACATAATCTATGTCCCTTTCCGCACCAAATCAAAACGCCTCTTTTTCAAGAGACGTCAGTTTTCTGCAGGAAGGCCTGCCAACATAAGCGCCTCTTCATTACTGAAGGAGTATTGAAGATATTGTCTTCAATCCCACGTAAGTTCCATGCCTGGAAATAACGTTCGGCGATGGTTGCCTTTCTTTCCTTTCTCTGCCTGCCGGCTCCGGGAAATACTCATCTGCATCGCTACCTCTTACCGTTCTGATTTAGATGTCGCTATTATGACTACACAGTCCGCAAATATTTTCAATACTTATTTTCATTTTTTTCATATGGTGAAAACTGTTTTCATACATTCACAAAAAATGCACAATTTACAGAAATCACACAAATTCTCCATACTCACAGCCGACATGACCTGTCTTCAGCACATCGATTTTTATTAATTTTCCGCCCTTCTTTTCATACAGATGAATGATGCCGGTACCATTGCCCCCGTTGAAAAGATGCCGATGCTTTCTGGTACCGTCCGGTGCTTCATAATTGACAAACAACATGTCTTCTTTCTTACAGATGATATCTGTTTCCATCACATATCTGTAATTCTCCTGCCGCACATGCCAGTAGACATAGTCACTGCCTTCTTTGAAAGAAAAGTCTGTATGAACGATCTGCCAGAATTTGGCAAAGTTGAATTCCATCTGCCTGCCTTCATAGCGCATGACGCCAAGCAGCTTCCTGTCTAAAGGAAAGAAGAAAACTTTAGGCCTGCCGCCGCCGATATCAAAGACGCTGTCATTCAGACGGTTTCCTTTGTTTTCGGACACCAGGTCAGAAGAAGCCAGCCAGACCCATGGAGAAGTAAAATCACTGCCCCAGTTCTTGTCCGCATAGCCATAGCTGCCTGCTTTGGAAACAGTATAAGATTCCCCATTCAAAGTAACTGAACCCTCAAACAAGGTCTTCATGCCTTCCGCATGCCAATACATTTCAAAGGCATTGAGACTTCTGAATAACCTGCCTGCTCCATAGCCGACATTGAAGGTATTCTTCTTTTCAAGGGAAAGATCAAAGGACATCTGGCCATCATCACACATCCATTCCGGATGCTCTGCACTGTCTTTTACAACAACGCTGCCGCGCAGGTGCGTCTCACTGGCAAGACAGTCACCGGCTTTGATTTCATACGGCACGCCCTCATAAATGGTTACCTCATCCCAGCCGAAGAATCTGTGCAGCTGAACGTGTTCTTTTCCCCAGCAGCCGCACTTGACCATCAGGTAGGAAGGTTTTATGCCCTTTTCCTTGTTTGCAGGCAGCTGGCCGAAGACAGGTTCTTTTCCGCCCAGAGCCGGATTGATCGTATAGAACTCAATGAAAAATTGTCTTTCTTCACCAGTCCTGTCATTGATGCCGGTAAAACAATGCCACCACCAGTCATAGCCCTTCTTTGCCAAAGCTCCCTTCAGCATAAAAGCATCACGGGAAATATCAGATTGATCAAACATAATCGTCACCTCATTTTCTGCATTGTAACATTTCCATGCTTTGCTCCACTACGACACATTTCAGCTGCTGTAAAAGAAGCAGAAAAAAGAAGACCATTTCTGATCTTCTCACAACAACATCTTCAGATGTTTTCTTAACAACGGCACTTCAAACAGCAGCATGAAGATCCAGCCGACGAAATTTGCAATTGCAAAAATATAGATATGGAGACTTTCCGTCAGGTGCAGACCATATACCAGCAAAGCGGCACAGGCAACTCTGGCCAGCATATTCATGAAGGTGGAAGCCAATGTTACCTTGAGATCCCCGATGCCCCGGAAGTAGCCCTGGACGCCGTTAGTCAATGAAGGCAGCAGATACAGGAAAGCCATAGCCTTCAGATACTTTGTTCCCAGATCCATGACATGCGCATAATTGGCATCTGCTCTGGATACAAACAGACCCATGAAGAAGCGGGCACAGATGAAGGAAACAATGCCGAGGATGCAGGCATAGGCAAGTTCAATCAGAATGCCTGTCCGGAAGCCTTCCTTCATTCTCTTCCTGATACCGGCGCCCTGGTTCTGGGCAACGAAGGTTGTCATAGCATGGCCGATATTCTGTTCAGGAGTATAAGCGAAGTCATCGATCTTATTGACGGCATTGAAGGCAGCAATAATAGAAATACCCAGAATTCCGCCCATTTCATTGACGATAGCCTGAATCATGACCTTGCCGATCTGCAGGACTGCCTGCTGCATGGCACTGGTGAAGGAATAGGCAACGGTTGTTTTAAATAGTCCTTTATCAAAGACAAACCATTTCTTTCCAAGATTGAGGACTGGTACTTTGTAATGAACATACACAGCACAGAACAAAGCCGATAACATTTCAGATAAGGCAGTTGCCAAAGCGCAGCCGAAGACACCCAAATGGAAGACGATGACTAACAGCAGGTCTCCGAAAATATTGAATGCGGCTGAAATACCAAGGAACAGCAGCGGGGTTTTGGAATCTCCCAGAGACCGCATCGTATTGGCATAGAAGTTATAGAGGAAGGTAAAGCAGATGGCACACATAATAATGCGAAGATAAGAAGTGCTCTCTGCCATGATTTCTTCCGGTACATTGATCAGATGCAGAATAGCAGGCACTAACGGAATCAGAATGATCGTCGCAGCCAGTGAGAATACAATACCGCCCAGGAAGGTCGTAGAAACCTGTCTTTGCAGCTTTTCTTCGTTCTTTTCTCCATACTGGTGGCTCATCAGAATGGAAGCTCCCATGCACATACCGGAAAGGAACAGAATTGCAATATTCATGATCGGGTTGCAGGTGCCGACGGCAGCCAATGCCGAAGAAGACACAAAGCGGCCGACAATCATGGAGTCAGCAGCGTTGTAAGTCAGCTGCAATAAGTTGCCTAATACCAGCGGAATCGTAAAGCCTATTAATAAGTGCGCGGTATTGCCCTGCGTCATGTCTTTTGTCATAAAAAAAAACTCCAGTTTCTGTAAATCGTACTGTTTAATTCTATCACCGTTCCTTGTACAGTAAAGCGGTTTACTGCAACAATGAATGAAACAAAAAAAAGTGAAGAAACTCAGGATTCCTTCACTTCTTTGCCTGTCATATGATCAATGATAAGTTCCAGCATCTGGATTCTGGAACCTGCTCTCTGAATTTCATACTCGATTTCTTCTTCACCAGGATAATACCTTCGGGCAAGTTCTCTGACCAGTTCAACTGTTTTTTCCGGATCATCGATAAACCGGATTCTTCCATAGATGATTACACTGCGGATATGAAGCGGCCATTCCCCTTCGATTTTGTATCCCTTGTCCATGACACAGAAAGAAACTTTGTTGTTCTGTTTCAGAAGATCAATCTTGTTTCCTTCTTTTGCACCATGGAAATAAATTTTCCCGTTTTCAGGATTGTACCAGAAATCAACCGGCAGTGCATACGGATAGCCGTTTTCACCATTCACAGCAAGTACTCCTCTTGGTTCTTTTTCCAGAAGCCTGATGCAGTCGCTGTAGCTGATCTGCTGGTTGAATCTTCTCATACCGCGGAATTCCATCTTATTTTCCCTCACTTTCAGTCAGGCATTTCTGCAATTCTGCCGGCAGATCCAGATCAAATTCCTGCGGCTGGAAACGCGGACAGACATTTTCCGTAGTTGCAATAACGCTGGAAGCCAGACGCGTGCCGATTTCACATGCCTTGGCTAAGCTCTTGCCGTAAGTAAGGCCTAAGGTAACGCCGGCAAAGAAGGCGTCCCCCGCTCCGGTTGTATCTACGACTGCAGTATCCTGCGGCGGACATACTCCGCAGCCATCATCCATCTCAGCCCAGACAGCTCCCTTATCCCCCATGGTGACAACCATCTTCGGGTATTTAGCCTGCTTTACCTTTTCATTGATGCGCTTGGCAAGCTGCTCCGGGGTTGTATTCCGGTAATCTTCAGAGAAGAGAAGACCTGCTTCCTGATCGTTGCAGACAACACAGCCTGTATGCTTCATCAGGTCCCGTCTTTCCAAAGCAATGGACATATTGGAAACAACGGCATATACTTTCTTGCCATACTTGTCAGCCAGGGCAAATACCTGTTTGAGGATATCGGCATCCATATCGATTTCAACGACAACACTGTCTGCCCTGGAGATGATCTCATCCCCGTATTCTTCCAGAATTCTGGAAACTTCACTCAGATCAGGACGCTGGGAAATAGAACCGACGACATCCCCTTCATGATTGAACAAAGCCAGCCAGGTGCCCAGACCCGTATCTGTTCTGCGGATGTATTTTGTATTGACCTTATGACGATTGAGTTTTTCTATGACATCTGTGGAAATACCGGAATGATCGACGACGGAAATAAAAGTCGGTCTCAATTCAACATTGGCAATGTCTTCGGCAACGTTTCTGCTCACGCCTCCATGAACCTGGGAAACACGGCCGGCATTTCTGCCTGCCGGTACATATTGTCCGAAAGGATATCCCTTGATATCTACAAAAACAGCTCCGATTACTACAATGCCCATAGCGGTATCTCCTTTTGTTTAATATGTCATCTATTGTAACTTATTTGTAAAGAAATTGAAGCTTTTATTCAGCCGCAAGCGGATTATCAGATTGTTTTTCTGGCACGGGCTTGTACCAGCACCATCATCGGTCTGCATATCTCATCTTTCATGCCCGGCATTGCAGGCATTTCCTCTGACGGCTGTACGTCTTCAACTGCCAGCAGTTCAAAATTGTTCTGCAATAGTCCGCTGAGAATCCGGGTGAGAGTGTGATGCTGCCTGGCTACCTGACAGTAAAGAGGCCTGCTCTCCTGGTCATAAATCCACTCCTGATGAATTCCTGCTGTAAAGACCGGATGTTCTATGTAGAAAAGAAAGATGACCTCTTTCTTCAATGTCCGGTAAACTTTCCGATAAACTGCATCCAGATTTTCAATATAATGCAGGGCAAGATTGGAAATGATGCAATCCCATGTGTTTGCAGGATAAGCATATTCTTCAATGCCGCAGATCCTGTATTCAATTGTTTTACTGCCGTTGATTTCTCTGGCTTTTGCGATCATTTTCTGACTGAAATCCAGGCCAGGTACCTTATCCGCGCCATGATCTGCCCCATACCGGCAATGCCGCCCGTACCCGCAGCCAGGATCCAATATCTTCTTTCCTTTGACATCCGGAAACAAAGGTTCCAGCTGATGCCATTCGCCAGAGGCGGAAAGGCCGCCTTTACTGCGGAACATTTTTTCATATTCTTCAAAAAAACGGGCATCATCGAATTCACTTTTCATGTTGCAGCTCCTTCCCGATTATCATCGCACCTGGAAAGAAAAAAGCCGGTTTCACCCGGCCGTAAACTTACTTTTCATACGATGCAGTCAGAATTCTGTGAATCAGTTCTGCATAATCATATTCATCAATATCATGGGAAGCAGATGTGATGGTTGTTTCGGCGATCAATCTCAGGAAAGATTCAGATTCATGAATACCATACTTGCGGACAATGGACTTGAGACGCTTAGTCAGATCTTTGGCAAAATCATCGTAATGCTTATCAAGCAGATCTATTCTGACACTCTGATGACGACGGAGAATGGAAATGCCGCCGTAGTTTTCGTAAAAGTTGTAAATTGCCTGATAAATATTCCGGAATGCTTCCTCAAGATCTTCAGTCTCAGGATCTGCCTGATCCAGATCCTTCATGGCTTCTTCCCAATCGCTTGTAATAATTGCATTGACCAGTTCTTCCTTGGAATTGAAGTAATTGTAGGTTGTGCCTACCGCAATTGCACAATCTTCTGCTACGCCTCGCAATGACAAGCCGGCATAGCCTTTTTCTTTCAACTGAACCTTGGCAGAAGTCAGGATTTTGTTGCGGATATCAGATATAATCTTTGGCATATATTTCTTTCTCTCCCCCGATGAATTGAAATCTATTTTGGTTTTGTAATGTAAATATACTATCTTATGCTCAAATATGAAAGTGTATTTTTCCAACTTTTAAATGAAAATTTGCGTAATTTATTATGATATATATTTTATATAAAAATATTATGAGCATAGAATACACGGATTCATTTCAAATCATTTTTACAAATTTTTCAGCAAATAAAAACTGCCGGATCAGAATCTGATCACGACAGCTCATCAATTTCAGGAATTCTTATTGTTTTTTCTTCTGTTATCCGGTTTGTGAGACCCGTTTGTTCTGCTTTTGTCTTTGTGCGGCTGGAAGTCTTTGGCAGTACGATAGGGAGCACGGCCTTTCTTTCCTTCATGAAAGT
The DNA here is from genome assembly GCA_900315065.1 of uncultured Erysipelotrichaceae bacterium. Classification (GTDB taxonomy): domain Bacteria; phylum Bacillota_I; class Bacilli_A; order Erysipelotrichales; family Erysipelotrichaceae; genus Bulleidia. The sequence continues at coordinate 41,404 of OMXQ01000007.1, forward strand.
TTCTTCTTTCCCTGCTCTTTTCAAGCACAACGATATTTTCAATATGCTTTGTAAAAGGAAACATGTCGACCGGAACAATGGCTTTGATCCGATAGCCGTGCAGGCAGGCAATATCATCTGCCTGGCTTTTCGGGTTGCAGGAAATATAGACAATTCTGCGGCTGCCAAGCCTGGACAAAGAAGACATGAAATGATAACCCATGCCGGCGCGCGGGGGATCGAGAATGACGACATCCGGCGTATCCATGAGTCTTTCCAGGAATGTTCTTGCATTGTCACAATAGAAAACGGCATTATCAATCCGGTTTTCCTTTGCGTTGAAAACGGCATCCCGGATGGAAGATTCATTGATTTCGACGCCGACTACTTCCTTTGCTTTCTTTGCCGCAAACAAGGAGATTGTACCGATGCCGCAGCAGGCATCAAGCACTGTATCCCTTCTGGTAAGGCCGGCAAGTTCAATTGCTTTGGCATAGAGCTTTTCCGTCTGTACAGGATTTACCTGATAGAAAGAACGGGACCCGATCCTGAACTTCAGACCGCCGATTTCATCGGTGATAAAGCCGGAACCATAGATGACTCTTTCTCTTGGGCCGAGAATCATGGATGTATTTTCACTGTTCCAGTTGAGCACGATGGAATCTACCTGCGGGCAGTCCTTCAGAAGATCCTGAACCAGTTCGCGCGAAGAAGGCAATTGCTTTGCCCCGATGACAATCACGACCAGAGCCTTTCCGGTAGAATGAGAAACTCTGATGTAGCAGTGTCTCAATACCCCTTTGCCAGTATCTTCATTGTAAGGTTCGATCTTCATCCTGCCGGCATTCTTCACTAAAGAGGCAACAATCTGATTAGCCGTATCATTCTGAATCAGACAATCCGGCACAAAAACAAGATCATGGCTGTTTTCTTCATACATGCCGGCAATCAGGTTTTCATCCTTGTCATAACCGAAGGTCGCATAGACCTTGTTGCGATAGTGATATGGATCTTCCATGCCGACAACCATGCCCACTTCTTCCTTTGGAAACAGGGACTGAATATATTTTCTTTTTTCAAACAGCTGTTCCTGATAGGCAACTCCCATATAGGTACAGCCGCCGCATGTCTTATATGCGTGGCAGATTTCTTTTTTCATAATAACGTTATTTCCCGTAAAGAATGCACGACGTGTTGTGTGCGTTTCTTCAATACATCATAGGCCTGGTGGCCGTTAGCAACCAGGAAGCAGTTGGTGATGCCGATTGCCTGAGCAGTGTCCAGATCATGTTCCGTATCACCCAGATACATGCAATCATCCGGATTGACGCCGGAGCGGATCATCCAGTGCTTTGCCATATCTACTTTGGATCCGCCGAGTATATTGTCAATGCCGAGAATTTCCCGGAAGTACTGATCAATGCCAAGCTGCCGGCATTGTGCGTTGAGCTTGTTATGCTCGCAAGCCGAAAGAATCACATTCTGATATCCCTTCTTCAATGACAATTGAATCAGTTCAGTAAAACCGTCAGCCAGCGTACATTCATCAAACATCTGATCATACAGAGCATTGTATTCCACTGAAATGTCTTCGTATGTCTCATTTTCAAAGGTATAGCCGACCTTTTTGTAGTAATCGATAATCGGGAAGCAGAAAAGCTCCCGGTATTCTTCCATGGTAATGGTTTTGTTCATATGACGGCGGGCCATCATCATATTTTCAAGTTTTACGGACATTCCGACATCATTGAGAATGGTTCCGTTATAATCCCAGATCAAAGTTTTCATAACGCTGGTATTATAGCAGACTTCTTTACATCTGCGGGGCAATGATCCTTAAGAAAGAACGGAAGAGAGAACGGAAGAAACCGGTTCTGCTTTCTTTCTCACTGACCAGATGACTCTTTGTGAAGGCTTCTTCCAGATCAGCCCGGATCTTTGCAATTTCCTTTGAACCATATAAATATGTCCCGTTTTCAAAATGCAGATAAAGAGAACGATAATCGAGATTCAATGTACCCACCGCCGCATACTGATCATCTGAAACAAAGACTTTGGCATGATCAAAACCAGGTGTGTATTCATAGATTTTCACGCCGCCTCTGATCAAAGTATTGTAATAGGATCTCGTCACTTCCCAGACAATCTTCTTATCCGGAATGCCTGGTGTGACCAGCCGCACATCGACGCCTCTCTGGGCCGCAAGAATCAGAGCATTCACCATGGTTTCATCAATGATCAGATACGGGGTATAAATGTACACATAGTTTTCAGCGGTATTGAGTATATTCATATAAACATTCTGACCGACGTTGGAATTTCCCAGCGGTGTCTGTCCATACGGAATGATATAGCCGTCTTCCCCGTCTTCTTCTGCAGATCTTCTATAAATGGAATAATCCTTGTCTTCCTGCGTAACACCGTTCCAGTTCTTCAGAAAAAGTACGCAGTATGACCATACTGCCGGTCCCTGGATGCGAATGATGTTGTCTTTCCAATAGCCGTGTTTTACGATGGCATTGATGTACTCATCTGCTAAGTTGACCCCGCCGGAGAAAGCAACTTTTCCGTCGATGACCATGATCTTTCTGTGATCCCTGTGATTCATAAAGACTGAGACTAACGGATGGAGACGATTGAAGGAAACACAATGAATGCCTTCTTTTTCAAGGGACTGGGCAAAATCAGATTTGACAGTCATTAAGGAACCCATGTCATCATACATGACTCTGACCAGAACGCCTTCCTTGGCTTTCTGCTTCAGGATATCATGAATGCCGTCCCACATCTTTCCCTTTTCAATGATGAAGTATTCCAGGAAGATGTATTCCTTTGCTTTCTTCAATTCTTCCAGCATAACAGGGTATCCTTCTTCCCCGCATTTGTAGTAATCAAATTGAGAATTGCGGTAAGCCGGATAGCCGCAGTGATCAGAAAGATAGCGGGCCTGTAAATACGCAGCTTTATCTTTCTGCCTGATTTCCGGAAGAACTGCCTCATCCTGGATCAGATATGCCTCAGACTTCTTTTCTTCCTTCATAACCCGGTAGAACAGGCGGTTGGATAACATGGACGTGACTGTAAACAAAAGGAAGATCGCACCCATGACCGGGAATAAAAGACAGATTAACATATACAGGATGTCAGACGAAAGATGGGTGGAATCCCGGATCGTCGTCAATACAAACACAAAGCTGATCAGACGCAGGATGCCGTCAATCCACCCGTAGGCATCTCCTAATAAAGTAAAGGCAGAAAAGATAAAGAGAATTTCCAATACAAACAACAATGCAATAACAGTTATTCTGCTGAAGAGAATACGGATTATTTTTTTCATACAAGCCTCCCTGCTCTCATCAATTAATTTTTATTATAAAACGTTCATTTGCAGAGGGGACCTAAAACACACCCTTAAATCAACTCGTAGTATAATGTTCCAGTCCGAGAAAGGGACACCAGGAAGTTTCTACGAG
>OMXQ01000004.1 GCA_900315065.1 uncultured Erysipelotrichaceae bacterium
AGATGGATAATCCACCTGGCTTTACTATACACTCAAATTTGCCTGCTCATAATCAGGCAAAGAAAAAGCACCAGCCTATTGTTAGGTTGATGCCATTGGGCACATAAAGTGCCCTTCCATCACAATCAGGCGTGAATTTCGCCTGCCCGTTTCAATGCTGTCTTGGTTGCAATCGGACCAATAACTTCATAGACCAATGTAGCAGCAAGAATGACTGTCTGAATCTGCGTACCGAATTCTCTTGGCAGCTGCTGCAAAGCCATGGTAGCCATACCAATAGCGACACCTGCCTGCGGCATCAGAGCCCAGCCGATATTGTCTTTTACAACCGGAGGCTGATGAGTAATGGTACCGCCGATCCAGGAACCCAGGAACTTGCCGCCGAAACGGCAGACAATATAGACAATGCCGATCAGACCGACCTTAGGCAAAGTGCCAAGATCCAGCTGCGCACCGGACAAGACGAAGAACAACATAAACAGAGGATATGTCCAGTCATCAATGCAGTTCAGAATTCTTTCAGCAGTATCACAGAAGTTGACATAAACTGCACCCATTGCCATGCACAGCAGCAGGTTGGAAAGACCCAGCTTGTCAGCAATCGCAACGCCGATAAAGACACACAGAATGGCAAACGACATCCTGTTTGTATGAGATTTGAAGAAACGATGAGACAAAGCAAGCAGATAACCGATCACAGCGCCGATCAGAAGTGCACCGCAGATATGAGCAAGCGGTGACAGAATTGTCGACTGCACTGAGAAACCGGAATGATTGATCATATTCAATGCAATATTGACACAGATGGAATATGCAATCAGACCTGTAGCATCATCGGCAGCAACAACCGGAAGCAGCATGTTAGTCAAAGGACCGGCTGCTTTATACTGACGAACTACCAGCAATGTAGCAGCAGGTGCTGTAGAAGCGGAAAGCGCACCCAGCATAACGCAGACAATCGGATCAAAGCCAAGCAGCATCGTCACGGACATTGTAATCACAACCGCACCAACAGATTCCAATACCGTAATAATCAAAGCAGGCTTGCCGATTGCTTTCAAAGCACTCAGCTTGAACTGATCACCAATTGAGAAAGCGATGAAACCAAGGGCAGCTTCTGTAATCAGGCCGAGACTTGCCAGATTGTCACCGGAAAGCAGATTGAAAACACATGGTCCGATCAGAACACCGGCAATCAGATATGCCGTAACATTAGGAAGCTTGACAAGGCGGGTCAGACGTGTCATCAGAAGACCAGCCAGCATGGCAATTCCTACATAGAAAAATGTATTCATATCAGTTCTTGGACACTTCCCATCTGGTTACAGGCATTGAAAAGACAATTCCTGTATTCGGCTTCCTCAGATCACCGGCAACAGAATGAATAATATCAATTGCCTTTCCGATGTCCTCATCCTGCAGAACAATAAGAATCATCTTATTCTGCTGACGGCCCGGATTGACGAACTGACGCAGGCCTCCGAAAATGGCAGGTGCATCCACAGAATCCTGATTCAGAGCATAGAGCATGCCCTCGCAATCAACGATTGTAGCGCCATGGAAACCGGCTTCTGCCAGTTTTTTCATGATCGGATTCACCGTATCTTCATGGTTTGTAATATGTACCAGTAATTGCATAAAAACTATCTCCCTTCAAACAAATATCAATTATAGCTTCATGCAATTTGACATTCAAGAAAGGAAAAGGAAGAAAAACAGACGCGAAGAAAAACAGACACAGAATACAAAGTACCTGCCTCATATGCCGGAAGGAATTATGATAAAATTTTCCCATGAAAAACCCGGGTACTTTCCTGCTGGCTGCCGCTTTATTTCTATGCAGCTGCAAAGCAGAAAAACAACAATATCAGACATCTGAAAACACCTCATTCTCAGCAATTGTCACTTCTGACCTGCATTACACAAACAATCCTGATCACAACAATCCGATTGTACCGCTGATCTCAGACGTGAAAGAAGGTACGCAGGCAATCGTGCAGGAAGTCATTGCAAAAAACCCTGATGTCTTTATCGTAACCGGAGATCTTACTAACAGCGGCCTGGCTGAAGATGAAAAAGCCCTTTCATCCCTTCTGCAGCCTGTGAAAGATGCCGGCATTCAGGTAGTTCTGACACCTGGCAATCATGATTTCATTCAGGGTACTCTGTCCTCATATCAGGAAACTTTTGGTCCACTTCTTTCACAAGATGAAAAAGACCCTGCTTCTGCAAGTTATGTAACAAGGATCAAAGATGTTTCCCTCTTTGCCATGGATGACAGTTCCTGTACCAATGGAAAACACGGAGAATTTTCCAAAGAAACCATGAAATGGCTGAAGAAAATGCTGAAGCAGGAAACAGATGCAGGACAGAAGGTTCTTTTCCTTTCCCACTATTCACCGCTTGACCAGGATGAAATTCATGATAAAAGCTATACCATTCAGAACAAAGAACTGCCGTCTTTATTGAAAAAATATCATGTACGTCTTATCTGTGCAGGCCACCAGCATGCACAGAACATTATTGAGACTGATACTGTCAATGAAATTATCTCAGCCATTCCCTGGACTGGAAAACACTGGCTCGGCAATCTTTCCATTACCGGAAATTCGGCTGTTTATCATGCAGAAACAATTGATTTCAGAACTTACGGCTCTATCTTTCTTGAAAAAGATGTGGAAGCAGCAGACGCAAAAGAAAAACAATACCAGGATCAGCTCTTTGATTCTGTTTTTCCGGAAGATACCTATGATTCTGATGTCCGTTTTTCCTGTAAGAATCTCTGGGATACCTTCTGGACTTCTTATGCAGAAGGAACTTTGCAACAGAAGGCAGCTGGGATTCTTTCAGATCCTGCTTATCCGGTATTTATCAATGGTCTTATGACTACCAACTACGGACCATGGATCAAGGTTCTCCTTCATCATCCACCGCATGATTCCACTACTTTGTCTTTTTCCTGGGATTGATCTTCCGGCACATATACGCCCTCAATATTTTTCGTAAGAGCGTATATCTGCCAGCCTTTTTCAGGCTGACAGAAAATCAATTCAGATTACATCACATCAGATTCTTCTGCGGACAAGGCCAAGATACACAGCTGCCCCCAGTCCGGCACTCAATGCGGCAAGATTAATGAAAATATGCGATGTGTCGCTGGTATCCGCAATTTCTCTTGCGTCCTTCATCACGACCTTCTGCTGGGTTTCGTGATTTCCGGTAACGGTAAATTGAATAGACTCTGCCTTGGCATAGCCTTCCGGAGCCGTGACTTCCCTCAGCGTATAAGTGCCGCCGATCTTCAATCTGATCTGCTTCGGTGTATCTGCAGAAATCCACTTTTCAATGACAACGCCGTTTTCATCAGACACTGTCAGTTCTGCACCCGGCAGTTCTTTACTCGTTGCAGCATCAATCTTGGAAATCCATACATCTGTTTCCTTTCTCTTATCATTCATAATGATCTCCTGCGGAATCTGTTTTGTGCCGGTTACTTTGAAGGCAATGTCAGCTGCAGTTTCATAACCATCCGGTGTTTCTGCTTCACGCAGAATATAGGATTCCCCGCCTCTTACAAAGGCAGAAATATCATAGCCTTCCGGCTTGTCATCGCTGATGAATTCATGAATCAGGGATTCACTGCCATCTTCTGCTTTCTGCAGAATCTGCAGCCTGGCGCCGGCAACCGGATGGCCTGCATCATCTGCCTTTCTGACAGAAAGGCCCGTGTGCAGATCCTTCATTGCCACAATCACCGCTTCGCCATTTCCTGTATGATTCACCGTAAACTGCATTGTCTGAGCCTGATAGAGACCATCCGGCCATTCTTCTTCCTTCAGCTCATAAGTATGGTCTGCTTTGAGTACGCCATTGAGTTCAAACGGCTTGTCTGAGGTGATGCCCTTGTCAGGCAGTTCAATTTCTTCCGGCTTGTTCTGATCGGTAATATCTGTCAGCGTCAATCTGACCCCTTTGACGTAATTGCCCTCTTCATCAATCTTGGCAATCTGATAGCGGATCAGGGCATCCTTCATGTCAATCTTCTGTACTTTGCCGTCAGAATTGATTTCAAACGGTACTTCTTCTGCGTAATAATAACCGTCCGGTGCATTTTCTTCTTTCAGGACATATTTCTGTCCGGCTTTCAGACCCTCAATCGTATGCGGCTGGTCTGAGGATACCCAGGTGTCGATCAGCTTCTCATCTGCATCATAAAGACTCATCTTTGCGCCAGGTACTTCTTCCTCATCTGAAAGATCAGACTTGGAAATTTCCGTCTTTGTAACTTCATTCAGAATAGAAGGATGATCACTCCCCTTTTCGTCTTTGAATACCTGATAGTAAACAGATGTTGTCTGATCGTCCTGCTTCTGCTGGAAGGAAACATCGTACACATCCTTTGATAATAATATGCCGTCCGGCACTTCAATTTCAGAGAGTGCATAATTGCCAAGCGGAAGCTCAATCAGCTTTGCAAAACCATTTGCATCAACGTGGAACGGACTGACTTCCTTACCATAAATGTCTGTCACCATTTCACCCTGATGAATCAGAACGGAACCATCTGATGGATCGATGACATCTTCTTTTGCAATAAGCTGGAAGGTGATTGCACTGAGATCGTCACGATTGATCAGGGACTTGTCAGCCTGGTATTCTTCCAGTTTCTTCTGCAGATCAAGTGAACCGGTAATGCGCTTGTCGGCAAAGTCATAATGGACGACTTCATCCTTGTCTTCATCTTCCTTTGCATAGGCAGAACCAATTGTAATGATCGTTCCCTTTTCCGGCTTTACATAGCCGTCTGGTGCAGAGAGTTCATCAATTCTGTAGGTGCCTGGGGAAAGTTTCAGCGGAGTTGTGACCATGCCGTAAGGATGATCTTCATCATGAACATCATAGAAAACATTCTTCTTTGCAAACAGACTCTTCAGTCCGTTCAGAGGCTGGCTGCGCTTCTCATCTTCACGAAGGGAAGTTGTCATGAAAGTATCATAGTGTGATCTGCCGACCTTCTGTTCAACATACTTGTTCACAGCTTTGCCTGTGTTATCGGTTAATTGATAGATTTTGAAAACAGCAGAATTCAGGGAAACTGTCTTCTTTGTATCGCCGTCTGTCTTTTCCAGCTGCAGATAATAGGACTTCGGACGATTGTTGACATGATAATGAATTGCCGGACGATTGCCGTCAGCTTCAAAATCATCTGTTTCTCTGATCTGGAATTCCTGCGTTTCCTGCGGCATTGAAATTTCCGGATCTGCAGAATAAACCTGGGCAATGACATAAGTACCAAATACGCTCATATGATTCTGACTGGAAGCGTGACCGGTTGTATCGGTAACAACAGAGGCAAACTCACGTTTGGTCATTCCTGCTTTTTCTGCTTCTTCATCAGAAATCATGCCGTCATGATCGATATCTACAGTATTGAAGAAATTCATGAATTCATCATAGGAAATCTGTCCGTCATGGTCTGCATCCGGAATGTATTTCTTCAGGAAGGCGGTAAACTTCGCACCCTTTTCCGGCTTTGTCCAATCGGATTCATTATCGTACTTGTCATCCGTCAGACACTTTTCCAATGTCCAGTAGGAAAGTACAGGCCGGTTGGTAATCTGGGTTTTCAGATCGGCAATCATGCCTTTCTGATCAATGGTAAATGTAACTTTCAGGTTGCCTTTTGCAGTATAGCCGAGCGGCTTTGCTGTTTCGATCAGCTTGTAAGTGCCATATGGCAATAAATCAGCCGAAGAGCGGTAATATCCTTTTTCATCGGTATGATCAGAAAAAACAGTCTCGCCGTATTCATACTTTCTGCCATTTACAAACACCGGCTGCTGCACAACAGAACCGTCACTCTTTTTACGGGAAGATAAATTGATCAATGCAAAGGAAATCTGCAGGTTGCCGTCGCCCTGGATTCTGGTGCCTGTTTCCATATCATTTTTCTGCAGTTCAAAACCGCCGCGCCAGATCACATTCGTAAAGTCATGAGAAGATACAAGATCATAGATCTTTCCGTTTTCCCTTACTTTGAAAATCTGATCTGCATTCGGATTCAGATCAAAGCCTGCCGGCGCTTTGATTTCCTTTACTTCATAAGTGCCGTAAGGAAGCAGGTTGTCAGCTGACTTGTAATACCCTTCTTCATTGGTTGTAAAGGTAAAGACCGGCTTGCCAGGATCACACCAGGTGCCGTTGACAACAACAGGATAGGCACTTCTGTTGATGATTTCTGCCTGCATGGTCAGATCTGCATTGCCCTCCGGTACGCTGCCAAGATCATTGCCGTATTTCTGAATTTCAAAGCCTGCCCGAATGACATCACCATTACTCAGATCAAAGCCGGTATCCGCAATTTCTCCGTTTTCCGTAATATCAAACTTTGCATGCAGAAGTTCTTTGCCGATAAAGCCTTCCGGCTCCTGGATTTCTTCAATTTCATAAGAACCATATGGCAATAAATCAGAAGCACTGGTATAGCTGCCGTCGGCTTTTGTGACATCAGACAAAATCACAGAATCAGCTGGATACATCTGTCCGTTTACTTTGACCGGATTCTTTGAACGATTATAGAGATTGAAGCGGATCTGCAGACTGCCGTCTCCTTCAGCCTGCGGCTTCTTTGTCATCTGCAGCATATCTTTGTTGAACTTCTGCAGATGGAAACCGCCGCGGATCACAGAATCATAGAAAGCATGATCTTCATTTCCGGTTCTGGAAAGATGAATCACAGCATCCTGATCGGCATCATCAATCGTAATGTCCTTTGTCCTGTTTCCATCCATCAGATACCCTTCCGGTGCCTGGGTTTCTTCGATTGTGTAATTGCCGTAAGGAAGGAAGCGGATAAAGTCATCGGCAGATGTCCAATAGCCGTTGTCCTGGAGTGTAATTTCATAATTGAAATACTGACCGGCAGAAGCAGTATAGACATTTTCTTTCCGGTCTTTGAGAGAAACATCATATGCGTTGTTGTTTCTGATCCTGAACTTTGCGGCAAGGTTTTCAGCATTGCCCTGCGGCTGGGATCCGTTTTCCTTATCCAGCTTTTCGATTGTCAGACTGCCGATTCTGGTTTCATCATCTTTTACCGTAATCGACTGGTTCAAAGCAGAAACAGAACCGATGGTATACATATCATCTGCCGGTCCCATATGTGCAATCACAACTGCTGCCTCTTCTTTCGTATTTCCGGAAACCAGCACTGCCTGGCCGTTGTTGTCATTGGCAACCATGTAGGAATGCTTCAGTGTATATCCCTTCGGTGCTTTTGTTTCCTGGATTGTGATTGTTCCCAAAGGCAAAGTCGGTACATTATGCTTATTGAGGAAGAAAGCATCACCGCTTACCTTATGGGCGTCATCAAAGCCGGCAATATAAGTGCCGTCTTCTGCCTTTCTGGCTGCCAGCACCCAGGTTTTCAACGGTGTATGTCCATTCGTTTCTTCAACTGAATTGTATACATCATTGAAATAACAGATGGTAAACTCTGCTCCTTCCAGAGAAACAGGGCTTGTGACAACTGCATCATCCTGGTTGATCTTGCGGATTTCCATTTTCACAGGATCTTCTTTCGGTGTTTCTGCCGAAACAACAGATGCAGAGGCATCATTGCTGCCGTCAAAGGAAGCCGTATGGATTTCTTCATCAAGACGGAAACCAGGGGAAGCAGTTTTTTCTTTGACATAAACTGCAGACGTTCCATTATCTGTCTGCCCGCTCCATGAGCCTTGTCCTTTTGCATCCGTCGTGATGGTGCCGATTTCGTTTGTACATGCAGCATCTGAATAGACTCCGTAAACAGCACCAGCTAAAGAATAGCAGTTGCCGGTATCAGAAATGGAAGGATCATTGCTATGCTTACTCAGACTGACTGAAATGTTTTTTCTTGCTTTGCCAAGCCTGTATACCCAGATCGGCCAGGTTGATTTTTTTACTTCATCTGCCACATAGTAACTTGGAATATTGTAATAAGCTCCCTGTTCTCCATAAGAAGATACATTTTCCGTATAAACGATTCCGTTCTGCCTTCTTAACATGCCGACATGACCTGATGCATGAATATTTCCGGTATCCTTCATCACGAAGAAATCTCCGCTTTGTGCATCTGAAGCATTCAGATCTGCGTCGGAATAAAATTCACCAATAAATGACGCGTTTGCATACTTATCAAAGTTTTCTTTGACTGCTTGTGTATTGTAAGCAGCATCATATCCGCCGGCGCCGGTTCTGTATTCGATATTGGGACCAAAGTCAGTACCGTACTTGCGATCTACAGCTGCCAGCATCTCCCCGAGACCCCCTGTACAGGAACCGTAGTAAACATACGGTGATCCGCCTGTATAAGACATCATCTCCACCAGTCTTGCATGAGCTGTTTCATAAATCTGCTGGCTGGTCGGCCAGCTGACTGCTTTGGCAGGAAGCGGTTTGAAACAAGTGCCCCCTGCTGCGATCGCAAGGGCTCCGATCAGAGCTCCTGTTTTGCGCAATTTTTGTTTCATTTTCTGTCTGAATCTCATAATGATTTGCCTAGCCTTTCATCTGAATGCGAATTGACAATGTCCGCCTTCATACTTACTTGTTCACACCCGAAACTCAGAGTCTAAAAAAAGAGCGATCATATTTACCGCTCCTTTCATAAGATTCATCTGTATACAGCATCGTGATGCACAAGGTGAGTTACCGCATCATGATGGACAACATGGCTCACTGCGTCGTGATGAACGACATGGGTTGCAGCTGGCACAGTGATTGTCTTTGTCCCTGTCTGTACTTTGAATTCTTTTGTAGTGTAATTGCTCAATGTACCATCCGGACATCGATGCACAGCCATGATCGAAGCATCCTTGCTTTGAAAGCCGCAATGACTGCATACCATTGCCCAGTCCTGAGAATAAACAGGTTCCTCAATCGTCTTTTCAGGAGTATCAATGATTGTTTCATCATAAGCTTCCTGATCAATCACAATTTCGTCATATGCAGGCTGATCAATCACAATTTCATCGTATGCAGCCTGGACCAGAACCGGTGCTGACTCAGGAGGCTTTGCCAAAGAAGATGCATCTGTCCTGGTTTCCCTTTCTGTTATCTTCTGTGTTTCTTCATTCTCATTATGTTCATTGTTGTTCTCTTCTGTTTTGTCTGCTGTTTCCGGTTCTTTTGTACTTTCATTGTTTACCAGGTGCGTTTCTTTCAGATCAGATGACGATTTTCTGTCTTCGTTTTTCTTCAAAGCGCAGGAAGAAATCTGACTGAGAGAAAGAACTGCGGCAAGACATAACACACCTGCCGGAATTCTGCTTCTGATCCTATCTGCATGCATATAAAGTCTCCTCTTCTATTACATACACGCTGCAATTCAATAGTCTCTCATTTTCTCCATTTTTTTCTTATGTTTTCCAGATATCATAAAACAATAAGATCATAGGGATGGCAGGCACATAGAAAATGCGTTTAGTGATTGAGGAAATCCTGTTTTAAGAGTAAAATTTAACAGAAAAAGGAGCAATAAAAAGGAATTATGGCAATTAGAACTAGATTTGCACCAAGCCCTACCGGCTATATGCATATCGGCAATCTGAGAACTGCCCTCTATGCGTATCTGGTAGCCAAGAAAGATCCGAACGGCGTTTTCATTCTCCGTATTGAAGACACTGACCAGGGTCGTCTGGTTGAAGGTGCAACCGATATTATTTATGAAACACTGAAGGCATGCGGCCTGAAGCATGATGAAGGACCGGATGTCGGCGGTGATTACGGTCCATATGTACAGTCCGAGCGCGTTAAGAACGGTCTGTATATGAAATACGCAAAGGAACTCATCAGAAAAGGCGGTGCCCACTATTGCTTCTGCGATGAAGAAATCATCAATGCACAGCGTGAAGTACAGGAAGCACGTGGTGAATCCTTCAAGTATGATGATCCGTGCAAGAAGCTGACAATTGAAGAAGCAGAAGCAAGAATCGCTGCCGGCGAACCGTTTGTCATCAGACAGACGATTCCGGAAGAAGGCACAACTTCTTTCGATGATGAAGTCTTCGGAAAGATCACAGTTGAAAACAGCACACTGGATGAACAGATTCTGATCAAGTCTGACGGTTTCCCTACTTACAACTTTGCAAATGTTATCGATGACCATCTGATGGGCATCACAGATGTTGTCCGCGGCATGGAATATCTTTCTTCCTCTCCGAAGTACAACCTGATCTATGAAGCATTCGGCTGGGATATTCCTCGTTATATCCACTGCCCGCCGGTCATGAAGGATGAACACAACAAATTGTCAAAGCGCAATGGCGATGCGTCTTTCCAGGATCTGGTCGCCAAGGGCTATCTGCCGGAAGCAATTCTGAACTACATCGCATTGCTCGGCTGGTCTCCAAGTGAAGATCGTGAAATCTACACACTGGATGAACTCGTTCAGGCATTTGATGTCAGGCACATCGGTACATCCGGTGCAATCTTCGATCCGGAAAAACTGAAGTGGATGAACGGCATGTGGCTGCGCAATATGGATCTGGATTCCTATTACAAGCTGACAAAGCAGTATATTGATAAAGCTGTCAAGGGTAACTTTGACAAGAAGTGCATCGCATCTCTTGTTCAGCAGCGTGCTGATACTTTGGAAGAAATTGCACCGATGCTTGATTTCTTTGATACATTCCCTGCTTATGACAACAGCCTCTATACAAACAAGAAGATGAAGACCAATCCGGAAGTTGCTCTTTCTTCACTGAAGGAATGCCGCAAGGCTCTGGAAAAACAGGAAGACTGGTCTGAAGAAGGTCTGCATGCAACATTGCTTGCTTTGCCAAAGCAGCTTGGCGTCAAGAACGGCATCATTCTCTTCCCGCTGCGTTTAGCAATTACCGGCAAGCAGTTTACACCAGGCGGTGCTATTGAAATAGCTCATATTCTCGGAAAAGAAGAAACTCTGAGAAGACTGGATCTTTCCATTGCCCAGCTTGAAAAATAAATTGACAAAGAAGATGTCTATGCGGCATCTTTTTTGTTTCTGAAGGAATTTCCTGATGATGGTATAATAATGAAGTTTATGGAGGTTTTCGCATGGAAATTCGTGAAGTAGCTGATTCCGCTGCTTTTGATCAATACGTTATTCAAAGCAATTCCTGCCACTATATGAAAACAACGATGTATGGTGAATGGAGAATTAAGCAGGATAAGGAAAACTATAATTTCAATATCAGAAAATATTACAAATTAGGCTTTTACGAAGGCAATGAGTTGAAAGGAACAGCACTGGTTCTGAGCGGCTCATGGTTTGGTCATCATCTGCTGTATATTCCGAAAGGACCATGCATTGATTACAGCAATAAAGAATTGAGAGTTACTGTTTTTCAGCTCCTGAAAAAATTTGCTGACGAAAGACATGTAGAATTCCTTCGGGTAGATCCGGATGTAATAAGAGTTCATCATGACATCAAAGGCAACGTAATTGATGACGGTTTCAGCAATGAAGAAGTTACTGAAGATCTGAAGTCTCTCGGGTTTACACATAAAGGCTATGGCTATGCCTACAACGGCAGCTGGCTGAACAGATTTACCCTTATCGTTGATATCAGTAAACCGATGGACCAGGTAAAAGCAGGGTTTTCTTCCCGCCGTAAGAGAACATTAAAAAAAGCTGCTAATTTCAAACTGACTACACGTATCGGGACAAAAGATGACATTCAGACTATTCTCGACCTGCAGATGCAGCTGGTACATCAAAAAGGCTTTACCCCTTCTTCTTACAGCTATTTTTCGGACATGATGGACTGCTTTGGTGAACATGCTGTCATCTATATCACAGAAATCGATTTGAAATATGCTGAAGAAAATGCCCGCCAGGACTATGAAGCCAAGAAGAACAGCGGCAATGAAAGAGCTGCCGAAAATGCAAAAGAAACTCTTGAACTGATCCAGAGCTATGCTTCAAAAGGTTTCAGCATAATGCCAGTTGCAGCCGGCATGTTCATACGGATGGGAAATTACAACTGGTGCTGGTATTACTATTTCCACAAGAAATTCAACCGCTTCTCACCGCTGGATTCCCTTCATCTGTATGCCATGGAAGATGCAAAGAAACATGGCGTGATCTACTATGACCTTTGTGGTTTCTCAGGTACATCTGACCCAAAAGATCCGGAATATCATTTATATGAATACAAGCATGAATTCGGTCCTCAGTTCATTGAACAGATTGGTGAATTCGATTATGTCCGCTCGAGACAGATGTGGAAATTGTTCAAATTTGAAAAACTTGCGTTCAATCATATCAAGCGCAAAATCACAAGCAGATACAAAAAACGCTGACCTCAAAATATTCTTCTAAAGGGCATTCTCCGGATGCCCTTTCTTTGTCTTCTATAACTTTTATAAAATTGAATGAACTTCCAGGCACATATTATCAGTGCCTCGAAAAAAAAGCATAAACCGTATTTTCAGGTTTATGCTTCATATCACCGGTTCCTGCCGCGATGAATTCTATCTTTAACAACAGCCAATATATCTTTATGGAAGAGATCCTTTGAAATATTCAATACTTCTGCAATACCAAAGTACACAAAAGTACAAAGGATGGCATTAATCATCAATTTGATTACAGCAATGGACTTTGCGCCTGTGGAACCGTCAATTCCGATCTGACGCAGGCCGTAGGAAACAGCTGCTGCTCCAATCAATGCAAATACAATCTTGATAAAATTCCTGATCAACATTCTGAAATTCAGAGAATATTTACGCGACATGAAATAAAGATTGCCGAAAAGGATAAAACTATTGCCGAGAATTGAGGCAATCACAGCGCCCGGATAGCCTACCCATTTCATCAAAGGCAGCATCACAATGCTCTTGACAATAACAGAGATCAACTGCACCAGCAAAATCTTTTTTTTCATGCCGAGTGCGATCATGAGCATGCTCGTAACCGGACAAATTGTACCCAGGAATCCTTCAATGGCATTCCACTGAACCACCCCTGAAGCAAGATCTATATTTGTCGTATAAAAAAGAATATGGAAGATATCACGTGCATAGATTGCGATCACAGCACTCAGGAATGAGCCGATAAACAATACAATTCCGATACATTGAATAATAATGGAACTGACTCTTTTTCTGTCTTTCTGTGTTACAGCTTCCGTAACATGAGGAATCAAGGCTGCGACAAAACCTGGTGCAAGGATCTGTGGAATACTTGTCAATTTGGAAGAAACATAATTGAATCCGGAGAGAATAACCTGATAATCTGCAGTAGAATACCCGTACATCCGCAAACCTGTAGGCAGGAAGAGAGAATTGAAGATATCATCAGCATACCCAAGCATAGCTGTTAAAAGATAAGGGACTGCCAGGATCAGCAGCTCTTTTAACAGGGCATCCCGATTTGTTTTTTTATGTTTCTGATTTTTTGCCAGTGTCCTGATTTCACCAATATTTCTGAAATCAAAATAAGCAATCTGCAGAATTCCTGCCACAGCCGCAACACTTGTAGAAAGAACCGCTGCATACAAAGCATATTTTCTTTCAAAACCCAGCAGATATACCATCACATAGGATACACTGAGCAGAAAACCGACCCGGAAGATCTGTTCAAAAGACTGGGAAAAGGCATATTCCCCCATTTCCTTGCGTCCCTGCCAGAAGCCTCTGTAAGCAGAAAGAACCGGCACAAAAAACAATGCCAGCGCAAGAATTCTGATACACCAGGCCATAATCTCGGTGCTTCCACCTTCAGGAGCAATTACTGGTGCAATCACACCGGATAAAAGAATCAGCAATATCATACCTGCCGCTCCCAGTATCTGCATCAACCTGATTGACATCTTTTTGACAAGCAGCAGAGTTTTGTTATCTTCCAGGACTGTATACTTAGCAACAAGCGTCGAAATCGCAAAAGGAATGCCGGCTGTAAATACATTCAAGGTATACGAATAAATACGATATGCAGTTCCGTAATAGCTCATCAATTCTTCCGAACCAAGAATGTAAGAAAGAGGTATTGAATATAACAAGCCGATCAACTTGGCTATGAACAAGCCGGCAGTACCTACCAGACCACCCAGCACAAGAGAATTCTTAACCTTCTGCTTTCGATCCATTTTTGCTTTATTTGTCATATTGCTCCTTATCTCCGATAAATAATTGACCGGATTTTACGTCTGGCAAGAGAATAGAATCTGCTTGTATGACGCCATAAAGAATACAGGGAAGGTTTATATACAGCATCAAATTCACCAAGATATTCGATAAAATCACCGCCGAATTCTTTCTTGAAAGTATCCAGGGAATAATAATAATCATGCGGATCCGTTGAACCGGAAATACCTTCAAAGTTATATGTCTTTGCACCATTGTTCATCAGATCTTCAATCGCAAAATAATGAAGTTCAAAAGCTTCCCGGAAATTGGTCAGTGTCTTTTTTGTATACATGTTTACATTCCAGACATTAGCGCCTTCCTGAATGATGAACTTTCCACCAAGATACATTTTCTCGTCTTTATCATAACCTTTGTCCTCAATCTGACAAATTTCCTTATGAATAGCATCGATCTGTTTCTGATCCAGCTGGATCTTTTTTTCATCTTTGCATTGAGCCTGGTGGCTCTGCAGATTCTGAATTTCTTTCTGAAGATTCAGCTTTGCCTGATGGAAGTTGACAGAAACAACATAATAATGAACAAAAGGCTTATACAGGTCATACATCTTTTCAAAATATGATAAAGGCTTCGGTTTGAAACCAAGCCTGGCTGAAAGCTCAAGCTGTGCATCATAAAGAACACTCAGCTTCTCTCTGCCGGCTTTTTCAACGGTAACACCGCGCATCACATTTTTACTATGATATTGGCTGCATCTTTTGATTCCTTTGCGTACTTCCTTTAAAGGACGATTCAGATCAAGAATATATGTATACCGGCTCATCCAGTTTCCGGAATAGCCGTAGTTATAGCCTAAATGCGTATAGCCTGCTTGTTTCAATTCTTCTGTTACAAATTCATGATTGAATCCGCCTTCTTTAACTTTACCGTTTTTTTCGTGTTCAAGACGGGTAATATTCGGATCAACCCTCAGAAAGCAGGAACCGTTTTTTCGTGCATAATCCGAAAGTGCTTTGATGAAAAAAGCAAGCAGTTCCCGGTTGTTGATATCAAGATTGAAACCATATTGACAATACGAAAAATGCATCGGCGGAAACTTTAAATTTTTCTGCAGCAGCACTGCCGTTGCCGCAAGATTTCCTGATTCATCTTCTGCTCCTACAAGTTCTCCTTTCCATTCAGGCTTGGAAAACTCAATAAACTGTGAGCTTTTGGACCAATGATTCCACTCGCATTGCGCGCAGAATGCATCGAATCGCTTCTGATCAACATTTGTAACAAAACGATATGTCATTATCTTCTGCCTCTGATTTTTGCTGCCCGCTGCAATACCCATGGATACACATTTTCAAATAATTGATCGACAACAGGATCGATAACGATGTTGAATTCTCCGATATATTCTTCGACATTCATCGGAAAATTTGACTTGAATAAGGTCAGGCCGTCATTCAGCGTTCCTTCAATGCCGCCGAAAGAACACTCAGTGATGCCAAGTTCTGCCGCTTTGGCCAGACACAGGTCATATAAATAATAGGAAGAACAGAAACGCATATAATCCGGGTTATTGCCCATGTAGAAAAGTTCCATCAGATGATCGTTATAAACAGAAAGAATACCGCATGTCAATGCTTCATCTCTGCCTTCACGTTTGTAATCTGCTTCCAGCTTTTCCTTTTCCTTTTTTGCCTGGTCTACTTCACGCTTCAAAGCTGCAGCTGCCTTTTTCGAAATACCTTCTTCACCAAGCTGCTTTTCTTTTTCTGCAATAACATCAGATAAAGCCTGCAGCTGCTTGGGAAAATTTATTCTGGTAACCATGCAGATTGCCTTGTCGCCATATACTTCCATCATATTGCGGAAATAGTCTTCTCCACGTAAAGCAACACCTTTTCTGACTTCCGTAAAGTGCATGACTTTGGCAAAGTCATCAAGGCATTCCATACCGCTCTCAATTTCCAGACCGCTCTTTCCTGCCTTGCGGATGGATTTCTGCGTTTTATGTTCGAGACGATCAAAATAATCAGAAGTAACATCCATTTCGGCATTGTAGCGCGGCTGCGTAGCTTCAGAAATCATAGTAGTAAATCCCTTATGCTTTGCGCCAAGTCCTTTCAGCAGATCAATCACATCCTGATTGAAATAAGGATTGTCTTCTTCACGCTTTGTGTAAGGATACATTCTGGAATGAATTTTCGGATCAAAGCGGAGAACTGCACAATGGTGTTTCTTTGCATAGTTTCTCAATTCACCAATAAAGAAAGAAACAAGCTCTTCATTGTGATAATCCATAACCGGCCCACGCGGAATGTAGAACAGTTTTTTTCCAAATACAAGATTCCGGATCAGAATCAATGCAGTTGCGCTTGTTCTGCCGTTTTCATCTTCTGCTCTGGCATATACATGATCCCAGTTATTTTTTACGCTTGCCCATGGAGAACACTGAAACAACGAATTCTGATCAGAATTCATGACAAATTTATCGTTATCTTTCGGATCACTTCCGCAGTAAAAAGTATATTTCATCAACAACCTCCGGTAAGTACGCTTTCTATATTAACACGCATAAAATAAAAACCGCATCTCAATGACGCGGTTATACATGGTGACGAGTACGGGATTCGAACCCGTGAATGTTGCCTTGAGAGGGCAATGTGTTAAGCCGCTTCACCAACTCGCCATTGGAAGATGGAGACTTCCATCTCCATCGCGCCCGATTATCTTACAATACCGGCTGGGATATTGCAACTAATCAGAATCTGATTACTTATTGAGCTGTGCCTTGGCAGCGTCAACCAGAGCCTTGAAGCCTGCTTCATCGTGAATAGCGATTTCAGACAGCATCTTTCTGTTAACGTTGATGCCTGCCAGCTTCAGACCATACATGAACTTGGAATAAGACAGATCGTAGTTACGGACTGCAGCATTGATACGGGCAATCCACAGCTTGCGCATTTCTCTCTTAGTCTGCTTTCTGCCTGCGAAAGAATAACGCAGGGAACGCATAACCTGTTCATTGGCTGTTCTGTACAGCAGATGCTTGGAACCAAAGTAGCCCTTGGCAAGCTTTAAAACCTTCTTACGTCTGTTACGTGTAGGTGTAGATCCTTTTACTCTCATCTTAACTTAGCCTCCCTATTAACCCTGCAGCAGCTGCTTGTCGCGCTTGACATCTGTGCTGTTTACAGCTGTGCTCTTACGCAGATGCATCTTCTGCTTGTGACTCTTGTTTGCTGCGAAATGGGAAACATAGTTGTGCTGAACTTTCAGCTTGCCGCTGCCTGTTACCTTGACGCGCTTAGCGAAAGTCTTCTTTGTCTTCATCTTGATCTTTGATGGCTTCTTAGCTTTTGCTTTCATAACAATCTCCTTTACTTGCCTTTTTTAGGTGAGAATGTGACAGACATGGTGTTTCCTTCAAGGTTTGGTGCCTTGGTCATATCTGCTACATCCGAAATCTGCTCTGAGAAGTTTCTGATGACTTCACGGCCAACTTCCTGACGTGTAATCATTCTTCCGCGGAACTTCATGTCAATTCTGACCTTCTGACCATCCTGCAGCCATTCTCTTGCTTTCTTGACCTTGGTGTCAAAGTCACCCTGATCAATAACCGGAGAAACACGCAGTGCCTTCACTTCAGTGACATGCTGATTCTTCTTAGCTTCTCTCTCTTTTTTCTGTGCTTCAAATCTGTACTTGCCGTAGTCCAGAATCTTGCATACCGGCGTTTCAGCATTCGGTGCTACACATAAAAGATCGAGTTCAAGATCATAAGCTTTTTCCAAAGCTTCACGACGTGACATCCTGCCCAGCTGTTCGCCCTGAGGGCCGATGACCAGAACCTCTTTGAAGTGGATATCTTCATTCACGATATCGTTCGGTTCCTTGCGCCTGTTTTTGTTGTTCTTAATTCTTCCCAAGCGGACCTCCTTGTAATAAAGAAAAGCAGGTTGCGAAGCGCACCTGCCTGAAAATGACTTTGAATATCATATCCGGCTGACTACCCAGGTCCTAAGGACATCAGGTGAGAAGTGGTGCTTCTTCTTTCCGTTTTTCAATTTACCTGTATATTTAATACTACTGTCAAATATTTGTCAACATTAAAATTCAAAACCAGTCACATTAATTGCTACGTTGTTAGCCTTGAAGCCGGTCATAAACAGAATATTCTCATAAATCTTATTCTGTACCAGTTCACAGGTAGCTGCTACGCTGGCACCATATTTCACCTTGATATCTGCCGCAACGTTCAGCTTATTATCTTCAATTTTTACAGATACCGGCTTTGAGAAAGCTGCTTCCTTCAGCCGAATTGCATTTTCTACATCATCAATGCTGATTTCGGCAATACTCTGGAAAACAGACTTGTTGATGGCAATCACGCCGTTTGCTGTTTCGCCTTTTAACATTACATAATCCTGAGCCATTATTTTCACCTCAACTTGCTATTATTATACCAGTTTCATTTTCCTAGTGAAAGACTATGCTGATCTTGTCAGACAATGAAGCAAGAATTGCATCTCTTTCCTTTTCGTAATCTTCATAAGAAGGATACTGTTTTTCTGTCTCCAGGCAGAAAGTTCTGAACATCTGCATCAGCTCATAAACTTTTTCTTCATGAATGATCCGGATCCCGCCGATATTGACCAGCTCTTCTGCCAGACTATGCAGCAGTTCATTTCTGACATCAGAACCCTTGTCCTGATAAGAAACAAAACGTTCTTCATACCAGCCTGGCTGAACCAGCAATAAACGGATGACATTAATAAAATCAGTAAAGTCTTCCAGATTATTGCCCGGCTGTATTGTAAATAACATGCAGAAGAAAACATGCCACTTGAAATCGGTATTGATCCGGCTTTCCAGATACTTCCCAAATACCGAGCAGAACGGATCATCGCTTTCATATGGACTTTCGAACTGGATTTCTTCCTTGAAATCAATTTCTGAGGAAGAAAGATAATTCAATGTTTCCAGATAATCAATCATCTTTTCAGCATTGTGGGAACCATTGATAAATTCCCGGATGTAGATGTACTGGGCAAGAATGGCAGAACATTGCTTGAAATCCGTCGCAAAGCCAAGAGATTCCTTCATCTTGCGGTTGACCAGTTCATTGATGGAAGAAGCCACAAAGGACTTGAACCCCTTCTCGTCCATGCCGATCTGTGCCTGCTGAGATTGATAGGAAATTTCCTTGTACATGATTTCCAGCTGTCTGTCGACCACGTCCAGATTATCGCGGATCGCTGCCAGCATGTTTTTATTAAAGGCATCATACATGACAAAATCCGGATTCTTGTATACGACTTCGTGTTCGATCTCATTCCAGAAAGCATGGACCAGAGACTTGATCTGCAGTTCAAAATTGATCCGGCTGTTGTTGAAAAGATAATAGCCGTCAATCCGGTAAATGGTAAAGCCGTTGCGCTGGGTCTGCGGCTGGGCCGTTCTGAGATTCAGATAGATGTTTTCATTCCGGACGCATTGCAGGTAATCTTCTCCCTGATCCGTAAAATAAGAAAACAGATACTGATAGAGTTCTGCTTCATTGCGGATAAAACGACACTGGACGGTAATCCCGATCAGATCAGAAAGATGATCCAATGCTTCCTCGCCACTATGACAATTCAGGTAGAACTCATTGCGGATCAGTTTCTCCCGTAAACTTGCACTGGACTTGATACGGGAATGAAAGGATAAAGCTGCTTCTGTTTTGTCCGCATATATTTCTGAGAATGTCTTTTCCAGCTGCCCTTCTGCATATTCATAGGAAGGCATTTTCAGCTCAAACAGATTGAGCGTATCTTCAATAAATTGGAATAATTCAAGCTGCATAGTTGTATATTGTATTTCTTATCTTGTACGTAATCCTTTCGGATATTTGTTTTTGATGACGTTGCCGTCGCTTCTGCCCAGCCCCATCGCTAAGCCGTGCCACGTCAGCAGACACCAGCCTTTATCTGCATGGATGTTTAACTGATCGCCGTGCATGTATTTCTTCAGCTGTTCATCATCAAGATCAACACTGATTCTGAAGCGTGAGAAAGAAGACATGGCAAGATGATGGGAAGGTTCGAATCTGTCCTTCTTTATTTCACCAAGCAGGACCTGGTCTCTGACAATCCGGCACTTCCCGCAGGCATAAAAAGGTGCACATCCACCATAAACAAAATGATCATGCACATAGAGATACGGATACGGCAGTGTCAGAATTTCATCCAATGTTTCTTTTACAAATTTCGGCACCGACTGGCTCTTCAGCATAGACACTTTCACTGAAGAAGTCTCACGATTTAACTTGTGCAATCTGCAGATGAAGTGACCTTCACCCCCGTCCATCGGGAAAATACGGATGCATTTCCCGGTTCCATTGCCAAGATCAAAACCTGGTCTTCCGAAAGAAACACCGGTATCGATAATTTCCATGTCCGGATATGTATTCGTAAACCAGACCATATTCTTTTCATTTTCTTCCAGTGAAAACGTGCAGGTACTGTAAACCATGGTGCCGCCCGGTTTCAGACAACGATATGCATTTGCCAGTATTTCCCGCTGCCTTTGTGCACACATTTCAACATTGGCTGCCGACCAGTCATCCACTGCCTCGCTGCTTTTGCGGAACATGCCTTCGCCAGAGCATGGTGCATCACACAGAAGCGCATCAAAAAATTCCGGGAAAGCATCTGCGACGTCCTTTGTATCACTGTTCAGAATCGTGACATTGGCTGCCCCGTGGTGTTCTACATTTTCAACCAGAATGGAAGCACGTTTTGCAACATATTCATTTGCAACAAGCAGACCGTCATTGCCAAGCATTTCAGCAATCTGGGTGGTCTTGGAACCTGGTGCCGCACAAAGATCTGCGACCTTCATGCCTGGTTTTACATCAAGCACAGTAACAGCGGAAGAAGCACTTGGCTCCTGCATGTAAAACAAACCTGCAAGACACGCTGGTGAAAAACCGATGCCTCTTTCTTCTTCCGTCCAGTATCCCCACTTTGCATAGGGACTTTTTTCTCTGGAAAGATTTACAATGGAAAATAAAGAATCCGGATCTGTCTTCAGCGGATTCACTCTGAAACCTCTGCGGGCAGGCTGCTCCAGTGATGCTTCATAAGCAGGATACTCATCCCCAAGCATTTCCTTCATGCGGGCAAGAAATTCATTGTTCATCCTGCAGCATCTCCCTTACTTTGCGCACATCCTGTTCCAGCTGCATGATCAGATTTTCCTTTGAGCGGAATTTCTTTTCTTCACGCACAAAATGGAGGAAATCAAGACTGATGTACTTTCCGTAAATATCACCTTCAAAATCCAGAAGATGGGCTTCCAGTGAAAGCTGCTCCTTATAATTGAAGGTCGGATTATGACCCAGATTGACCATGGCCATATATCTCTGCTTGTTTACGGATGCCATGCAGGCATAAACTCCGGTCTTCGGCAGCAGGTATTCTTCTGAATATCTGATGTTGGCAGTCGGGAAACCCATGCCGGTTCCCTGGTGACGGCCGTGAATCACCACGCCTTCAATGCAATACGGGCTGCCAAGCATGTCACGGGCTTTCTCCATTTCTCCGTTAACAATGCACTGACTGATTCTGGTCGAAGAAATCTTGCCGAGGGAATCATCCACTTCTCTTACAATTTCAACATCGTACGGAGCCATTTCTTTCAACATATTCCCGTCGCCTTTGCCAAATGCACCGAAGTGGAAATCAAAACCGCATACAAGGCCATGCAGATTCAGCTTGCCGAGAACTTTGGTCACAAAGTCTTCCGGCGAAAGCTGGGACATTTCTTTTGTAAATCTGAGAATGACTATATTCTGAATGCCGAAGGCAACTGCTTTGTTCATGCGCTGGCGCATCGTAGAAATGTGCTGTACGTTCTGCATGCCTTTGATCGTAACCCACGGATCCGGGTCAAAAGTAATCATGGCACTCTCACACTTTTTCTCTTTTGCCATCTCGACCGTTTTTCTGACCAGAGCCTGATGGCCTTTATGCATTCCGTCAAAATAACCGATGCATGCGCACAATGGTGTCTGTGCAGCCCGGGAATGATCCAATCCAACCATGATGATCCGCATCTTACAACAGCCCCCTTACGCAATGATACATGTCGTCTTCTTCTTTTCTGTATGCTGCTAACAGCTGTCCGTCTTTGACAAAGATGACCTTGTCTGATGTTTCGTTCTTCAGATAAACGTGCCTGCCGCTTTTTACCATTTCCGGCATTCTGCACGCAACCAGCTTCCATGAAGGATCAATCACTTTCAAAGGAGAAAGAAAACTTTCCTTTCCTGCTTTCAATTCTTCCAGCGTGCATGCATCAGATAAGGAGAGCTTGTCAATGCCGTACCGGACTAAAGAAGTCATTGTCCCGATCTCACCAAAAGAAGCACAATAATCCGCAATCAGCGTCCTGACATAAGTGCCGGAAGAAACTTGTGCATCCATGCTGTAGAGATCATCATGAAGATGATGTACTTCCAGACGATTGACTGTCACTTTGCGCGGTTCACGTTCTACAATTTGGCCTTTTCTTGCATATTCGTACAGTTTCTTTCCGTCCTTTTTCAAAGCTGAATACATCGGCGGCACCTGTAAAATATCACCTGTAAAAGGCACCGCAGCCTGTGCAAGTTCTGCATCTGTATATTCCTTCTGCGGCTTTCTGCTTTCAATCTGCTCTCCCCAGATATCTTCAGTATCTGTCCGGATTCCCATCCTGAACTCAGCTTTGTATTTTTTATGATCTGATAAACAGTACGGTACCAGTTTTGTATATCTGCCAAGCAGAACGATCATCAGCCCGGTTGCATTCGGATCCAGGGTTCCGGTGTGTCCTGTCTTTTTTTCATGATAAATTCTTCTGCATGCGCGCACAGCATCAAAAGATGTCATGCCGGCAGGTTTGTTTAATAAAATAACAGCATCCATAAGTCCGGATTTATTATACCAATAACCTATATATGCCGCAAAAATAACATTCCAAATTCCGGAAAATTATTTCAGAAAACTATTGACACAATAATTTTCATAGAATATAGTCAATGCATAAAATAAAAACGAGTAGAGGTAGCGGTGTAGATGAGTACTTCACGGAGTCAGCAGACCATGAAATGAAGGAAAGGCAGTCACCGCCGAACAGATGAAACAGGCGTGTCTCATCTGTGGGGGTACAGAGAAGATCTGTATCACTCCTTCACTTATGTGAAGAGGCGCTATTGCTTATGGAAAAAACAGCCGTATGCGATAGAGCATGCGGTTTTATTTTATCTGCAAAATACATTTCGGGAGGAAAAGTAAAAATGAAGAGATTCAATCATGTATCAGGCATTATCGCTGCTGCAATGCTCGTCACAACCGGCTGCTCTGCTTCCGGTTCTGCAGCTGCCACGAATTCTGCTTCCAGCGGGAATGGAACATTCAGAGTCGGCATGGAATGCAACTATGCACCATTCAACTGGACAACAACTCAGGAAGGCGAAACAACCCAGAAGATTTCATCTACTGACTATTGCGACGGCTATGATGTAGTCATTGCTGAAAAGATGGCTGATGCATTAGGTGAAGATGTACAGATCGTCAAGCTTGACTGGGATAATCTGATCGTTTCCCTGAATAAGAATTCCATTGATGCTATTATCGCCGGCATGACGGATACACCGGAGCGTGAAGAAGAAGTCAACTTCACTTCCCCTTACTATGAATCTGAAGAAGTCATGATCGTCAAGAAGGACGGCAAGTATGCTTCTGCTACAGGTATCCAGGACTTCTCTGGCGCTACGGTACAGGGTCAGATGAGTACTATTTATGATGAAGTCATCGATCAGATCAATGGTGTTGTTCACCAGCCGGCTGCTGAAACATTCCCGGCTGCGATCCAGGCTCTGCAGGCAGGTGCTGTAGACGGCGTTGTTTCCGAACTTCCTGTTGCCAAGGGCGTAACCGAAGCTAATCCGGATCTTGCAATCGTAAGATTTGCGGAAGGAAAGGGTTTTGAAGCTGATACAACTGTTTCCATTGCAGTTCGTAAGTCAGATACTGATCTGCAGAAGAAGCTGGAAGATGCATTAAGCAAGATTTCTGCAGAAGATCGTGAAAAGCTGATGGAAGCCGCTGTTGACCGTCAGCCTGCTTCTGAATAATCAATGTTCATTCAGAATTGCATTTCAATTTTCAGCAAATACGGGTCCAGTCTTCTGCTTGGTGTCAGAACAACTTTGCTTGTTTCTCTCACCGGCACGGCGCTGGGCCTCATGCTGGGTTTACTGGTAGGCGGATTCAGAGCTGTCAAGCTGGACTATACAGCAGGTCCTGCAGCCCGTTTCATCAAGAAGTTCTTTGACCTGCTTGCCAACATTTATATTACTGTTTTCCGCGGTACGCCGATGATGGTTCAGGCTTTGTTTATTTATTTTTCATTGCTGAACGTATTTCATTGGAGTTATCTCACTGCTGCCATCACTGTTATTTCCATCAATACCGGTGCTTACATGGCAGAAATCATTCGTTCCGGTATACAGGCAGTTGACCCTGGTCAGACGGAAGCCGCAAGATCCCTCGGCATGTCCAATGCCCAGACCATGATGACAGTCGTTCTGCCGCAGGCAATCCGCAATGCCTTCCCTGCTCTTGGCAACGAGCTGATTGTCAATATCAAGGATTCTTCCGTATTGATGATTATCTCTGTTACTGAATTAATGTTCCAGGCAAAATCCATTGCCGGTTCTACCTTCCACTTTTCGGAAGTATACTTCATTGAAGCAATGATCTATCTGATTCTCACTTCGATTGCTTCTCTGATCCTCAACTTCATTGAAAAGCATATGAACAAGGTCAGTGTCAGTGTGCCGATGAGTGACACCGATCCGAAGTCCATCAACTATGCAAGCAGAAAGCAGGCTGAATGATATGTCACTTGTAGAAATCAGAAATATTCATAAAAGTTTCGGCAATCTTGAAGTTCTCAAGGGCGTTGACTTCTCTGTCGATGAAGGTGAAGTTGTCTGTCTGATCGGAAGATCCGGTTCTGGCAAATCTACCCTGCTTCGCTGCATCAACTTATTGGAAAAACCTGATGACGGCTCCATCAAGGTATTCGGGGAAGATATTCTCCATACAAAGGACGTCAACCAGTATCGTGCCAAGGTAGGCATGTGCTTCCAGCAGTTCAACCTCTTCAGCAACATGAATGTATTGGAAAACTGCGTCAAGCCGCAGATGAAAGTACATCATGTTTCCAAAGCTGAAGCTGCGGAAAAAGCCATGCACTATCTGGAAAAGGTCGGCATGAAAAACTTTGCCAACGCGGATGTCAGAAATATTTCCGGCGGTCAGAAACAGAGGGTTGCGATTGCCCGTGCTCTTTGCATGAATCCGAAACTGATGCTGTTCGATGAACCGACTTCCGCACTGGATCCGGAAATGGTCGGTGAAGTTCTCAATGTCATGAAGGATCTTGCCAGAGAAGGCCTGACCATGATCATCGTCACTCATGAAATGGGCTTTGCAAAAGAAGTCGCCGACAGAGTCATCTTCATGGACCAGGGTGTTATCGAAGAAGAAGGCACGCCGGAAGAAATCTTCAATCATCCGAAGTCTGAACGTACTGCTTCCTTCCTGAAAGCCGCAATCAATAAGTAATCTGAACCATTTAAAAAAGGCCTGCATGCAGGTCTTTCTTTTTATCTTCAGAACTTTGTATCATCAACGGCATTCAGCTTATTCATGAGATAGCCGATGATTTCTCTGATTGTTCCTTCTTCAAAAGGAACTCTCAGGTTGGCAGCTTTGACAAGCTTTGTGAATGACAAAGTGCCGCCGAGTTTCAGCAGATGCGTGTAATCCTGCCAATAGGAAGGATCTTTCTGATCCATGCGGATGTAGAACTGCTGTGCACATACCTGAGCCAGCGTATAGTCAATGTAATAGAACGGAGACTGGAAAATGTGCCCCTGCTGATACCACCAGCAGCCCTTTTCAAGCAGCTGGCAGCCGTCATAGTTCTTATACGGCATGTACATCTTTTCAAGTCTGCGCCAGCAGGCTTTTCTTTCGGCAGGCGTCATCTCAGGATGCGTGTAGACTTCTTCCTGGAAATGATCGACCAGAACCCCGTACGGCAGGAAGGTAATGGTACCGCACATATGAGAATATCTGTACTTGTCAGCAGCATCCCCGAAGAAGAGTTTCATCCATGGATAGGCAAAGAATTCCATGGACATGGAATCAATCTCAGCCGATTCCATGGTCGGACACATGACATCCGGAATCGTGATATCCTTTGCCAGATATGTCTGGAAAGCATGGCCTGCTTCATGGGTCAGGACGTCCACGTCGCCAGACGTACCGTTGAAGTTGGAGAAAATAAACGGAACTCCGTATTCCGGAATTTCGGTTTCATAGCCGCCCATTTCCTTGTTTGGTCTTGAGATCAGATCCCAGAGTTCGTTTTCCTTCATGACATCGATGAATCTGCCAGTGTCTTCACTCATTTCGTGATACATTCTGACAGCTGCATCAACCAGCTCTTCTGCACTTCCCTGTGGAAGCGCGTTGCCGCTGACAAATTTGTAATCCATATCATAGTAGGCAAGCTTATCAAAGCCGAGTCTCTTTCTCTGCTTTTCAAAGATCGCTTCAGCTGCCGGCGTAGCATAATCCAGAATCTGCTTTCTGTATCCGGCAACCATCTCTGCATTGTAGTCAAGACGATTCATCCGGTAATAGCCCAGTTCTACATAGGAAGCATAGCCCATTTCCCTGGCCATCTTGTCACGGACTTTGACCATGCGGTCATAGATGTCATCGAATTTTGCTTCATTTTCTGCATAGAAAGCCATCTTGGCATCGTAGGCTTTCTTTCTGATTTCCCGATCCGGACTTTCTGCCTTAGCCGCAATCTGGGCCAGGTTCAGGATTTCACCGTCAAATGGAATTGCGGCGGAAGCTTTGAGCCTGCCGTATTCACTGGCCAGCTTGTTTTCTTCAATCATCAGCGGAACGATTTTTTCATCAAATGCTTTCAGACGGCATTCCCCTAACTGGAAGAAAGTCTCCGGAATTTCCTTCCTCAATTCTTCCTCGAAAGGCGCTTCCAGAACTGTTCTGAATAAAGTATTTTCCAGAGATTCATAGCGTGGTGCGGTTTCGTCCCAATAGTTATTTTCTGCTTCATAATAAGGCTCCTTTGTATTGATGGTATGTCTGACCTGGGCCAGGATCATCATTGTCTGCAGATGTCTGCGGATTGCATTAAGTTCATTGAACTTTGCCAGGAAGCTTTCTGAATCGCTGCTGCTTTTCATTTCATCCAGAAGTTTCTGCATCTTTGCGGATGTTTCATCAAAATCCGGACGTTCATATTTCATATCTTTGAATTTGGTCATAGGTACCTCCGTGTAATCCTCAGCATTGTATCATAGAGTACCGTCTGGTGCCTACAGATACTAATAAAGCAGAAACATCATGCCCGCCTGAACCCCGAGCCGGTTGATGGAAATATCCTTGTCGCAGAGTTCCATGGATGCCTTTTCAAATACCAGCATATCTGTATCCATGTGCAATGTTTCCAGAATCTGATGAAAGGATGCATTTTCACTGACAAGAACATCCTTCCATTTTTCTGTGCGGCAGTCATAGAAGAAAATTTCGATTCCTTTCATGTCTCTTCCTCCCCTCCTGCCAGCAGGATTTCTTTCAATCTTCCCTGCATTGAAACAAGCCAGCTTTGCGGATACAGGTGTTTCAGATGAAGATAAAGATGCTCTGCACAAGCCGGGGAATAGATCACATCAAAATCAGCTTCCCGATTGTGTTCTTTGTATACAGCTTCCAGCTTCTTCAGAATTGGATGCCTGCCTTCGCACTTTTTCTGATCTGCTGCATTGATATACATAACCCTGAGCTTCATCTGATCACTCACAATTTTGCAGGATTCAATCAGGACACCGATTGTGTGCGCATCCCCTTCTTTTAATAGTGAAGAAGGATCCGGCAGAACAAAACTTTTGTTTCTGATCATGCATGCACATCTGCGGACTTCTGCTTCACTGAGCCAGGCTGTTTTTCCTGCCATCAATTCATGACGATATTGATATAGGAATGCATCTTTTCCGCCAATGGTTTCTTTGACACTATGATCCAGAAACGAACTGATTTCTTCCGGATTATCACAAGCCAGAACAAGTCTTCTTGCAAAAGAATTCAGCAATGCATAAGGCATTGCGCGGGCAGCAGAAACAAAAAGTATGACTGATACATGAAGTTCAAGATGTCTGTCCAATATTTCCCTCAGATCATCCGGATGCCTTTTCAGAAATACGGCACTGTCATCAATTAGAATGGTCTTTGCCGTTCTGCTTCTTTCATTCAGATGTTTCCATAAATAATGAACTGCAGGTGCATCTGAAGAAAAGACACCATTGATGCCGGCATCCTGATGCCATAAGGAAGCAGAAGACGGGTGCAGATCATCGATGATAAACAATTCTCCTCTTTCTTTTGTAAAATGATGGATTCCGGTTAATACATTGATGAAATTTTCTTTTTCTTCCAAAGACGGTGAAAGAATACAAAAACAATCCTTTCCTTCTTTCAGGGAAAGATAGGGCTGGCTGCAGGTACGGATATCATCTGCCTGCCCATAGGCATTGTGTTGTATCAATGCCGGAAAAAATACTTCTTCCAGTTCAGGCTTCCATAAAGGTGCTGCTTTTCTGCTTTCTGCCTGGCTGAGAAGCCTTGCGGTCTGCACAGCCTCGCTCATATTCCCGTGTTCTGCTTTCCCGATTCTTTCTGCCTGTTCATTCAGCAGGAAAGCTTTCCCGGTTTCTTTCTGATCATAGCCGCTGAAAGCAGCTTTGCCATAGTGCACACCGCCGTCATCTGCAAGATAAAATTCACCAGGATGTTTCAGACCGGCAGCGCCGGGATCATGAAGAACTTCCATGGAATCCTGCCTGGAACCGACTTTCAGACAGATTTTGAAGCGGGCATTGGACCAGATCTGATCATTGATTATTCCGGCTGGTTTCTGGGTTGCCAAAATCAGATGAATGCCAAGAGATCTTCCGATTCTTGCAAGAGAAACAAGCTGCTGCAGAAGATCATCAGCTTTTTTCTTCAATTCTGCAAATTCATCCACGCAGATCAATAAAGAAGGCATATTCTCAAAAGCCGGATACAATTTCTGCATCCTTCTGTAAGTATCCAGATCATTGACAATACAGCCGCTTTCTTCACTCAGTTTCAGAAATAATTTCTGCCGCTTCTCACACTCAATTTCAATTGACGCCAGGGCCCTTTTCATCTGTTTCTGATCCAGATTGGACAAGACGCCGGCAATATGGGGAACCCCTTCTTTCTCCAGCATCCTGCCCAGACCCCCGCCTTTGAAATCAAGACATACAATCTGAAGACGGGATGGGGGATAGGTGCACATCAAAGCCAATAACAATGTAGCAATCAATTCACTTTTCCCGGAACCTGTCGTACCGGCAATCAGGCCATGCGGTCCCTGCCCTTTTTCACTCAGATCCAGCGTAAGCAGATTGCTGTTTTCATCTTTTCCAAGCCTTGCGTACAAGTGCCCGTCTTCTTCATTTCTGAGCCAGGCATGCTGGATCAGACCCACGGATAGTTTGCCTTTATCAAAAAGATCAAAGAAGGAAAAAGGCTTCATGTCTGCTTCCAATGCCTGCATGGCTCTGTTTCCAGCCGGGATATCCTGCAGATATTCCGGTTTTACTTCTTTCCGGTATCCTGCTTTCAGATCAATGACAAGATGATGATCTGTATCAATGATAAGATCAGGACACAGACTTGCATAAGAAATACATGATCCGCTGCGATCAGGATCTTCTCCTTCAGCAAACAGCAGCCCCTCAGCATCCATCTTCTGGTATTGATGAAAGATACGCCGTTTTCCTTCCCTGGTCCGTAAACCGGGCAGAAGCAGAATGAATGGATAGTTTCTGCTGTATTCTTTTCTGCACAATAAGGAAACATCATCACGATATCTGCCTGCCTGGCAGAGAAGCGCAAGAAAGAGACTTTCCTTCTTTTCTCCCTGCAGGACAATATGGTCATAGTTCATCGGATTGAAGAGATATGGAAATGCATATTCCTTTTCGTTTTTCTGCAGAAATTCTTCCGCCTTCTGCCTGCAGCTGGTATTGGTATCCCTGCTGAAATGTACAGAAAGTTTTTCCTGAATCGTTCCGATTCTGAGAAAAGAACGCTGTTGATAGACAAGATCCGTCTGGATCAGAGAAGAAGGCGGAAAGTATTGTTCTGTCTTTTGTAAGTCCGCTTCCATTTCTGCCGCTTTTGCTTTGAAATCTGCTTCAAAGCCGGCCAGCAGTTTCTTTTCTTCTGCCTTTCGTATCTGTTCTGCTTTCTTTTTTTCCTTTTTTCCGGTAATAAGCGGAATCACAGATGCATTAGCAAGCATGACCGCCGGCAATAAAAGAGAAATGGAAGCAGTTGTCAGCTGCTGTCCATTGATATATGCCTGATAAAACATGATCATGCCGGCCGATAAAGAAGCACATGCCATCAGGATCGATGATCCATAGCTGCCGTGATTCTGCCCATTTCCATTTTCTTTCAAAGGCATGGAAACTTCCATTTCATATTTTTTTTCAGATGGGAAAAAGAAATGCTTTTCCTGATGGAATACGACCGGAACAAGCGGTTTTGCCGCAGGAAGCACGTGATACGGCACAAGCCCGCTGACAATATCCGCTCTCATGAAAAGAACGTAAAAACCAGGACCGAAAATAAGATGAAATTGCAGCATCGTCAGATGATCCCCGGCTTTGTAAGAATGAGAACCATTGATTTTCTCATGATTCAGAAAAACAGCATCACTTTCTGCATAAAAAATCTGTTTCTTTGGGTCAATCATGATTGCTTTTGATGGAATGTGTGAAGAAAAAATCGTAATGTCATCCGTAAGAGCACTGCCAATCGAAGCAGGACAAGCTGAAAAATACCTGACCTCTTCTTTTTCCTGCCCGTAACAATACAAGGTCCATGTTTCTGCATTTCCTGTAATCACAGCAGGTTTGTCTTCCTGCAGCAGAGGATCATTTACTGTCATATCATGCGGGACTTTGAGATACCAGTGTTCTTTCTGAAAAAGAAAGGTCAATGTGATCCCGTCTGCTTTGAAAGAACTGGTTCCTTCCAGAAGGAAACGGCTTTCTTTTTCTTTGTGGATCAGAATACAAAGCATCTTATTTCTCCGGCACGAGGATATTGCAGGAAATTGTATATTTGTGATCGCGGCTTGTGATGTTGATCTTTGTACTGCCCGCTTTATGAGCAGTCACAAGCCCGGCTGCAGAGACATCTGCAATGTCCGTATTTTCACTGGCAAAGACAAGATCCTTCATCGTAATTCCGGCAGGCAGCGCAGTGATTGTAATTGTTTTCGGCTTGCCGACGTGGACTGCCATCGCATAATTTTCCAACACGATTTTATCCGCCGTTTTTATACCGGAGGCGGAAGGAAGATAGTGTCTGTCCTTGCGGGTGCAGTGATCTACCGCATGTCCGTTTTCATAGTGGCGGCTGAGTCCTGGCAGCAATGGTCCTTCCATGATCCTCATTTTCCGATGCAGGCCGAACTTGTTTGCCAGCGTACCTTTGTTGTTGAGTTCAAGATCCGCAACAAAGCCTGCATTGACATCCGTGCAGATCAATACGGCATCATTGCCTTCAGCAGCCTGTTCGCTGAGGTCTGCAGGTACGTTTGTTTCCGCACTTGTCATCTTCCCTTCTTCATCATAGAGATGAGCGGTTGCTTTGACTTCTGCTTCAGCCCCTGCGGATAAAAAAGCATCTGCCAAGGCTTCTTTTATCAGATTAATTGAAAAGTTGATCCCGGCACTGATGCCGGCATCTGCCTTGAGATCCACCTGGTTTTTTGGCCTGCATTCATGAATGGTCCGCATCTTTCCGTTCCTTGTTTCAAAGCCCAGAACATCTTCCTGACTCAATACGAGTTCTGCTTTTCCTTCCGCATTGACCTTCACCTGCAAGGCAAGCGTCAGATTCACTGCCGGCACATCCGGCACCGGCAGCTTCACCGTACATAGTGTTAATGTGTCCTCAAGACAATCATTTTCCTGCTGGAAAAAGGAGCGGAGGGAAGAGAGAAAATTCTCCTTGTTCAGGCGGGAAAAATCTCCTCTCTTCCAGGCGGCTTTTTCAACATTCATGCCTAAGGATTCAACCGTATTGCAATTCAGCCTGATGTAGGCATTCTTCAGATCCCGCTTGTCGCTGTACCATTGGTAGGCAAGATGGACATTATTTACAGCAAGAGATGCTGTGAGATTGCTGCCATGAGGCATCTTTTTCTTCAAAGCGGCTTTCAGTGAAGAACCTGAAGTCGTAATCGTTACCGTGTAGCCGTTGATATCAAAGCTTTTTTCAAGTCCATAAGCCGTATGCTGAATAAAATCCGATTCATCTTTGTCTGCTTTGTAAGTCTGCACGCTCACACCGTCTGCACCGATGATATCTGCCTGATCAAAATTCAGATCGGCATCTCCCTGCAGATCAATTTTTTCTGCGTGATCAATCACATCATAAGGCTTTACATGAAGAGTGATTCCGGTCTGTCCTGCTTCAGTTTCTTCAATCTGATAAACCTGCTGGATGCCGTTTTCATCAAACCAGTAAATGATATCTCCTGTCTGTGCTTTTGTATCTGAGGCTGTTGTGACCAGGTTCTTTTCCGGATCGAAAGAGAGCGGCGCAATCTGAACCGGTTCTTTTCCTGCTTCCAGCTGGATTTCTGTTTTCGTTGTTTCAAATCTGCGGTTATTCATCCAGGACACGGTCTGATCCAGCAGTTTTTCTGCCTGGGTTTTATCCATCTTTTCCTTTGGATGAAACATGCCGCGCTGATCCAGCGGCATCAGACCGACGGATACTGCTGCCTGTACTTCTTTTGGAAATGAAGCTTCATTCAGATCATTGATCTTCTGTTCTTTTCCTGCTTCCTGTCTGCTTAAGCGCATCAAAACAGAAGCAGTCCATTCCTTTGTCAATGCAGCTTCAGGATCAAAGGCTGTTCCCTGATCAATAACATCCCATTCTGCAGCTGCCTGTACAGACTCAAAATAGGGACTATCTTCAGGGACATTCATGAAGTATGGTTTTTTCTCTTCATACTGACTGATCCCGGCTTTTTCATCGACTTCCCTGATCCATTCTCCCAGCGTGATGGTATTCTTCACCTGCTTTTGACAGCCTGGTGCTGTTAACAGTCCAAGTGAAAGAACAAGTGCCAGGAAAGCTTTAAACCTGCATGCCGGAGGCATTGGATGTAATGGTCGATTCAAGCGTTGCATAACTGGAGACTGTCAGAGCTTAGAGACGACGGCAATTCATTACTCTCAAATTGAGCATTTGATTGCAATCTTTTTGCTACGTTCATTCTCTTTGGCTTAAATTGCTGAATATCCTTGTTGTCCTCAATACCAGTTTTATAGACAAATGTGATCTTGAACGGATCAGCATTTCCTTGATCATCATAACCGCCTATAATTACATAATCAACAATACTTTCAAATACTTGACGATCAAATTCCTTTATGATACAGCCATCTTTAAGCATTTTCCTCATAGAAGAAATACGTTTTTTTAAAGCTTGTCTTTCGATCTTCGCATCCTCTGCTGATGTTAACTGTGCTTCTGCACGCTTTATACGATATTCAATCTCTTTTTTCTTTTTCAGGTAGGTGTCATTATCAACATTATTTTCTAAGCGCAAATCAACCAGTTTGTTCATTTTTGTTTTCAAGTTCGAAATTTGCTGTTGTATGGCCACATTACTCTTGTCAGAATGTTTGGTGTTCAGAACATGCTCAGTTCGATCAAGGAATTCTTGTAAAACATCTTGATTATCCTGAGTAATAATCTTATATGATTCCACAAAAGCAGATGTTATAGCTGCCTCCTCAATTTGTTTTGTTTCAGGGCAATAAACTCTACCAAATCTTGCCAAAGTCGAGCAAGACCACATTATTTTTTCGTATTTGGTATTTGAATGCCATTGTCTGCGCGAAAATGTAGCTCCACAAAAGCCACATCGAATCATTCCACTTAGAGCATGTTTCCTAGAATAGAGTGTACGGTAATCACGTTGGTTTACCATTGGATTATGCAGCGGTTCAGCTCTTCTCTTCAGAACATACTGTGCCTGGTCAAATAACTCCCTTGAAATAATTGCTTCATGATGATCTTTTAGATAATACTGATCAGCTTCTCCTTGATTTAGTAAGCGACGTTTTGTAATTGGGTCAAAGGTAAATGTTTTTCCTTGCAACAAATCCCCTGTATATTTTTCATTTCTAATCATTCTGAGAATTGTTGATTCAGACCATCTTGTAGACCCATATGGTGCCTTAACGCCTTTATCGGCGAGCTCATGCGATATTACTCTACTTCCAGCCCCCTCTACATATCGCTGAAAAATATATTTTACAATTTCTGCTTCTTCCGGATTAATAGAAATTTGCTTCGTTTCTTCATCGTAATCATATCCGAATGCTTTTGGGGTTCCAACGAGCTCACCTCGTGACATCTTCATTGCAAGACCTTTTCTTACATTAGCAGAAATATTTTCAACCTCTTGCTGTGCAACTGAACTAAGAACAACCAACAAAAGTTCCCCATCCATTGATAGGGTGTTGATTTTCTCATCCTCAAAATAAACAGCGATATTTTTGGTTTTTAGCATTCGCACATATTTCAGAGTATCAAGTGTATTTCGTGCGAAGCGGGAAATTGATTTAGTGATTACCATATCAATCTCTCCCTCACAACACGCTTGTATCATTCTCAGAAATTCCTCACGCTTAGTAACCTGAGTACCAGTAATTCCCTCATCCGCATATATACCAGCCAGTGTCCATTCTGGATTCTTTTCAATTAGATCCGTATAGTATTCAACTTGAGAACGATAGCTTGTTTTCTGATCTTCGTGATCAGTGCTAACACGGCAATATGCTGCTACCTTTTTTCGATTAATTGTCTTTCCACTTCTTCTAATAGAATTAGAAGGATCGGCCTTAATAATATCAACTTTTCCTGACATAAACATCTTCCTTTCAATGAAACCTTAAGGGACACTATCATTTCTAGCAAGGATGTCGGATATAATACTGTAATCACTCATTAGCTGTTTCTTTATGAGCGAAAATTCCGTATCATTGATCAGCTTAGATTCCAACAATCTTGCAAGATAAATAAGCTGAATAGAGTAACGAATTAATTTTTCATTTTTTGCTTTCATAGAAACCTTCATTCTTCCATTGACTAGAAAAAAGGAACTGTCATTAGTACAACAGCTCCCTTATATAAACTTTCTTTCTACAATCTCATGAATTGCCTTATTTCAACTACTCATCAGATGGCGGACCGTTTACCGCTCCATGGGCATTTCACCCTCCCGAGGATCTCTCCGAACTGCCCTCATTGCTTTATCCCGGTTACCCAGGGCTGTGACTGGACAGAAGTACCATTATTGCTGCACGTTTCATCGCCTTGCCGGAAACGATCCGACATTTTAGAACGGCAAATTAATCGCTCTCTTTTTGATATAGTTCTTCACATAAAGGTCCTCGCGTATGGTTCCTTTGGCTGGCTGCAATAGCCCGTGCAGGGATGTATCTGATGTGTTTTATTAAGTTTTCAAAGATCTATCTAGGATATCCTGGTAACTATAGTCTTAAGTAGATTCCTTTGATTTAGATCAATTCAATTAAGAAATTCACAATCTTTCATAGCATTGAACGTTAAACAAGAAATCTGAGATGAGTAATATCAGCTAATGAGAAATACTGAGTACATCATTCATGATAGTCTCTATCAAATCTTTCTCATATAAAGACCCGCTGCGAAACATCAGCACAATCCTCTTTTCTCTTTCTGAGGAATCCTTGAGCAATGGTGCATCTCCATAGAAAAAACTCATTGGTTTACATGTGACCTTCCCAATCCTCCGAAGCAATTGATCGGATGCATGCTTTTTCCCATTCTCAAGCCTATTGAT
The DNA here is from genome assembly GCA_900315065.1 of uncultured Erysipelotrichaceae bacterium. Taxonomy (GTDB): domain Bacteria; phylum Bacillota_I; class Bacilli_A; order Erysipelotrichales; family Erysipelotrichaceae; genus Bulleidia. The sequence continues at coordinate 36,193 of OMXQ01000004.1, forward strand.
ATAGTTAGCCTCTACTCCAACGGCATCTCCCAGTTTCTCCTGCGTCAAGCCAAACTCTTCTCTTGCCTCTCTGATCCGACGACCAATATATGCATCATCAGCATCAAACAGCAAAGAGTCTGAGTTTTGCTTCATCTTCTTCAACCTCCTTTATCTTTCTGATAATTCAACTATAAGAAAATGAAGTCCTCAGCGGAATGCGCTGGTAGCCCATATAGTGGTCTGCCAGTACACGTTTATCAAAAAATCCTCATATTTAAGGGATGAACGAGACACCACAAAAATACAAGAATTTCATTTTCTTTGTTTTTTATTACCATAAGAAACTGTTAGAAAATCAAAGCACTACTGTGGGAAGGAGAGCATTATGGAAGATAAACAGGAAGATAAACAGAAGAATGAAGAGAACCAGGATAATAAATCAACCACACCTTTAAGTCTCAACGAAATTAATGAAGTGATTGCAGAAATCCGCTATTGATCGTACGTATCTCTTATTTCGTTCAAGCAATCTGTTACATATAATCCAGTAAGCATCACAAATAAGCCTATGAGTGGATCACCACACATAGGCTTTTTTCGGCTTGTAGAAAGTTCTGATATAAACTTGCTATACTATCAAAATCAGGAGTGTTGCCATCTTGCGAAATAGAAAACATCTTTTCAATGTGTTTCATGAGCATTTTCACTCAAGATATCGGATCTAGCAAAATTGGTTATCGTGAGCTTGGATACATCTCAATGGCAACAATGTGCATGATACAAATACAAAATAGATTACTTTATCACTCCAAGGATCCTGAGCTGCTCCTCGATCGCAGCCTGAGCCTTGTTGATCTCTTCATCGTCCTGCTTGATCTTGGTAAGTACGGCATCCAGGTCAACTGGCTTCTCTGGTTCTGAGGTATCAACGTAACGAGGAATGTTCAGGTTGAAGTCGTTGCTCTTGATCTCCTCATAAGAAGCAAGGTGAGCATACTTGTCAACGTCTTTTCTATCCTTGTATGTTCTGAAGATTTTATCGATGTCTTCATCACGCAGAATGTTCCGGGTCTTTACCTTGCTGAATCCCTTGGAGGCATCAATGAATAGGATGTTTCTGTCTGTCTTCATGTCCTTTTTGAGGATCATGATGATCGTTGGAATACCGGTACCATAGAACAAATTCGCTGGCAGACCAATGATGGTATCAATCCGGTTTTTCTCGATGAGCATTTTCCGAATCTTCTCTTCTGTACCGCCACGAAACAGAACACCATGCGGCAGAACGATACCCATGACACCATCATCTTTTCTCAGATGATAAAGACCATCCAGCAAGAATGCATAATCTGCCTTGGACTTAGGAGCCAGTGCACCATCACAATCCCTGTAACGTGCATCCTTTTCGTAAGATGGATCAGCAGACCACTTTGCTGAATATGGAGGATTCTCAACAACCGCATCAAACATTCTGGGATGATCAACACCCTGCGAATCCGGTCCATCCGGCCAGTCTCTACCAAGAGTATCTGCGTTGTTCAGATGCACATCCTGGTAAATGACGTTATGCATTAGAAGGTTCATACGTGCGATGTTGAAAGTGCCAGTATTGAGCTCCTGACCATAGTACTTCACAGCACCAGGCTTTCTTTCACTATTCAGATGCTGGCCAACTGTCAGCAGCAATGATCCAGAACCACATGCCGGGTCAAATACAGAGAACTCTTCATCCTTGTTTTCTTTGCCATCTGTTACGATACGGGCAATCAAGTCAGATACCTGATGAGGTGTATAGAACTCGCCGCCCTTCTTGCCAGCACTTGCAGCAAACTGAGAGATCAGGTACTCATAAATCTCACCAAGAATATCTTCACCGGTATCGCTGACGTAACTTGTCTTATCAACCAGTTCCACAATAGCGCTGAGGGACTTAGCTCTTTCGACCGTGTTTTTACCAAGACGGTCAGCACCAAGATTCATTTCATTGAAGATACCAGTGAAGTCTGCTGCCGAATTCTTGTTAATCTTTGTAGTAGCATCAAACTCATTGATAGCATTCTGGTATGTCTCTGCCTTGATTGTTTTATCTTTGACCTGCTGAAGGATGGTAGACCATAGGTACTGCGGCTTGATGGCATAGCCAAGGCCAGAAACCATATCTGCTACATACTCACTCCAACCTTCTTTCAGGTGGTCTTCAGAAGTGCCGCCGCCCTCTTCTTCAATGCCACGTTCAAGTGCCTGAGCGACAGTTTCGCCTTCTTGAAGGTCAACGATTTCCTGTTCTACCAGATACTGTTCTTCTTTCTCAGACAAGTACCGATAGAACATAAAGCCTAGGATATAATTTTTATATTCGGAGGCATCCATGTTGCCGCGGAGGCTGTTAGCCATATTCCAGAGATTGTTCTCAATTTCATCGATTGTCATAGTATTCTCCTGTTAATCTACAAACATCTGCTGAAGCAGACCTTTCTTCAGTTCTTTCAGGTCATCAAGCTTACTCTGATGAAGGGTGATAAGGTGGTCTAACCCTTGAAGTGTATTAGCAATTTTCGTCTGTTCTGTAATTTGGGGAACGGAAATCACCTTATTCATCAGGTCTTTTTTTGTAATACCTTTAATCGCAGATCCTTGTACTATATGAAGATCTTCCTGTAGTCTTTTATAAAGGGCGTAGCACAGAAATCTCGGTTCGCATTTCATATCACCAAGTGATATGAAATCTTGGCTAGTAGTGTAGGAATATGGCATAAATACAAGCTTTCCGACACCAACATGCGTAACAACAGCTACCGAATTTTCTGGTACCAGTTGTGCTGCCGAATGGTTTAACCCATCCCTTGAAATATGCTTCTTAATGTCTACATTGAACAACTCGTCTTCGACAACATTTGACGACTGAATCCATGGAATATCTCCATACCAGAAAGTATCATTTGCAGTTGAAGGGGTACCTCCGCCGTAAGTCATTCCAACCATTTCGGAGAGCTTACGCTGTTCCCAAGGATCAGTAAACCCAGGAAACCTGATCTTCGGAACATTGCTGCCTTCCGCCGGAAACATCTCCTGAAGCAGACATTTCTTCATGGTCTTTAGATCATCAACCTTACGCTGATGAAGGGTGATAAGGTGGTCGAGCTGGCCGAAAAAAGATCCTACCCGCTTCTGCTCATCCAGTGATGGCATTAAGATAGTTTGCTTACCAAGAGTCTCCCATTCTATGTTTTTTCTACATTGGCTTGCACCTTCGGTCGTTGCGGCTAAAAAGAATTTTTTTGTATCATCTCTTTTTACCCAAGATTGTACAAACTCGGGATTGCAATTATTGAGGTCATAAACTTTGTAGGCTGGCGAAATAATGCCGTGTTCAAAGCGTAAATTGACATTTGCATTACCAAGGTGCAGATTTTGAGCAGAGAGAATCAAATCATTTTTCTTTACTCTTAAATACCCAATCGTTGTTGTTCCACGAAAATGACCAAATAATTCTGAATTCAGGAACATGCCGTTGATTGCACAGGATAATAGAATATCTTCATTCTCTTTCTCTGTTTTATCTCGCCTTTCAATGAAGGCTTCATCAAACTTACGCTGTTCCCAAGGTTCAGTGAATCCAGGAAATCTTATCTTTGGTACGTTTGCCATTGTCCCTCGCCCTACTCTTCTACAAACTCATCAGCGAAATCATAAATTGCCTGCCGCAGTGAATTTCTGTACTTCACTTTCTTCAGACTCTTTACCTCATCACTGTCCGATAGGGTCTGATATACCTGAGAACCCTTGAACAGAATTTCGTTAATCGTTCCAGCCTCATCCAGGTCCTTCTCACCATAATTATGATTTGCAATCAGTTTCAGGAAGTCAGCACCGCTGATCACATCAGTAATGCCCCACTTGTTTCTAAAGTCCAGAATCTTCTTCTGGATGGAAACCTGCTGCGCTTGGTGGATCACCTTATTGACTTCGATCTCTTTGACCGGATATTCCTGAGAAGAGCCAAGCTCTGGATACTGCTTATTAAAGATAGCTGCTGCAGCTTCTCTAACTGCCTTTGCGTATTCAGGATTTTCCAATGTATCCGCAAATTCAAGGATCTTGTCACGGGTCTTTTCAGCTTCTTTCATCTGATCATCATGGACCTGATTCATCAGTTTTTTGAGAAGCTCAGTCAGGTACTTATAATCGACATGCACTTCCTTCAAGTGAACGACGGTAAGTTCGACGTTAGAAGGTGGTACATTCTCCTTCTTACCAACCGCACGCTTGAGTTCATTCGTCAGTGTGGTCGACAGAATTTTACTTTCATCCTCACTGAGTCCGATCTTGGCAATCAGTTCTTCTGGATGCTCATAGTCATAGCCTTCCGTCGTTCCGTCCTCGTTTTCCTTATATGGATACTGCTTTAGTTTTGCCAGATTGGCATTGTACTTACGCAGCTCATCCAGCATGACCATCTGGTCATCTGTGTCTGCCGGGATATGATTAAAGTTCTCCGTGATGACACGAAGCTTGGCAGCACTCATCTTGGTTTCATCCAGCACATTATTAAACGGCTCAGCTAGGATATGATTGTCAATGAGGGTCTCCTTGGTTGGCAACGTGGCATTGGTCTTATTGGAGTACTTTGCCAGTGCCTCATTCATATTCTTCTCGTTTTGTTTCGGGAAGCGAAAGTTTACTATCTGGCCCCAAGGCTTATCCTGATTGTTCTGGACTCGATTGGTTCTGGAATATGCCTGGATCAGCTGAGCTCCATGGAGGGAACGGTCAACGTACAGCGTGTTTAGTCCTGGCGCGTCAAAGCCAGTCAGCAGCTGGTTAATGACGATCACAATATCCAGGAACCGACCATCATCTGCACTCTTATCCAAACGTGAGATCACGTCTGCGGAATAGCCCGCAAAGTTATCAGCGTTGTACTCGGTGCCGAACATTTTCGAGTAATCTCTCATTGCCCGTTCAATGGCGGAGTTATTGTCCATCATCTCGTCGGAGTCGCTGTTGTCATAAGAAAACGTAACAGCAACCTTCAGGACCAGATCGCCGGTCTTGGCGTGCTCCGCATTGACCCTTTGGAACTCATCATAATACATCATGGCCATTGGCACGCTGGACTTCTGGCCGCCCACGTGTGTTGTTAACAATGCATTGTACTTTCCATCATTTGAGCGGTTTTTCCAGTTCTGGAAGATGTTCTCTACCACGGCTTTGACATGGCCTGGATTATTATCATAGAAGCTTGCCTTGTTCTCATCCTTCAGCTCATCTGGGGTGATACCTTCCATTGCCTGATCTACTAGCTGCTTGGTCAACTCAGTACTTGAGGAGTTATTGATAATATTTTGCCGTGTATCCTCAAAGTCGACCTTAAAGCCTAGAACGTTATGGTCAGCAATTGCTTCCCTGATCGTGTACTCATGCAGGCACTCACCAAACACTTCTCTGGTCGGCTTCCCGCCATCCTCGGTATCAAACGTCGGTGTGCCGGTATATCCAATCCAGCCGGAGTGCGGGAATGCCTTCTGCATTTGCTCAAACTTATCGCTGCTGGTAGAACGGTGTGCCTCATCGACAATAAAGATGAAGTTCTTCTCCGGTGCCTTGAATGTCTTTCTTCTCAGTGTTAACTTCTGCAGTTTCTGAACGGAAGTTACAATGATGTCACTGTTCTCCGAGCTTAATCTGCGTGCCAGCTCACTGGTGTTATGGGTATCCGAGATTCTGCCAATATCATCATCGTTGACGTATTCCGGGTCATACGCACGGTACTTCTCAAATGTCTGTCTGGTAAGTTGCTTCCGGTCAACCAGGAACACTACCTTATCAACACCCGGCAGTCTGCTGGCAAGCCATGCAGTCTTGAAGCTGGTGATTGTTTTGCCAGATCCGGTGGTATGCCAGATATAGCCAAGCTTCTCTACTCCCATCTCACCAGGTGCAGTTTTCTTAATCGCATCCAGCACTGCTTCGGTTGCATACACCTGGTAAGGACGCATGACTTTGAGTCCTTCTTGATTCCGCGTACCATCCAGAATCATATAGGTTGTAGACATGCGATGAGCAGCAGGAATTGAAAGGAAGAACTCCGCAAACTCTCTCCACTTCAGAACATTGGAATTATCTGCTTTTCTCTGCCAGTGGAATGCAAAGTCCTTATTGAACCTTCCCGAAGTTGTATTAGCCATGTACTTTGCATCATATGGTGTCATGGCCACCAGTACCTGCACCAAAGAGAAGATATCAGAGTACTGGTTCTCATCAATATAATTGTGCATCTGATTCAGGGCATCATTAACGTCTACATCTTCTGCCTTCAGCTCAATCTGGATCAATGGCAGGCCATTGATCAGTAATGTGACATCAAAACGGCGGTCTTTCTTTCCAGGAATCTTGGCTGGCCGGATGATCTGGTTAACAACCTGATAAACCGTATTGCCTGCGCCAATCTGGTCCTGATCAAACACAGTCAAAAAGACATGCCGGCCATCATCCAGATCAATCTCGACCTGAGACACACCATGGTAGCCATACAGAAACTGTCCTGCCTGATATGGTGTGGTTAAACCATTGATGATCCGTTTGACCTGATCGAACTCGTTGTAGCTCAACGGATGGTCCAGCTTATCCTGATTGTTCTTATACAGGATGTTGGCAAAGTTCTGCCAGAGTTGTTCTGTTGTCTTGATGTTTGGCATGTAAGTCCATAGCTTTGAACGGTAGGCACCGTTTTCAGTCACTCCCACCTGTCCGCTGCACAGGGCTTCAATTAATCCTTTTTCAAATTCTGCCTCTTTTTGTCTGTCTGTCATGTTGATACCCCCCATTTGCCAATTACTTCTTTACTTTTCTTAATAGACTTTCAATCACGTACTTTTCTTTGAGTTCCAGGGACTCCTGCCGTTTGCCAGTTAAATGCTTCTGCAGCACATAAGTATTGCCGATCATCTGTTGAGTATTGATATCTGGCAGGTCCGGAATTACCAAACTTTCCAGCGACTTGATGGTTACCCTCTTGAAGTAGGAACTATCCATCCCGTCAAGCAGGGAAGTTCTCACCTGTGGATCACAGTTTAGCAAGAACATCAAATACCGCTTATCTAGTTCTAAGCATGGTTCCAATTTCACAAAATTTGAAGTGAGGATGAATCCTGAATGTGCCTTGGAAACCAAGGCTGCAGTATGGCTCAGTATACTGTACACAAGATCACCGGATTCCAGCACTTCCAAGTCATCATAAGTATGAATATTATTAACTCTTTCATCTGGCATCCAATAGTCTTTCGCTATTCCTGTCAGATCATTCTGTAGATCATCAGCACTATAAATGAAATAGATTGGAGCTTTATTGCCAGGCGCCATATGAATGCGTGCCTGAGAAACACCTGGTTTTACAGTACAAACCTGAGATAAGTTGACCATATCTTGACCTCAATTCCTTATACGATCATAGTATAGATCAGCAAGCCAAAAAGTTAAAGTATTATTTGTAATTTTCGATAATTACAAATGCCACTTTAGCTAACATATTGTATTAGGATAATTCTGTTATGTAAAAGCCAATGTCAAGTGCTAGTTTCGGATTGATTCAATATTTTTCCTTTGCTGTTGAAGGCATGAGGAAAGAGTCTCGGATTTTCAACAGATTGCAGAAATCCACTATTAATCGTTAGTAGTCTCTTATTACGGTCAAACAAGTTATCATAGATAAGCCAGGAAGCATGATAAAAAGCCATCCAGTATCAGAGATTGGATATCTCTATATCCGGATGGCTTACTGCATTCATCTGACCCTTGATGAACTCAGCTTATTCATGCTTCTTTCTCGTGTAGAGGGCAATGCCTGCAATAGCAAGAGCAGATGTAAGAATACCAGCAAAGACGTCAACATTTGTCCTTGTAACACCTGTTTGAACGCCTTTCTTAGATGTACCTTTAATGGTAGTCTTTGCTGTATTGGTATCCGACTTGGTATCTTCTGTCGGCTTGATTTCTTCTGCCGGCTCACTTGTAGGCTTTGTTTCATCCTGCTTTTGATCCAGACGGATTGTCTTCCCTGTTTCCGGATCTCTAGCATACTTCTTCATAAAGTCCCACATAAGTCTGGCATCTGGTGCATAGTTCCAGTGTCCCCAACCATAAATGCGATTGAGTTCAATTTCAACACCGTTAGCATTTGTCAGCAGTCCGTGCCGCTGCCTGATTGCAGCAAAAAGTAAAGAAAGATGTTCTTCCCGCTGTCGCTGTTCCTGGCATTTGCACCCCTCCTTCCTGTGAGATGTTGTAATCGTTAAAATGTATATCTACCGTTAAAAGGTGCAGAAACATTAGAATGATTTATGATCGCTGTCAATGTATCCGAAGTTCTCCCTGACCTTCTGATGCGTCGTCTTATCATTAAGCATGTAGGCTACACGCGGGACTGTCGTCATTCCCTTCTCCCAGTAGCCGTCATTAATATCAGTCACATATTTCTTCCATGCAACTCCAATAAACACTTCCTTGTTGGGATCAAGTTTCTCCTTGGATTCCTCGGATTCCCATGGTGCGTCTGCTACAGGAGTCGAAGTGCCGTCGACCATCACTTTGAAGTTCTTCATCGGCACAGCGGTTGACGTGCATTCGCCAATACCTACAAAGCCATATCCGGCGATATGGCAATAAACTGTATCTCCGACTTGAACGTTATAAATAGATTTCCCGCTGCCGCCAAGGTTCGCGGACAGGAATCCGTATTTCAGCGCATCTGGCCAGCTTCTTTCTGCATAGCCGACTGTAAATTCACGGCCCTTCTCGTTTCTGAAGAAGTCCTTCTCATCGTCATCGGCCCATCCACCAGCGATTTCCTTAATGGCGTCCGGATTCCAGATGTCACTTGCCATTCTCAGATAGATCTCAGCCCGGTCTTCGATGCTTTGCTTACTGAAGTCAGGAATCGCATGAAAGCCGTACTCGTTAACGACCTTGAGGAATTTCGGATTGTTCGTGTAAGCTGTGTCGTTCAACGCTTGAGCAAGGATGTTGTCTCCCGCGTACTTCTGGACCTTCTCAGAGTATTTCATTGCCTGATAGCTTCTGTTCTTGTCTCGGGTGAGCAGGATCAGATTTCCGATCTGATTCCGGGTGGATTCGAAATCCTCGTAGTCGGTGAAGCTGTCCTCGTAGTCCTCATATTTATCCGGAAGGATATGCTCAATATCGTAAGTGTTTCCCTGACACTTGCGGTCAACGTACTCCTCGAAATGCGACGGATTACCCATCAGCACATTCACATAGGAAGTGAAGCGTGCGAGGATATGAAGCATGTAACGTCCGGAGAACCGGTTCAGACTGAACCTGGTGATTCCCTCGACGGACACGTCCATACGGCGGAGTGTACGGACATAGACCATGCCGATCGTCTTACAGTCCTCATTGCGGATATCCTGCATCACATGAAACAGCAAATACTTATTCGTGTTCCAGTTAACCTTCTTGAAATTCAGGATTCGGATGGTTGCAAAGTCGTCCACGAACTTTGCGGTCATCTGTATTTTCTTTTTTACGATGTCGTCCGTGTCGTCATTTTTAATGGCAGCGATGGCAAGCATGGTCTGGTAGCTCAGATCACGGTTTGCGTTGTAGAAGACCTCTTCATATCCGGGCGTCATCCTGCTGCCATAGCCTTTCATCCGAAGATAGATATCAGTGACACGTGTCATTTCAGTGAGAACAAATTCCTTGTAGTCCTTCGGCTTTACAAGGCCCATCGCCGTCCGGGCGTTGTTGCTTACCCAGGTATGGAACTTGTCGCCAAGAAGTTCGTAATCCTCATCTTTAGCGCCGCGCTTGTTGTCTCGCATGGAATTGGCATATTTTGCGCGAAGCCAAATAGAGATGAATTCAACATCCTGCGTATTCACCATGCCACTCGTATCGTAAGAAGATGCGTTCTTGATACGGTTGATGTTGTCCTGCCACTTCCGATTTACCTCAATGCGGTCAGCTTCTGCAACCTGCTGGATGATATAAGCCTTCATCATCTCAGCGCTGTTCAGACTCAGGCCTCGGTCATTCATTGTCAGGAAAATCGTGTGTGCTTCGTCGTCAGATGGTGTGTCGATCTCCAGAAGGAGGACCTTCTCGATCAGCCAGTTAATAAAGTAAGGAAGCGCTTCTCCCTTCAGCTCGTCAGGGAAGATGTCCTCTATGTCCTGGTACCGGTCAAGCATATTCTGTGAGCTCTCATTCACTGGCACATAGGTTTCATCTTTTTGCAATAGAGCCTGCATGCAAGTCCCGCGGTCGGCAACATTGATATTGAAGCTCTTCTTACTGAAAGCCTTTGAATAGATCATGTCATCCAGCGGGACAAGGAGATCTTCATCCTTGACAGTTTCTTTTTGCAGGTTGTTCAGATAGATGATGAGAAGTGTTAGCGAGGTCAGACGCTGCTGGCCATCGATGATTTTCTTTATGGAACCGCCAGTACAGATAATGCATCCCATATAGTAAAAGCCATAGTTCATGACTTCTTCCGGCGTATCATGATCATCCGGATCATAAAATTCCTCAAATGTGCCCTGGAAATCGGCGAGCATCTGCTCGATCTGCTTCTGCCCCCACCGGTATTCCCGCTGAAAGTAATCGACGGTGTATTTGCGCCCACTCAGAATTGTTTTGAGCGTGTCTGTTTTGTCAATTTTCTGCATAGTCTTTATTCCTCATCATTATTATAGGCTTCAAAAATCTCCGGTGATTTCTGCCGTATATATATGACTTCATTACGTACATCCATATTACCCCACCGAGCAAGAGCAGGGCTAAGTTTCAGCTGCCCTGTGCTGCCTTTCTTATCTGCTGCGTTTAGATTGTAAAATCAAGGCCAATAACAAATATGCGGGATGATCCTCGAACACACAAGTTAATGGAGGGCTTTTACATATTGTCTAAAATCAGCTCATAGAGCTTTAAGAGCATATGTTCAACTTAGGAACACATCACTTGAAATAGCTGATAGAAGAGCGATACCTTTTCTTAATGATTCTGAACAATGTTGCTCTGCTTACATTTAGCTTTGAACACATATATTTCTGAGTGATTTCGCCTCTCTTCCATTTCTCATACAATTCTTCTAAAAGAATATAATCGATAGCTTTGGGTTGCCTACCTTTATATTTTCCTTCCTTTTTGGCAATCGCAATTCCCTCAGCTTGGCGCTGTCGGATTTGAGACCGCTCCAGTTCTGCCATTGCAGCAAAAACAGTTAGCATAAACTGCCCCTGTGGAGTATTAGTATCAATCCTTTCCTTCTCTGACACAAAAGATACCTTTTTCTGTTGCAACTCATCAATGATATCCAGAAGGTCATGTGTCGATCTTGCAAGACGTGAAATGGATTCAACATAAAGGATGTCACCTTCACGAATGAAGCTTAACATTTCCTGTAAGCCTGGCCGATCTCTGCTTTTGCCAGAAACCATATCTGTATAGATCTTTTCGCAGCCTAAATCCTTCAATATCTTCTCTTGTCTTGCCGTGTTTTGATCAACAGTACTGCATCGGCAATATCCTATCTTCATTTCAGAGACCCCCGTATATTTCAATAGAGTATAAATATTACATGAAACATATATGTATCATATGAATTATATTAAACCATATTGTGAAACACAACATTGTATGAATCAAATGAGTATACCCTAGTGATACGTATTAAGATGACTTTAGACATTATGCAAAAGCCTATAGAATGTCACTTTATTTTCCGAGTCTAAGCGCATCATCAAATTATTAGAACATTATTTTCAGTGTTTATAGTGGGTATATCAATGCCAGGCTTGTTGCCTGAGGCTTTGGAATTGAAGGCTTAGGCAAGCCTGATAAGGCATTGATATCGGGTCCCACTGTCAACACTGAAAATGGTCCTTTCAGAAAAAGAGGCTTCGGGCATGATTGTGGGTAAACCAGCATCATTTCAGAGATAACAATAATTGAAAAAGCCATCCTGATTCTTGTAATGTAGATGCGCTGAACATAACACACAAGGAGATTCAGGATGACCACTGTTACATTATGCAAATATAAAATAAGCCTTTTAGTGTCATGCTCAGGACTGGTATATCTATTTAGTTTATTGCTTGACCTGTTTCAAGGAGCTCCTGGTTAATAGCTGCCATTGTTTGCAGATAATAATCATCTTCTTCTGGGCTTAACGTGCTTTCGTCTACTGCGTCCAGTTTTTCCATGGTATCAGCGTACTGACTCATGAACTGAGTGTATTTAGCAAGCATAGTGGCATCTGAAGCATCGTAACTCTTCATGAATGCACAATAGGAATCAAAGAAAGCTTTATAACTGTCCATTGCTTCTTTGAATTCTGGTCTGATCCCGCTTGTCGGAGTTGCCGTGGCCTCTTGGGCTGGTTCCGCTGTCTGCTCTGGCGTTGCTATTGGGGCTGGCGCTTCTCCAGCCTTAACCTGAATATCCATGATGTTTCCTGTTTCTTTCCAGATTGTCACCTTTATTCCATCAGCGTTTGTTCCTTCAAAATGAGTTTCACTGTTTTTATAGTCATTATTGAATCCGGCGGCTAATACAGAAGCTGTATATTGACTGAAAGCGTCGTTGTCAATATCTGGTATTAGTACCTGAAGTTCATCTGATGTATCTTTAACGACTGCTCCCCTATTTACTGGCGGAGCTGGCAAAGATGCTGCCACGGCGCTTACAGGCCACGTTAGTTCTTTATAATCTTTTGGAGCATCCAAGCTTATAGACATCTCATCGCCAGTATACATTACCAGCAATACGTATCCATCACTGTCTGCTGCCTTATAGTAATCAGTGGAAGTATCTGAATCTACTGTAAATCCTTTTTCTTTACATTCATCTACATAAGCTTGATATTTCTTTTCGCTAAACTTTTCAACATCTACATCCAGGTTTTTATCACTACTGACGATAACATCACCATATTTTGCATCTGGCTGAGGTATTCTGGAGGCAAGTTCGGTAGATGGCCATACCAGCTTTTCTTTACTTGAAGAATGAGAAGAAGTATTGGTGAGTCTCATATATGGAATGAAGAGGATACATGAGATGACTAAAAATATGGCATATGGGACTTTTTTACCTTTAATATTTTCTATAGATCCATTGCCAATCAGCAAAGCAGTTAAGGCGAGAGCAATCTGCAGCAAGGCAACGATTCCTGCCGAAATATGGCTGTCATTAAATGCCACCAGTGCTCCTAGGAAATCCAGTACGATCAAGACAATAATGAATTTGCCAGTCTTGGTTTTTATGAATGCCTTCTTCTGCTTCTTTTCTTCAGCTTTTTTGGAATCTTCATACTGCTTTGCTTTTAAATCAGCTTCCTTGATCTTGGCCTCATCCTTGATCGTAACAACATTTTCATTTTTTTCTTCGTCAATTTGTACCGTCTGGCCGCAATATTGGCACACAACAGTTTTCTGCCCTTCTTCAACTTCGAGTGCTGCTCCGCAGTACGGGCACGTCATCTTTACTAATTTCATGATCTCTTCTCCCCCAATAAAATCTGAATTAATGCATCGAGCTTCTGAAGCTGTAAATCTATATCGTTCCGCTTTTCAACCAGTCTTTCTCTCGCTTCAGTGAATATCTCCAGCTTGCTTACCTTATTATTTAAAACTGCGTCTATTTCTTTAAGCGACAGGCCCGCATCCTGATACTGAATAATGGTTTTCAATTTATTTACTGCAGATCGGCTGTAAAGTTTGCCATGCTGCGTTCCTTTATGGCTGGATGCTTTTAAAAGACCTATTTTGTCATAGAAGTATAAAGTCTTACGTGATATTCCTAATTCTTCGCATACTTCGTGGACTGTCTGCATCTTCCTGCTTTTACCAATAACGACTTTACAACTGTTCCCTAGGGGAACAGTCAACAGGAAAATACTAAAAAACTGATAAACAGTCGGATTTTTGCAGTCTGTTTGTTTCGTTCCCCGGGGAACGGTAATCAGCATAGAAAAACACCTTAATTAGAATTCTTTTCCTTTTCTATGAGATTCTTTAGCCTTTCTATCTCTGCCTCCTTATCATCCTTCTCCATTTCCAAACGTTTCAGGGCACTTTCGAGCACCGCCAAATGTGTTGCTTTACCATCGTCAAGAATTGCTTTAATCTCTTTAATTGACAAACCTGCGCTGCGATAAATAAGAATCTTGTTAAGCCTTGCCAGCTGATCAGCATCATAAAGTTTAAATTTCTGTGCTGTTATACGATCTGTCGGTTTGAGCAGACCATTTTTGTCATAGTAAAACAATGTCTTTCTGGTCACACCAGTCAGAGAACAGACTTCTCCTACTGAATACAGGTGCATCTCTTTTGAAACTGTATTTACCGATCTGTTCCCTTGTTCCATCCTATTCCTCTTTCTGACAAAATCAGATTAACTTGGAAGAAGACTCATTAATATGCCCAAAACATTTCCAAAGAGTTCATAGTATGCACCTTTCATCTAATTATTACGGTCCTCAATAAAGCGAGTAGAATAATCGAATGCTCGGTTTGCTTCTTTCGTCAGTGCAATGGCTATTTTGAGACGGATAAGGCAGACCAATTTTTTTAGTTTGCTTTCCGAAAATCTTTTCACGGCGAATACTGTAGATAGATCAAGGACATCTAATGCATATGAACGCCAGATACAGTAAAGCAGGAATCTTATTTCTCTCATTGTTGCTGTTGCCGATGGTATCTGTTCCCTGCAGAACGTTTTTCTTGATCATCGGCTCCCTCCCTTCGACAGGTAAATTAACAGCAGTTTGGCTTCAGAACCATGCCCAAATTCTTTCCAAAAAGATTGAAAAAAGACTTTGGACACAATATCGTTGATGTATGGAAGAATTACGTTATGGCCATATTGCCTCTATATATGATGAATTTGCCGATCAGAAAAGCAGGAATCAGATGGATCTTCTTGATAAATGGTTTCCTGGATTAATCATTCAGGAAATGTCTTCAGATGGAAATACAAAGAAAGAAGCCAAATATATCGACCAAGAGTATTTGATCCATGCAGTAAAGTACCATGGTCACTTTTATTCAGGAGGAAGCACAAGAATCTCTCAAATTACCGGCAGACTTATTGGAACAGCAAAAAGGAATCAGGAAAAAGAAAGAAAAACAGCAGAGCTGATTCAGAAACATCTTGCGGCTGTATTTGTAAGCAACATGGACTTAACACCATCTCTAAAAGAAAATGTGCAGAGATATCTGGACAGCTTTGATGAAGATACATTGAACGAATTTGGTCAAACATTGCTGGATCTGATTTTTCAGTTAACAGATGATCGTTACGCATTAGATGAATTAGATCGGTTAAGTGAACCATTTGCTTTTGATGATGAGGTGTTTGACGGAATTATCTACAATGCAGCTTATCAGCTTGAACTTAGTACTTTTGATGGACTGGCCAATGCTTACCTGTGGCTGTTAACCGGAAGTCTGCTGAGGAATGAAACAGGCAGAGTATTAAGAATGTATGACAGCAGCTTTATTGCCATATATCGTCAGCCTTCAGAAGATGGTACTTTAAAAGACAAGCTGAATGCTATGTTCCATCCTGAAGAGTATTACTACACATATGATGGGGATGATCTTGATAACCGGTTCCCGGGGATTGAATGGTATTGTGACAAATGCGGTGCTCATCTCAACGAGCAGGAAGGATTTGATGATCACTTAGACGAATGGAAATGCACAAAATGTGGATATGTGAATCATATAGGTATGGACAACATATATGAGAATGAAGAAGATGCCAAGAATGATGTCCACCATACGGATGAAGCAAAGTTTAAAGGTGCACTGAAATACAGAAAGAAACAGTTAAAGAAAGAATAATACATATTTAGTGGAGGAGTATGGAATGAAACTGGGCGATGACGATTGATACTTCAAATCCATAGATGTCCTGGATAGTCGCGGAGATATCTCTTTGACTCATTCCTCTGGCATACATGGAAAGAACTTTGTCTTCAATCTCGGATACATCGGTCTTATTCTTAGGAACTACCGCCGGTTCAAATGATCCATCACGATCACGGGGAGCTTTGATCGGAACTTCTCCCATCGTTGTTTTTAAGGTCTTATTAGTGTATCCATTACGGCGATTATCAGTGGTTTTCTTTTCTTTGGAATTACTAGCATAGCCAAGATGAGCATTCATCTCACCTTTAAGCATTGATTCAAACATCGGCCCGAATATCTACTTCAGTGCTTCCTGCATATCAGCTACTGATTCCGGTTGATATTCTTTCAGGATCGCACCTGCAATCTTTTCAGCTGCCGGGTTACGGGTTATCTTTGTCATGTCTTTCATCCTTCTATTATTCCTCTCATTCTATCAAACAAAAATAATCTGTGCTCGTCAGCTGAGCCGTACGCTCTCAACTAACTTACACAGATTAATTTACACGCTCTATTACTTCAAAAAGACAGGCTTCTCGCCTGCCATTATAAGAATTCATTAATGTAATATCTTTTTATGTCTAAGCTTGTGGTCTTACCTTTAGAAATTCTCTCAATTGGACCATATCCTGTGCGCAGAGCGGACTACCGTGTCGTAACCCATCAGAAATAGTTTCTGCATGACGGATATCTTTCTGCAGGCACAGATTCTTAAGTTCTAAAATGCGTTTGTCCTGTTTCAGAATGGTATCATTAGCAAATTTCAGGCTCTTCTTGAGAGATTTGTTGTCATGTATCAGGACCCCTATTACTACACCTCCTGCTACGATAACTGCCCCTTCAATAATCTCAATCTTGTGTTCCTTGCAGAATTTTTTTAAATCATTTTTTTTACTCATTCATTTACCTCCATTTTTTCTAATGAGTATTAGATTCTTTATTCGAATTTCACGGTATAGCCATCAAATATGCTTAACGAATCAGTTATTACATTCTTTATGTTTGATTCTGCTTTGGCGTATAGGGCATGATCTTTGATAGATTGCTCAAGACCTTGCGATTTAGCAGCTGTTTCAAGTTCTGTGTAGTATTCTCCTTTTAAATGATGAAGAATATTATCTTCTTCAGAATAAACAGTTTTTGTTTCATCAAGCTCATTTGAGAGAATTTCTGCTGCAGGAAGTTTGACTATTATCGTGTTTTCAGACTGATTAACACTCGTGTTATCGATTATTTCATTTATATCGTATCCGGCTTTAACAGTTCCTTCAAAGTGCTTCATTCCTAAGCCATTCTTTGTACCTGGAATAATTAAATTTGTATTTAACAGATACCTTGAGTCTCCAACTCCGTCATCAACATCGATATGACCTGAATATGTATCTTCTATCGTTGCCACTTCGTCGATATTCCTAAGTGTATGTCGTACATCTACCACGGTTATCGGTTTAGTGCTTTCACTATTTTGATCATCATTATCATTCTTGATATCTCTGACAGTTAGATGAATCAATATAAAGGACACTGCAACTACGGCTATGCCAATAACAATTCCTTGGAATACTTTTCCTAATAAAGTTCCTGTTTTTTTTGCGGATTCTTTAATTTGATTTCTGCGCTGAGATTTATTATTGTTCTCCATAAGATACCCCCGAACCATTTTTCTGTTCTTTATATCCAAGCCGTAACAAGTACAATCAGATAAAACACTGCAATTGCTGCGCCAATTCCTACTACCACTTCAATAAGCTTTCCTAATGCCTTTTTCATAACCTTATCCTCCTTGTATATGGCTTTAGTTTAATTGCTCCCATTTGTCGGATAAACCTCGCAATAATGGAGATAAAGAGCTTATTTTCCTCTAAAAAATGGCAATCAGATACTCTTTCCTGGCTCTTCATGGACTCGCCTTTCGGATGCTATGTAAAGCATCAATTCTTTTTTGTCTTTATTTTCCTTGCGAAGTGCTCCAAATGTCTTGTCAGACCTCATGTCACGTCCACTTGGATGTCGAAACGTTCCTAGAGCAAATCCATTTCTTTTTTCAAATGAACCAACTGTGCAATCAGATCTTGTTTTCCTCATACATACCTCTCTAGGCTTCCTCCCACACCTCGTATTCTGGATCGTCATAATCAATCTCGCCTTCATTACCACCCATCATTTCAAGGTCTTCGGCTCCCTGCTTATAGCAGCTGATTTCATACAACGCAGCATCTCTTGCAGCGTCTTCTGTTGCAAATCCAGCTCCATCTTCAACCAAGTCTTCTTCACCACTGCTGTAAATCAATTTTGCATACCACATTCTCGTTTCCTCCTTATCTGTCGTATGTCAGCAATAAATTGCGTATTTTCTCATTTCGTGACGGATTCCATCAAATAATTCTCTTTTGTTTTTTGGAACACCTTTGTCATATCGATGTGTAACAACACATTTGTCCGGAGATACAGGATATTTTGCACCACTTATAAAATAAACATCGCTGTTGTAAAGAACTCCGTATCCCTCACGTCTGTACACTGTATCGTGCTGATTATTTGCTGATCTGACCCATTTATATGTGACAGCTTTAACCAATCGCGGTTTATTTACTAAGCTGCAGCGGGTTACTGTTTCATCTATCATCTCCTGAATGTTGTCTTCCGTCATACCACGGATAAGTTCTTCATCAAGTTTATAAAACCACACCTTTTCACCATTTACATGATGCCAGCTGCTCTTATAAAGAAGATATTCCCTCAACACTTCAATATGCACCTGATGAAGTAATTCATAGTTAATCGGTACAGATTCTTCATCTTCTTCTTTAATGCGAAATACTTCTTCGAAAATTCTATAGAATGTCCAGTTCTTATAAATATCCTCACCGTTGCTAAGCGCTTCTAATCCTCTTTTACTGATATCGTATATTCTTGGAGCAATAAACATTTCCTTTCATCTCCTTCCCCCTAACTTAGATATTCCGGATATCTTTGTTATGGCTATAGATTAGATGTAAAACCGCTTTCAAAACAGGATCACAAATTGGAAATAGACATGCTTAATTCCATCTCTTTATGGAAATGAACAGTGTTTTTTATTAACTGTTCCGTTAGGGAACGGTCATTTTCAGCTCATCATAACGATAAAATATCGATTAAATGGCGTATTATATATATTGATAGGGGATTTATAATGAGTCGCAAATCAGTAAAAGAAAACAAAAATATATACCAGTTAGCAAGAGAAGAAGCTGAATTATCGCGTGAAGCAGCCAGTGCTGCTATGCAGTTTGTAACTGACAACAGAATTGAAAGCTTTGAAGCGGATAAATCGACACCTCATCCGGAAGAAGTTCTGGCAATGGCAGATGCTTATAAGAAGCCAGAACTATGTAACTATTTCTGCAGCCATGACTGCCCGATTGGAAAGGAATATGTTCCTGAAGTTAAGAATGCAGAACTTTCCCAGATATCTCTTGAAATGTTGGTTTCCCTTAACAGCTTAAATGCCATGAAAGACCGATTGATTGAAATTACCGTTGATGGACAGATATCGAATGATGAAATCAATGATTTTGTAAAGATTGAAAACAAACTAGACGACATTTCTGAAGCTGTCTCTGCTTTAAAATTATGGTGCCAAAAGGCCGTTGCTTCCGGAAAAATAGACGAAGCAGCATTGGAATCAGCACGAAAAACGGAAAATCATTAAGTATGCTCCTTATTTCCACTTTTCCAAGGAAATAAGGAGCTTTATTTCTGCCCTTTGCTCATGGATGTATGCCCGCATGAAATCTATATTATTTATACAAGGAAGGATTACATTATGGATGTTAAAGAAAGAGTACTTACTTGCAGGTTGATTGAGCAAATGAATAATAATCAGGAATATACGTCACGTCTCGGATTGCATGATGCTTCTACTTACCATGGTGAATCCGTAATGAATTATCGAGAGAATGGTCATTCTAATGAATATAGCTATAACTCAGAAAATCACATAGAAAAGGAGAAGAATTATGGGAAGGCGAAAATTGTTCGATTTTGATCGTTGGGCTGGCGTTATTGATGAAGATAACCATGCTGGCGATTACTACAATGAAGGTGAAGAGAAGCAGGTTTGTGATCTTTGTGGTAATCTCATGGTTCCACTAGGATATCGAAAATATAAATGTCCCGTTTGTGGCAATATCCAAGAATACGATGAAGACGGATATGAAGCTATGAGCTAAAAGATTCTACCAGCATCAACTGTGTTTTTATTTTATTATCTTGGTGAATATAGAAGGATTTTAAATATGAAACTAGTAAAACTAACTTTACTTCGATTGATGTTTTGCCAGCATCATCTACTGTAATTGTAGCTGTGCCAGTTGTCTTTTTAAGGCTCTTAACCTCAACATTTCCAATCTTTGCATCAGAATTTGTGCCAGTCCAACCATCAGTCTTCTGAGTTAATATAACTTCTTCAGAAGCAGACTTTCCATCAGTAGCAAGAGTAACGTTATCTGAAGACTTCTCACCTGTTAGGACAGATGAAGAACATTCAGCATATGCACTTCTGATGTTTGCAAGATCTGTAGCCTCTCTAGCCTTCTCCAACTGAGATGTGAAAATCGGAATAGAAATAGCAACTAATACGGCCGATGGTGTGTTGCCCGCAATGAAAACTGTGTTAGTAGGTTACTGTGAGCGGCTTAGCTAAAAAGTGTGTGAAACACCTTAGCGCAAAAAAGTTAGAAACTGATGTATTTCCACCTATAAAGAAAGCATCCACCGTTTGATGGATGCCTCTTCTCGCTTATAGATATTGATGAAGCCAATCTGGAAGATTCGGATCATCAACATCCCATGAATCTACAACGCTCTCTTCGTGGTCCCAATTATTTTCATCTCCATCGAAGAACTTCTGTCTGTGGCACTTGTACTTAACAACTTGATTACCTTCCAGCCTGTATTCATTCCAGTAGTAATTTTGCTTGCCATACCCTTTCCATTCATTCGTTGTGTAGATAGTCGACATTTGCTTTCCTCCTTAACTCAACAAATTATGATCATCATCGTCATCAGATTGATTTCCAATGCCGTTAACGTTGACGTTGTTACCTAATACAGCTGCCAGGACTACTCCTGTTACAGATACGACTGTTGCGCCAATTCCCAATACTTTAAGCCACCATTTTTTGTTATTTTCATCGATGGCTGCTGCTCGATCAGCCACCTCAAGCATTAAACCATTAAGACTTGCCCGCTCTTCAGAAGTTATATTTGGATCACTTAATTGGCGATCAATTGAATCAAGTATCCGATTACAAACTGCATAATTTTCTTGGACACTTTTTTCATTTGAAGTTGCTGCTTCAGAAACTTCTTCCCGATAAGTCTGAGCAAGATCTTTCATCGTCTGAGCGTATTCAGGGAACTGTGCTAGTGCAGCTTTGGCAACTTCCGGATCCATCCTTGGCAGCATTGATGCGAACTCTACGACCTTATCTTTTGTCATGTGGCGGAAATCCGGAATGTCTAATGCCTTTAAAACCTTTTTCTCTGATAATGTTCTTGTCATTTTCTTCCTCCTAATTATTTGACAATTCCATTGACTGCTTCTGAACTTTGCTACCCAGTTGAATCTCTTTTGTGTCCCCCTCTCTGTAAAAGAGTAGTGTCGAAAACCCGGAAGGCAACTGATAGGTATCTGACGGCTGAGAAGCCGGAGATATAAAAAATTGCGGCCAAGGCGCAATAAAAACAACTTTGGAACTCGTTCTTTCAAAACTGAATCTTCAATGCTTACAGCTCATCCTTTATCCAGGCATCAAGATGGATATTGATGCCGGCAAAGATTGCGAAGAAAGCATGCTTGGATCCATTACGGATTTTCATCTGGTGAAGATGATAGTCGTTCAGGATTCTGGTGTTCATTCTTTCTGTCGAAGTTCTGTTCCGGTAAATCTCTTTCCACTTTTCAGACCTGTATGGAACAGGTCCGAAGAGCCGGATGTCATCACCGTCATTGACGTATATCGTTCTTCCATAAGCGGAAGAACTGCACTCATTCGCAAATGGACAGGAGGAAATCTTATTCATCCTGAGTGGGCAGCGGAATTTTCTGCGCTTTCTCTGAATGTCGTAGCCATAGTCATACATCGGTGTTCCATTCGGACAAACAGGCACGCCATTCTCATTCAGCTTGAACTTATCAAAGGGATTGTCCCCAGCAGACCGTTGATTGCGGTCGATGATTGGAATAATATTCTTGTGACGGAAGAACTGAAAGATGGCAAGACTGTCAGAAGCTGCGTCAAAGCACATGTATCGCGGGTGGATATCGGGATTCATGTCAAACAGACGTGCTGAGGCAGATATGGTGGTCAAAGCATCGTGCCGTGAGGCTTTCTCAAGATCGATATAGATAGGCAAGTCTACTGATCTATGGGGATTGTGGTACGAGATGTTGTAAAGAGTGTAGCCGAGATAGTAGGACTCAAGATCACTGTCCCATCCGATGTCAGCGTCAGGTGCAGAATAGCGGACGAGAGGATTTCCATCCTTATCCAATTTGACTTTGTGGCCAAATGGAGAGGCGTGGATGTGAAGCGAAGAACCATCTCCGGACAAGATGAGATTATTCGACTCAATGAATCCCATGTCGGAAGAAGGAATCACAGCCAGTGCATTGAAGAGAGACTGAAGTGTGTAGATCATCCGATCCCGATCCCATTCGGCGCCGTTTTTATATTTGTCAGCGAGAAATAAGGTTTCGGAATGTGAATAGTTAATCAGCTTGTCATGGTTCTTGGGTTTCTTTTGAGAAGGCTTCGTATAGTAACCCTGCTGCAGCAGATCAGAGAGATGTGGATCTGAGTGCGTTAAACGATTGATAAAGTCGTAATGAGAAGCAGGACCAGGCGGAGAGAAAGAGCCAATCAGCCATTGAAGCAGAGAATCAGAAGACAGATCTGCACACCAGTTATGAATGGACAAATACCCGAGGTGCTGCATGAGAATGAAGGACCGGATGAGCACAGCGGGGTCATGAGCCGGACGGCCGGTAACAGAGTAGAGAGGAAACAGAACATCTACGGCAAGATCGACGTCCAGCTTCCGAAGCTTATGCAAAGCAGAATGGAACTTAGAAGTATCCAGTCGTTTAAGCTGAGCATAACCAAGATGATCTTTTTCATCCCTAAGGAAAGCACGATATTCCAGGGACGAAGAGATATGTTTGAGCATTTCACTCACCTCCCACCTTTTCAAGAAAAGCGAGCGAAGCGAGCAGGGCACGCTTGAAATTTTGTCAAGAGTTGACAGCGAAAAAGTGGGGGGATTATGAAATGAGGAGCACAGAGAAAAGAGCGTTGCCTGTACTCCTAAGAGTTTTCGACAACGCTCAATTATAATAGAGAGGGATATTTTTTGAAAAAATCTGTCCGCTGTAACATTTCGCGGACATTTGCCTGTTATACTATTTGCAAAAAGAAAAGGAAGTGAGGATATGAAGCAGATTTTAATTGTCGAGGACGACAGTTTTTTGAATAAGATGTTCTAAACGCCAGAACCGCAGCCGAAGCCATCCGCCAACGGGAGTTTGATTTAGTTCTGCTGGACGTCAACCTGCCGGACGGCAACGGTTTTGAACTGTGCAGGCTAATAAAGCCCCAGCACCCGGACACCATCATAATTTTCCTGACCGCCAACGATCAGGAGAGCGACCAGATACGGGGTTATGAGGTGGGCGCGGTGGACTACATCACAAAGCCCTTTGTGATCAGAGCCTTGCAGCGAAAAATCAAAGCCATGTTCGCCATGCTGGAACACCACAAACCAGCTAAAGACATTTACGACGATGGACGGCTGTTTCTTGACTTTTCAGAGCAGACGGCTTCCTTAAATGGAAAGCCTCTGACTCTATCCCCGATGGAGTACAAAATGCTGAACCTGTTTCGCAAAAATCCCCGGCAAGTGCTGACTCGTGGACAGCTTTTGGAAAAGCTGTGGGATATAGACGAGAAGTATGTGGACGAACACACCCTGACAACCTCCATCAGTCGGATTCGCAGCAAGATTGAATTCGACGGAGGTGCCCCCTACATCAAGACCGTTTACGGCATGGGTTATCAATGGACGGGAGGCGAGGCAAAATGAAGTTTCAAAACCTCTCGGTAAAGCGGCTGTTTGGCTGGGTGGCAATAGGACTTGTCCTCTCCATGTCCGGGATCACCATAGCCCTGTTTTTTGTGACAAAACAGACGGCGGTGCTGCTGACGGGCGGAGCGATGCTGCTGTGCGCCCTTGCAGGGATCTTTGTACTGACGCAGGCATTTGGAAAGCGGCTGTCGCAGTTTACCGTAGACCTGTGCCAAACCTTAGACCACATGATCACCGGAAACGAAGCACCAAAACGCCCGGAGGACAGTGAAACCCAGCTTGCCAGAATCGGACACCGGCTGGCAAGGCTTTACCAGATCATGCAGGAGAACCGTCGCCGGGTGGACGAGGAACGGCAGGAGTTACAAACCCTTGTATCGGATATTTCCCATCAGGTGAAAACGCCGGTAAGCAATCTGAAAATGGCGACGGATACTTTGCTGGAAAAGCCCATGACCGAGGCAGAGCGCACAGACTTTATTCGTGGAATCCGCAGTCAAACGGATAAGCTAGATTTTCTCTTTCAGGCTCTTGTGAAAACCTCGCGGCTGGAAACAGGTGTAATTCAGTTGGATAAGAAACCGGCCTGCCTCTTTGATACCGTGGCGCAAGCCATGAGTGGGATCGTGTATGCAGCGGAAAAAAAGAAAATCGCTGTATCTGTGGACTGCCCGGAGAATTTGACCTTTTCCCATGACAGCAAGTGGACATCCGAAGCCCTCTTTAACCTGCTGGACAATGCAGTGAAGTACACCCCGGCAGGCGGGAAAATTGCTGTGTCGGTGGTGCTGTGGGAAATGTATGTGGAGATCAAAGTAGCCGATACCGGCAAAGGCATTTCCGAAAGCAATCAGGCTGCGATTTTCCGGCGCTTCTATCGTGAAGAAGAGGTACATGAACAGCAAGGTGTTGGCATTGGACTGTATCTGGCCCGCGAGATCGTAACGCGGCAAGGCGGCTATATCAAAGTGGTTTCAGAGCCGGGCAAGGGCTCGGAATTCTCCATTATGCTGCCGACGAAATAGAACACGGCGGACGGCCAATTCCGGCTGCCCGCCGTATGTCTTTTCGCAACAGTGTACCGCTAAAGCTGTCTGTGGCAGATTTCCGGAGGAAATGTCCGGGCGTTGTAACATTTCGTTCCTATTTTCAGTGAATTTTTTTGGCTGCTGTAACTTTTCGCGAACATTTGAATTTTACAATACCCTTATCAACAGGCAGGAAGCCTTGAAAGGAGTTTTGAATATGAGCATTTTACAGACCATCGACCTAAAAAAGTATTACGGCGCAAAGCCGAACATCACCCGCGCCCTTGACGGTGTGAATTTCTCCGTAGAGGACGGCGAGTTTGTGGCCGTTGTGGGAACCTCTGGAAGTGGCAAGTCCACCCTGCTTAACATGATGGGCGGGCTGGACACCCCTACTTCCGGCAATGTCATTGTCCGGGACAAAGAGCTGTCCAAAATGAACGACGAACAGCTCACCATCTTCCGCCGCCGCAACATCGGTTTTATCTTCCAAAATTATAACCTTGTTCCTATTCTGAATGTATATGAGAACATTGTTCTGCCGGTCGCTCTGGATGGAGACATGGTAGACAAAAAGTTTCTATACGAGATCGTTCACCTGCTGGGGCTGGAAGATAAACTGAAAAATATGCCGAACAATCTTTCCGGCGGACAGCAGCAGCGTGTGGCGATTGCACGCGCCCTGATTACCAAACCGGCTATCGTGCTGGCCGACGAGCCGACCGGTAACCTTGACAGCAAGACCAGCGCCGAGGTGCTGGGGCTTATCAAGCGTACCAGTGCGGAGTTCAGGCAAACTGTTGTGATGATTACCCACAACAACGACATTGCCCGTCTTGCAGATCGGATTGTCCGCATTGAGGACGGCAGGATCGTGGAGTAAGGAGGTGGCAAGTTATGACATGGCCTTTTGAAAATGATACCAGTTTTATCGAGAAAAAGATTGCGAGCAGGAGTTTTCTCCGCGACAGAATGCGTAACCTCTTCGTTGTGACGGCGATTATCCTAACAACTGTTCTATTTACAGGGCTGTTTACACTTGGAGCAGGCATTACAGCGAGTACACAGCGAGCAAATTATATTTTGTCCGGCGGAGATGGACATGCCAGAATTATTGATATGAATGATTCCGAGTATGCTACGATTAGCAGTCATCCTTTGATACGGGAAATAGCATACTGCCGTAAGCTGGCCGATAGCGTGGATAACGGACAACTCTCAAAGAGAGAAACACTTTTCTGGTATTATGACGATGTTGGCATGAAGTACCAGTTTATTGAGCCAACCGTCGGACATAAACCCGTAGCAGAAAATGAAGTCATTGCAGATACCACAACATTGGAACTGCTTGGCGTGCCGGAAAAAGTCGGAGCAGAACTATCTCTGGAGTTGACGATCCACGGTCAAAAAGTAACGCGAAATTTTATTCTCTCTGGTTGGTGGAACAGTTATCCCGGCGTACAATATGGGACGATTGTTACCTCCCGCGCCTATATGGATGCACATGAGGATGAGTTGGTGAATACTTTCTCGCAGGATCATAACGATACTGGCACAATCACCGGCATTATAAAGTTTGAAAACACAAAAAATGTGGAGAGAGATTTAGCAACGGTAATCGCAGACAGCGGTTATTCTTCCGATACGGAAGCCCCAAACTATATCAATGCAGGTGTGAACCCTCTGTATTTGTCGTCAGAAAAGTCAACCGGAACCGGTACAATTCTCGCACTGATCTGTATCTTGGCAGCATTTTTGCTTACAGGATACCTCATTATTTATAATATTTTTCAAATTTCTGTCCTGCGCGATCTGCATTTTTACGGACTGCTGAAAACCATCGGGACGACAGATCGGCAGATCCGTTCTATCCTAAGTAGGCAGGCATGGATACTTTCTTTGATCGGTATTCCGATTGGATTGGGAGGGGGCTTCTTTATCGGTAAAGCACTCTTACCCCTGCTGATTGAGCAAACGAGTTTTTCCGCAGCTTATGCAACTGTATCCCCTAACCCACTTATTTTTGTAGCCGCGGCACTATTTGCATTGCTTACAGTAAAGATCAGTATCCGAAAACCTGTAAAAATGGCAGCGAAAGTTTCTCCCATTGAGGCTCTTAGATATACAGATTCTGATACAGCTATGAAAGGTAAGAGAAAGAAAAGGATCCGCTCCGGCAATCTCCAGAAAAGAATGGCATGGGAAAATCTGGGCCGAGATAAAAAGCGGACAATTCTGGTAATCCTCAGCCTTTCTCTGAGCATCATTCTTACCAACACCGTTTTCAATTTTTCTAATAGCGTTGACCCGGAAAATGCAATTCAGAATATGATCAATTTTGATTTTTGCATTGGTCAAAGCAGCCTATTAGACTACTATCGGGTAAGTGAAGAAAGTGCATTGAGCCAGAGCTTTATTCAGGCTGTCGAGCAGCAGGATGGATTTGACTATGGTGGCTGCGAATATGGATGCAAGTCGAGCTATAAAAGTGAAACAACGAAGCAAGCATATAACCAGCAGGAGGACGGTTCCTTCTCCACATACCTTTACGGGCTTGACCCGCTCCTGCTTTCACGTGTGCAAGTGGTGGATGGAGAACTGAACATGGAAAAACTTGCATCCGATAATTATATTTTAGAGGGTGCCTATGTTGGTACCAGAGGTGAGCTGGATGAAAGCAGTCTCAATCATTCCGTTGGGGATCAAGTCCAAGTATCCTGCAATGGAATTGTTCGAGATTTTACGGTATTGGCTCACGTTGTGGCAAATGAAGCAAATACCTATGATTGGGTAGGCTCTTGTTTCTTCCTTCCAAGTGAAGTTTATGAGGATTTTACCTGCAACCATTATGTCATGAGTTACAGCTTTGATGTTTCGCAAGGCAAAGGACCCGAAATGGATGCGTTTTTGGATGAGTACACAAAGAATGTGGAACCCACCATGACTTACAAATCCAAGAGTACGATCATGGCTGGCGTAACAGACATTCAAAATATGGTCGTGTCTATAGGCGGTACAATGGCATTTATAATTGGTCTTATCGGCATACTGAACTTTGCCAACACCATGTTGACCAGTATTTTTACTCGCCGCAGAGAGTTTGCTACGCTCCAAAGCGTGGGAATGACAGGCAGACAACTGCTGAAGATGCTTCGTCAGGAAGGCTGCGCCTATGTGCTTTTGGCAACCGTTGTTTCTGTCCCGCTGTCCTTGATTGGCGCCCTTCAAGTTATTCGGCCAATCTGTAAGCAGATTTGGTTTTTGAATTTCAAACTGGAGGTCTGGCCTATGCTGGTGATGCCCGTCCTGCTTCTTCTGTTCGGTTTGGCAATTCCATATATTGCATACCGATTGATAAGCCGTCAAAGTGTAACGGAGCGATTAAAGGTCGGTGAATGATCCAATGCGGCAGAAAACCAGAAAAAAACACCGCAAGGGAAAACGGATAGTTCTTTCTCTCCTTGTCCTCATCCTAACAATAAGCGCAGTCCGATTTACGGTGAATCAGACTGCTTTCCAGGATTTTTTGCACTTTAATACAGACGTTGCCAGCATGGAGCATGGCTGGAACCTGATCCTTGTTAATTGGGAGTATAAGATACCGAAAGACTGGAAAGTAGAGCTTACGGAGCTGTCAAACGGCCAGAGTGTGGATTCCCGCATTTATCCGGATTTACAGCAGATGTTTGACGATATGCGTGCCCAAGAAATATATCCGGTCGTTGCCTCCGGTTACCGCACCGCTAAAAGGCAGCGGGAACTGATGGATGATAAGGTGGACAGTTTTCTCGCACAGGGCTATTCCAGATCAGAGGCAAAATCGGAAGCAAAGAAATGGGTGGCTGATGTCGGTTATAGCGAGCATCAAACAGGTTTGGCCGTTGACATCAATGCAGACGGTGTGAATTCTTCGGGACAGCAAGTGTATGCGTGGTTGGCTGATAACGCATGGAAATATGGTTTTATTTTGCGATACCCGGAGGATAAAACAGAAATTACCAAGACGGATTATGAACCGTGGCATTACAGATATGTTGGCGCAGAATCTGCTGCAAAGATTTATGAGAGTGGCCTTTGCTTGGAAGAATATATCGGTATGATGAACTGAGTAATGATGGCGGGGAAAGCGCAATACGCCCCGCTATCGTTTTCGAAAAACATATTGAAATGTCCGAGCTTTGTAACAATTCAGCCTGTTTTTCTGCCGAAATCAAAGGCACCTCGGACATTTGTGTAACATTTGAATTTTATAATAATCCTCAGAAAGAGGAATAGTCTGTTATCAAACTGCCGGACGACGGAAAAAGAAAAAAGCCGTCGTGCAGCAGCCCTATTAACACGCCTATACTATCTTTTGGCGGCTTTGAGAAATGGCTCTCCAAAATCGCTAGGGGATTTGTCAAAATCCATGGAGGAATCCGTGGGGGAGTGATGAATCCAACCGTGGGGGAGTAAAGCCAAAATGAGGCCATGACTGATGACAGCCATGGCCTTTTAAAACGGAAAAATCGGGACTGTTCATTTATATTAATGAACACTCATCATATTGATGTGCTTCGGGTAATCTTCGAGACAGATCCTATGGAGATTGAAAGCTCCTTTGCGATTTGCCGTACGCTTTTCCCAGCCTGCTTCAGACTTCGTGCTTTCTCAATAACTTCTGGTGTGATTGCCTGCGGTCTTCCGCTCTGGCTATGAGACTGGCGTAAAAGGTTGTGATCGATGATCATATAAACATGTTCGAAGAGATCCATCTCCAGGTGAATGCCATAAGTATTCAGAAGGCTGTTCAGCTCAGAGACTTCTTCCTTACTGTTCAAGTCGTATTTTCTGTTCATATCTCTGGTGTGATAAGCATCCACTGCCATGTCTGGCCGCTTGATTATTTTCGGCATTAGCTGCGTATCAGCGCTGTTGATTACTTCTTATATTTTCCTCTGGCTTTGCCTGGGGTATGAACTTCTTCTCTGCTGTAGGGCACTGCTTTCATGGCAGGATTCTTTCGGCTGGCCCACAGAAGCCTGTTGCGGTTATAGCTGAAGTTAGATACGCCATTGGAATTCCGCTTGAGATCCTTCGGCTGATTGTTGTAACCCTCCATAGGGCCGTTAGAGAGACGCCTGAGCGTTTCTTCGCTGGCATCTTTACGTTCCGCTGTCATGAAGGTGAAGGAAGTGAGAATGCCTTCCTTATGACTTGTAAGCAGCCGGGCAAAGCTGGTGAAGATCTCCAATCCTGACTCAGTGTATATCTTGATCAGGTGCTCCAGTTCCTTCTCCGCTCCTTCGCGGTCATTAACGTAGGAATGAGTGAAGGCAATGTACATCTCCTTCAGCTCTCGGATCTTTGGAAAATTCTCATCTAATTCCATGAACTCTTTCTCGATTGCTCTGAGATCAAACAGATAGCCTCCACGTCCTCTGACACTGCGAAAGTACGGCTCATAGTTTATGTCTGCGACATTCTTCAATAACAGGAACTCATATCTGCGAAGCAGGTAAACTTCGCGAGATTCCTTGATTGTTCTGTGATTAGAGTTCGTCTGGAAATTTTTCTCTTCAAGCCTTTCATGGTCGCGTTTCAGATATCTTTTACGGACTTTATTGATGTACTGCCTGATGGAATTTATCATTGGTTGTGTGTGGTGAAAGCAGTCGATGACGGAAACAGCCTCTGGCAGAAGAGATCCGGCCAGATCAGTGTACTGAGAATACATATCAGAAATCAGGTATTTCACATTCTCCCGCTCCGAAATCGTAATCTGCTGGAAATACCGTACCAGTGTGTCGTGATACCGGTTTGGCAGAATATCGACTACGTCACCGGTCTTCCAATCAAGCAGGATAACGGAATACAAGTCAGCGTTACTGTACTTCATGTGTACTTCATCAATGCACAGCACTTCCGGAAGAGGAAGCCTTGGCAGGTCAACATAACGCATGAAGATCTCATGGACCATCGTGTCGGAAATGTTCAGGTCATGTGCGATTGAAACAGCCGTATTCCCAAGATTCTTCATTTTGTCCAGAACCTGCAGGACTATGATGTTTGAATTCTGCTTTCCTTTCTCAACAAAGCCGAACTGATCGTAGTAATATGCACCGCATGATTTACAATGCCATTTGCGTGAGATCAGGTTGATAAGACACTTTCTGCCGTCCTGCAGAATCGGATGGTTCACCTGTCTGATCCTTGGGCCTTTTGACTCTGCCTTACACCCACATTCAGGGCAGATGTTGTTTGGAAATGCCTTCTCTACATAGACAATCAGGCTGTCTGCTGTTTCTTCAATTTCTTTAACACGTACATCTGAATCCGCAAGGTTAAGAATGGTAAGCGTCAAAGTAACACCGTCTTTCAATAAATAGCAGGATATCCGATACTGTATGCAGTAAAGGAGATCCTGTTTTATGAATGAAGAAGAATGGAAATTGCTCTGGAATCAGTTTGAATTATCGGATGAGTCTGTCAAAGAGTTCTGCAGTCGTAACGGGATGAAGCCACGGGCTTTTTACTACTTTAAGAATAAATACCAGGATGATAGCACCTGTCAGTTATGCCCTGTTGTTATCAGTCATTCTACTGAGACGGCAGTAAGTTTCAATGGCATTCCGGTTTCTTATGATGATGGCATTTCTGATCTGGAACTGCAGAGAATCATTCGTCTCTGCAGAGATCTATGATGCCCTTTGAAAAGATCGGTAAGATGTATCTTGTGACCGGTGTTACTGATCTGAGAAAAGGGATTGATGGCTATGCCGCATTGATTCAGTCACAGCTGCACCAGAGCCCAATGGACCATTCGATGTATCTTTTCTGTAATCGTGACAGAACGAAGCTGAAGTGTCTTTACTTTGACGGCACAGGATTCTGGCTGTTATATAAACGTCTGGAGAAAGGCCATTTCAAGTGGAAAAAGGATGATGCCAACCACTCTGTCATGATCAGTGAGCAGCAGCTCGGATGGCTTTTGGATGGGCTGAAGATTGAGCAGAAAAGTGCTTTTCAGCCTGTCAAAAAAGATTATATATGAGGCTTTAATACTGTTGCACAAATGCATGCAAGAATGTATAATATAATCAATGATAGACGAGAAAGAATTCAAAAAGAATCTCGATAATATGAGCCATGATGCCTTAGTATCATTTGCTTATTCCCTGGCTGTTAAGAACTCTGCACTTGAAGAAAACTATCAGGCTTTGAGACGCAGAGTTTTTGGTATTAAGCACAATGAACACAATCCGCATGTTTCACCAGATCAGCTGTCATTGTTTAACGAAGCAGAAGCGATTGATGATACTGCTTCTGTTGATCAGAAGAAAGAGCCATCTGGGGATGATATTATCGTTAAGCCGAGTAAAAAGCACAGGCATGGCAAGAATGCAAAGCTGAAGAATGTCCGCATCATTGATGAACCGGATATTGAACTTGAGGACAGAAACTGTCCAAAATGCAGTAAACCAATGGGAGAACTGGCTCCTACTGTTTTTGAATGGCTTGAGCATATCCCGGAGGAGTATGTTCTGCACCGTGTAAGAATCCATAACTATACATGTCATTCATGCAATAACCAGAATATGAATTGCGTGACATATCATGGCAATACAGACTGTCTGCCTGTAAAGCCGATTCAGAGTTCATTGGCCTCAGCTTCTGTAATCAGCCATATTGCGTATGAGAAATATCTGGTCGCCGTTCCCATCTATCGTTTGTCTAAAGATCTCAGGACCAGAGGAATTGAAATCAGCCGCCAGGTAATGTGCAGTTGGCTGATGAAATGTGCAGAGCTATATCTGGATCCCATCGTCAGACGAATGACTGAGGATCTGAGAAAGTGTAAAGTTCTCAATATGGATGAAACATCGCTTGAGGTTCTGGAAGATATCCGTAACGGATCCAGAGAAAAGAGCTATACGTGGCTTGCCATGAGCGGAAAACACGAGACAAAGCAGATGGCTTTGTACTTTTATAATGTCTCAAGAGCATACAGCTTTATCTATGAGATCCTGGGCCATGATTTTCATGGTGTCATTCAGTCAGATGGCTATCAGGCATATGACAAATATGAGGCTGCCAGCGCTCATGCCGGGTGCAGCGCACACTGCCGCAGAAAATTTGAAGAAGCAGCGAAAGCCTATACTGATCTCTATGCAAAGTATAGCAGCCTGAAAGATAAAGAAGAGATCAAACAACTTCTTGATAACAATCCGTCCTTCGGCCTCATTATTCGCTTTCTGGATGAATACTCAAAACTCTATGGCATAGAGAAACAGTTGAATGAAGCCAAGGCATCTCCAGAGACTATTCTCAGGATCAGGCAGGAAAACGAGAAGCCAATATGGGAAGAGCTCAGGAATCAGCTGGATTACATGGATGAGAAACTCATGACCAGCGGAAAGCTTGGAAAAGCGATTACATACGCAAAGAATCAGTGGGACAAGCTGATGTATTATCTGAGCGACTGGCAGGTTGGACTGGATAATAATCTGGCTGAGCGTGAAGGAATAAAACCTTTTGTCCTGGCGAGAAAAAATTTCCTGTTCGCTGATACAAAGCATGGAGCGAAATACTCCTGCATGTACTTCTCGATCTTAATATCAGCCAGAATGAATTCCCTGAACTCAGAGAAATATCTTGCCTGGCTGATTGATCAGATGGCAAGAGCTTCAGTCAATGGAGGCATTCAGGAAGAAGATATCCAGAGATGCCTGCCATACGCAGCTGATCTGCCACAAGATCTTCAAATTTCAAAGAACTGCTCTGAATCCTGATACACATACAAGATACTCAGAACAGTCCTTATTTTCTATACGTGGCTATATTGACGCTTACTAAGAATGCGCGTCAAATCGTCGCTGAATGATGATATATTAGTCATACATTTTCTCCTTTAGTGTAATTGCGGCCTAGACAATCGCAATGATAAGGGAAAATGAAAGGCAGGGACAAGTACTGTTCACGTGAACAGCAACCGTCTCTGCCTTTATATGTCTATCAATGTAAAACCACGCTGAAAGTGTTCACGTGAACACCTTTGAACATCAGCTCCCCCATAGTCGAAAAACAGGGTCCCCCATGGTTACTCCCCCACAGTTCGCTCCCCCACACATTTTGGAGACGCTGAGAAATTCAGAGCCGCCGTTTCTTTTTGCCTAAAATAGAAACCCGACGACCCTTATGCAATCAGCTGGGGCGGCATATAAGGAGGATGCCGTCATGTCTGCGTTAGTGGTCCACAATACCCATGAGTTACATCAGTTAAAAAAAGCCTTGCCCCTCCTCTAGGTTATCAGGCTCATTCATCGGTATTATCATGGCAGGTAAAACGGAATAATTATGGCTTATTTTTGCGCGCTAGTATCCCTTTGCGGGGAGCTGGCGTTTTTGCTTGCTGTTTTTTAGATAGACGAGCGGTTTGTTACCGCTGTCGGTCCCCGCCTCCATTCGATTCACCCGTCAATCACCCGTGAATCGAAATGGAGGTGCATAATGAAGAAAATTAACCTTCGGGAACTTTATCCTGATGTTTATACAACAGACTTTTTTGTAGATGTGACAGAGGAAGTAATGGAGACTATTCGGGCAGCTGAACGTGCGGAGGCTGCGTATGAGCGAAAGATGTATCGTTATAAAGCACAGTATTCTCTGGATTGCGAGAATGGCATTGAAAATGCGGTGCTG
>OMXQ01000013.1 GCA_900315065.1 uncultured Erysipelotrichaceae bacterium
TTCTTCTGTATGAATTTGTTAAGAAAGCCAAAGTATTTCACAACAGGTGACATTTTCATTAAACCAAGTAGGGTGACAAAATCATTTGTCCTTAACACCGGGAAGAAAAAGAAGAAAAAGAATCCGGAACAAAGTGCCGCAGATTCATAAAAAGAAGAGCCTGAAGAAGAGGATTTGTGCTATTGTAAAGATAACAGCAGGAGATAAAAATATGGAAGAATTGAAATCCTTATTCTTTACGCCGGAAGCAGTATTGGTCATTGGTACATTTGATGAGAATGGTGTACCGAACGCTATGAACGCTGCCTGGGGCATCCAGAGTGATTATCATGAAATTACAGTTTTCCTTGGTTCTCATAAAACAACGGACAATCTGAAACTGAAGGGTGAGTGTACAATTGCCTTTGCGACAAGAAGCACAGTAAAAGCCGCAGATTACTTCGGCGTTGAAACCGGCCGCAATGTAAACAAGATTGAAAAAGCAGGCATCGGCTGGAAGAAAGCAGATGATGTAGATGCGCCTGCGTTTGAAGGCTTCCCGGTTGTATTGGAATGCAGAGTAAAGAATCTGAATGAAGACTATACATTGACTGCTGAAGTTGTAAAGACCCTGGCAGATCCTTCCGTATTGACAGACGGAAAGATCGATCTGAAAAAGCTGGATCCGGTTTTCTTTGATGTTTCATCAAGTCAGTATTTCACTGTCGGAGAAGCAGCAGGAAAAGCTTTCAGCATGGGATTGGAATTGAAGAAATAAGAAAAACAGGAGAGAACATCAATATGATGACAGAAAATGCAAAGAAGTATATTGAAAAGATGGTAACCGGACCGGAACCAGGCTTAGCTGAAACGGATCCTGAATTTGTCGAAAGATTTGCCAATTTCACTTTTGATGAAGTTGTAAATGAACCAGCCGCAAAACTGGATGACAGGACAAGGTTCTTGGCAATCATTGCAACTTTGCTGGGATGCCAGGGACTGGATGAATTCCGGATGATGGTGCCGGCTGCTTTGAACTTCGGCTTGAAACCGGAAGAAATCAAGGAAGTTGTGTATCAGGCAGTCAATACCTTAGGCATTGGCAGAGTGTATCCTTTCCTGAAGGCAGTGAATGAAATTCTCAGCGCAAGAGGCATCCGGCTTCCTTTGCAAAGCGGCACAACCACAAGCTATGAAGACAGATTGCAGAAGGGCAATGAGATCCAGGTTGAAATCTTTGGTGAAGAGATGAAAGATTCCTGGAAAAAGGCACCGGCAGAAACCCGTCATATTGAAAAGTGGAAAGCTGATAATTGTTTCGGTGATTATTTCACGAGAAAGTTCCTGTCTCTTCAGGACAGGGAATTGTGTCTCTTCTGTTTCCTGGCTGCCCAGGGCGGCTGTGAAAAGCAGATGGTTCGTCAGGCAAAGGCCAACATGAAGATCGGCAATGATCGTGCTTTGTTAATCAGGGTTGTCAGTCAATGTGTTCCTTACATCGGCTACCCGCGTTCCATGAATGCTCTGCAATGTATTGATGAAGCCTGCAGGTAATAATTCAAAAGAAGACATGTCTGCTGAAATAATGCGGGCATGTCTTTTTCTCTGCAGAAAGAAACAAAAAACCAGGTCAGGCGGCCTGGTCTTTCAGAAAGCATGCATTACATTGCATGCATGATTACATCAGCAATCATGATAACAAACAGAACGATAGAAATGATCGGGAACCAGATATTGTCTTTCCGGTGGGTGATGTAATCAAGATACGGAGAGAGAACATAGACAGTACACATGGCAGCACCGCTGCCAGCAATGACGGCGTTTGGAAGATCGGCAGCCACAAGTTCCGGTACAAAGTGAATCAATACCAGACCGGCAAGCACAATAATCATCGTAAAGATAACATCCGAAATATAGGAACCTCTCATCTTTGTGCCAAGTCCCTGTACCAGCATGGCAATCAGGCCGAAAGCAGGAATCCATGGCCCGGTAAGAACAGGTGAGAAAGTAAAGTCATGGTGCAGGCAGGCAGCTGCCATCCAGAGATAGCCGAGAACAGAATAGAAGACAGCTAAGAATAACAAAGTCGGAATGGAATAAGTCTGATCTGCAGACATATAGCCGTTGAAGTGTTTCATTTCATTTGTAAACCATGGAGCTAAGCGGGTTGGGTAAACCTCTCCGTTGAGAACCAGGTGGTCTTCATAAGACTGGGACTGGAGGCTTTCAACGCCCCTGTATACCTTGACTTCCTTCTTTGAGCCGACCTGAATGCCTAAGACATTTGCCAGGAATGCCTTGAAGCCGGACAAAGTGATCTGGGTTTCACGGATGTAAGCTTCATCCATAGCGTGATCTTTGTATGCAGGAGATAAGACAACCGGGGCAGCTTTTGCATAAAGATACGGGTCATTGAGAAGCTGCTTTGCCTCTTCATGTTCCTTCAGATAATTTTCTCTTAAGTCAGCCCAGTAATTTGCTTTGATGGATGCGAAGTAAGGATTGACAAAGAAGATGCCGGCATAGCCGAGCGTGATCACGGAGAGCAGTTCCCAGCCGATCATGGAAAGATAAAGGACAAAGGCTTCAGCTTTATGGCCGTCCATCATTTTACGGGACAAGAGAATTGCTTCTTTGCCAGTGAGTTTCGGATTTTCCGCAAGAATATAAGGAACCAGCAGATAAGAGAAGAATTTGATAAAGCCGCCGACAATGGTCAGGCTCCATAAGCCCAGCTGGAATTCAGCGCGGAATGCATGCATGGATGTATTCATGTACTGGCCGGCACTTCTCAGAAAGAAGAAATGAGACATCGGTACTTTTTCATATGTGCGGGCTTCCGTGTGGAATCTGGCCTGAATGACATTGAGTGACTGCAGGACAAAGATCGTAAGCAGCAGGAATAAGACTGCAATGACAATTGCCAGGATCGCAGCACTTGTATTGCCCTCAGCAAACCTTGCTGTAATTACTGTCAGAATGCTGTTCTGGGCAGGTGCTGTTTCCGGATTCTGCAGGTTCGTCAGAACAAGCTGATCCACATTTCTTGTAATAAAAGGATATACCATTGCCCCGGTGATCAGAGTGATCAGCACCAGGGTGCCGTAGTGGCTTTTCAGTGATTGTTTTGCGTTTGTTTTTAATAATTTACGGTCCATAGAGTTTTCTCCTCGCGTGTCAATTATAGCATATGCAGGCTTTTTCATTCTTGTCCCTGTGCGGGTTTGGGAGGATGATTGGTTTCTGTAAATCCTTCCGCTTTTGTAACATATGTTACGGAATTAATCGAAAAAGTTTGCTATAGTTAACCTGCAGATGAGGTAATTAGTATGAAAACTCTTGATTTCAAAAACAGTGTATATGATCTGGTTCATGCATATCCGGATGTCCGGGATGTATTGGCGGATCTTGGTTTTAAAGATATTACGAATCCGATGATGCTGAATACATTCGGCAAGAAGATGACCATCCCCAAGGGTGCCAAAGTCAAAGGCATCGATATGAATGCAGTGATCGCAAAGTTCAATGAAAACGGTTTTGCGGTCATCAATGCTTTTCCTTCCAAAGAATCTATGGAAAGACAGGCAGAAATCAAAAGCCTGCTGAAGAGACTTCATGACGGGGAGTCCATGGAAAGCGTTCAGGCAGAATTCAAGCAGAAGTTTTCTGATGTTTCTTCGCGTGAAATTGCCGAAGCTGAACAGGGGCTGATTCTGGAAGGTGTCAATCCGAGAGAAGTACAGAAATTGTGTGACGTGCATAGTGTCATGTTCCATGGGGCAATCCGGGAAGAAGAGGAAGCACCTGAGCTCAAGGATATCAAGGGCCATCCTTTATATATCATGTGGAAGGAAAACGATGCAATTGAGGCATTGGCGAAGGAAATCCGCAAGGTTGAACTGGTACCGGAAAATGTGGATCATCTGAAAGATCTTCTGAAAAAGATGAAGGGCTTGAAGCAGCACTACGGCAAGAAGGAAGAATTGTATTTCCGCAAGCTTGAAAAGTACGGCATCAGTGGTCCGACAACGGTTATGTGGGGTGTGGATGATGAAATATATGCCAATATTTCCGGCATGGAAAGGACTGTGAATGCGGAAAATATTTCTTCGTTGTCTGACAAGTTGAATAAGACATTGGACAGATTGGAAGAAATGATCTTCAAGGAAGAAAATATTCTCTTCCCGATGGCTGCTGAAAACTTTACCGATGAAGAATGGGCAGAAGTATATCATGACATGGATGAAATGGGCTATTGCCTGATTACGGATGTGCCTAGATGGGAAAACGCACCTGAATGGCATAATCCGAATGAGATTTCTTCTTCCGAAACCATCATTCATATGCCGACCGGTTCCTTCAATGCGGCACAGCTGGAAGGGATTCTCAGAACCATGCCGATGGATATTACTTTCGTGGATGATCAGGACATCGTCCGTTTCTTTACCAACGGCAAAGAGAGAATCTTCCCGCGTCCGATGAGTGCTTTAGGCAAGGAGCTCTGGGGCTGTCATTCTCCCAAGACTGTGCCGATGATCAGAAAGCTGATTTCTGATTTCCGCGAGCATAAGCGGACAAGCTATGAACGCATTATTAATAAGGAGAACTTCCTGGTTCTGGTCAGATACTATGCTATCTATGATCCGGATGGGAAGTATCTGGGGACTCTGGAAACTTCCCAGAATCTGTTCCCGTATAAGAAAGAACTGAGCAGGTGACATGAAAGAAGCAGGTACATTTTCTATCGTTAGTGAAAATCAGCCGGTGCCGGGATGCACAATTTCCGGGGAAATACTCCCGGGTGTCCAGGTTTTCTCACTAGCAGAAGATACAGACATCAGTGCTGAGTGCTATCCGGTTGAAGTTCTGCAATGGAACCTGACCGGAAAGACAATTCTCAACGATAAGGATGAAAAGAAGGATACCGATGTCAATGAGGATGAGGTGGTATTGAAACCGGCATATCATAACATCGGTGTCAAAGCAGAAGAAAATACAATATATCTGGAAATCAGATTCAGAAAGGAAACAAACATGAATAAAGTAATCAAAGCAGGCGAAGTATTTCAATTGAAAAATCTCGTTCCGTATCAGGACGGGAAGATCGTTAATATGGACATTGCGTCTGATAACAACATGAAGTTTGTCGTGATGGCATTCGATGCCGGCACCGGTTTGTCACAGCATGCAGCCCCTGGCGAAGCGATTGTCTTTGCGCTGGATGGGGAAGGAATCATCGGTTATGAAGGAAAGGAATATCCGATCAAAGCCGGTGAGCAGTTCCATTTTGCCAAGGGCGGTCTGCATAGTGTCAAGGCTGTGTCAAAGTTCAAGATGGCATTATTGCTGGTATTGGATTGAATGTGAATATCATGTGCAGGATTTTCTCATGACAGGAGATCCTGTTTTTTTTTTACTTTCTTTCTTCTTGTCTTTTTCCTTTTTTTCCTGTTTCTGATGAAGCCTGTGAAATATGGCAATGGCATAAAATATTCGCAATAAGTCAGCAGTTCGCCAGTCAGAGTGTGGAAAATGCAGGGAAATCGCATAAATAAGCACTTTTCCCGTATTTTTGTTTTGTTGTATGTGTTTATTGTTTTATCAGGTCTTCAGTTTTTACCTTCCTGTTTTCACTACATCGGACTTCGGCTGGAAATTTTGAGCATTCCCTCATAAAAATGTGAATCATATTGGAATATTCCCTCATAAAAGTGCTGTATTCAGACAAAAGTACTGAAAATACAGATGCAGCAGGAAAAATATAATGATGTATCTGAAACGACAATGGATGGTTATCCGCAGATAAGAAATATCTTCAGAGAGGTTCTGCTTCTTCTTTCTTATTTATGACGGAATATGGCGCAGGTGAAAAAGTTCGCTGTAAGTCAACTGTTCGCCAGTCAGAGTGTGGAAAATGCAGGAAAATCGCATAAATAAGCACTTTTCCCGTATTTTTGTTTTGTTGTATGTGTTTTTGCTTTATCAGATCATCAGGTCTGCAGTTTTTACTTTACTGTTTTCACTACATCAGGCTTCAGCTGAGGATTTTGTGTATTTCCTCATAAAAGACATATCTTAGAGCTTTCTTGCTGTTTAGATGAATCCATCGAAATATGGCATCAGTTTTCATAATATTGGTAGTAAAATGAAATCGGTTACATACCAATAAGGAGAATATATAAATGGGTTTTGACAAGAATTTTCTGTGGGGCGGCGCAACAGCTGCCAATCAATATGAAGGCGGTGTTTTTGAAGGTGGTGCCGGTTTATCTACAGCAGACGTTATGACCAACGGATCACATACAGTCAGACGTCAGGTGACATGGAAGAAAGAAGATGGGACAACGGGTTCTTCGCCTTTGTGCTTTGGCTCTGATCTGCGTGATCTGCCGGCAGGAGCAGTGCCTTGCTTACTGGATGATGCGAAGTATTATTATCCTTCTCATATCGCTTCTGATTTCTATCATCATTACAAGGAAGATATTAAGCTTTGTGCTGAAGAAGGTTTCAGGTGTTTCCGGCTTTCCATCAAGTGGTCAAGATTATTCCCGAACGGAGATGATGAGAAAGTCAATGAGGCTGGCGTAGCTTTCTATCGTTCTGTATTTGAAGAATGCAGAAAGTACGGCATTGAGCCGCTGGTTACTTTGTCTCATTATGAAACGCCATTGGCTCTGGCCGCAAAGTATAACGGCTGGGCTAGCAGACATCTGGTTGATGCCTTTGTCAGATATGCACGCACCTGTTTTGATGCCTTTGATGGTCTGGTAAAGTATTATCTGACCTTCAATGAAATCAACTGCATCGATGCGGCACCGTATGTTACTGCGGGTCTGATTCATGGTTCAGAGCAGAACGTAGCTGCAGCTGCTTTCCATCAGTTCCTGGCTTCTTCTTTAACAGTAAAGGCAGCTCATGAAGAACATCCGGATCTGAAGATCGGCATGATGCTGGCATTTGGTCCGGTCTATGGGTATACAAGTGATCCGGCTGATCAGTTATTGGCAAAGCAGATGGAAGATGAGACTTTATTCTATTCAGATGTGCAGATGATGGGCAGGTATCCGAAGTACAAGTTGAAGGAATATGAAAGAAAGGGCATTATGCTTCCTGTAGAAAAGGGTGATCTTGAAACAATTGCCAAGTATCCGTGTGATTTCCTTTCCTTCTCCTGCTATGGTTCCAGTGTTGTCACAACCCACATGGAAGATGATCTGAAGAAGGGTGAAGGCAATGGGGCTGCTTCCCGCAGAGTTGCCAATCCGTATCTTTCCACCAATGCCTGGGGATGGGCTACGGATCCGCAGTGTCTGCGTATTGCACTGAATACGTTCTACAACAGATATCATTGTGACTTGTGGTGTGTGGAAAACGGCATCGGCTGGAATGATAAATTCGAAGATGGTACTGTTCATGATTCCTATCGTATTGATTACATGCGTGCAAACATCCAGTCCATGCGTGATGCAGTTGAGTATGACGGCATTCCGCTGATGGGGTATCTGTATTGGGGCTGCGTGGATATGGTTTCCAATGGTGAAGGTGAGATGGCCAAGCGATATGGCCAAATCTATGTCGATGCGGATAACTACGGCCAGGGTTCCATGAAGCGTTCTCTGAAGGATTCTTATTATTGGTATCAGAAGTGCATCGCTTCCAATGGTGAAGATCTGAAGTAAATAATATATTGCTTAACAGTGGAGATTCATCTGATCTTCACTGTTTTCTATTGGAAAAGAAAAGGGTTTCATTGAAAACAAAGCCTGAATTTCATAAAATAGAAACATGAGAAAAATTGCATTTCTGACATATGACTGGAATACAGAAGTGAATTATCAATATGAAAAAGGTGCAGAACACTTTCTGAAGGATCATCCGGATGTCGTAGTTCATGTTTACTACGGCTATGGCAGTTACGGGATCAGTGATCCGTCCAGAGGTGCCTACCAGATTTTTGATCTGCCGGATTTCAGCAGATATGATGCGGTGGTCATGCAGGGCAACCGGGTATGGAAAGAAGCCAATCGTCAGTATGTGGCAGATAAAGCTCATGCGCTTGGGTTACCGTGTGTTTCTATCAACTATCCGCTGAAGCATTGCATCCTTGCCGGTTCTGATAATTACGGGTCCTATTATAAGATGGTGGAACATATGATTGTCCATCATCATTTCACCCGGCTCTGGCATATTACCGGTCTGCCTGCTTCCAAAGAAGCGCAGGAAAGAAAACAGGCATTTCTGGATTGCGTAAAAAAGTATGGATTGACAGATTGCCGGTGTATCGAGGGAGAATGGGAACAGAGTGCAGGCGAAGATATCGCTGCCGGGCTTGTGGAGGAATTCAAAGAAAAGAAAGACATGCCGCAGGCAATTGTATGCGGCAATGATGATGTGGCACGCGGGGTTGAAAAAGTTTTCCTTGAAAACGGAATCAGAGTGCCGGAAGATGTTGCTCTTTCAGGTTTTGATAATCTTCTGCTGGCACAGACAGCGGAAGTACGGATTTCCACGGTTGACAGAAATTATGAACAGATCTGTTATGATGCTCTGGGGACTGCGCTGGCGGCTGCGGAAGGAAAAGATGTACCTTCGACTGTGTACACAATAGGTAAGATGATTCATTCGGCTTCCTGTGGATGCAGCGATGATCTGACAAATCAGGAAAAGATCAGCCGGCGGCTGATGTATGTGAATGATTATCTGAAGAAGTTCTATCGACTTCATGATTATATGACAGAAATGCTGGCGTCTTCCAACAGTCCGGCTGCTTTGATGGATGCTGTGGAAGCGGGCTCGAAAGAACTGGAAGGCGGTAATTTCTATCTTGTTCTGAATGGCCCTTATATTGAAAATTTTCACAGCAGAGCAGATGTCAGACATTATGGAGACAGAATGTATCTGGCAGCAGCGGCTGGTTATAATCACCCGCGTAGTGAAAATGATATGTATGAAGTGTTTGACAGATGTGAATTATTACCTGCGCCGTTTGCGGATGAAAGCCGCTTGTTGAACATATATCCTCTGCATGTCCAGGAAACCTGTATCGGCTATGCTGTATTGGAGGAAGTTTCTCCTTTGATGGAGTTTGATTTCCTGCAGATTCTGTTAACGCTGATTGAAAATGAAATAGAAAGAATGCGGCAGCGGAATGTTGTGGAGAATCTGAATGATCTGCTTGCCAAGATGTATGTCAGAGACAGATTGACCGGCTTGTATAATCGATTCGGTCTTGAAAAATACGGGATGGATCTGTACGAAAACCTGATGAAAGAACAGGGAACTGCCAATGTCTGCTTTATTGATATAGATAATATGAAGCAGATCAATGATACCTACGGGCATGATGCCGGTGATGAAGCTCTGGAGTGTACTTCGTTCCTGATTCAGAAGACTGTTTCCGGAAAAGAAGCATTTGCGATGAGGTATGGCGGCGATGAGTTTGTACTGATCGGGGAAAAGAAAATGAAGGAAGCCTTGGAAAAGAATCTGGCGTGCATGCAGGTGCCTTCCGGTCGGTTTGATCTTTCTTTGTCGCTTGGCGAAATTGAAGTGACGGCAGATCAGGACTGGAATGTTCACGATGCAATTCATCATGCGGATGATCTTATGTATGTGATCAAGAAGCAGAAGAAGATGTCTCATTGATGTAAAAATTTACATATTTTCAGAAAAGTTTCATTCCAGGTGAAACTTTTTTTCGATATTAAATTGATTTTGCGGACGGGGATATCTATAATTTCGGTATTCTTTACAGGAAAGAGGGAGAAATTATGAAAGTAAACAAGTGGTTAAAAGGTGGACTTGCGGCAGTAATGGCATTGTCCTTAGCTGCCTGCAGCAATTCAGGTACAGCAGCCGGAGGCGGAGACAAGGGAGGCTCTTCCAAGGGCGGCACAATTAAAATCGGCGGTTCCGGTCCTCTGACGGGTGACGCAGCCGTATATGGTACAGCTGTCAAGAACGCAGCTGAAATTGCCATTGAAGAAGTAAACAAGAAGGGCGGCCTTCAGTATGAACTCAAGATGGAAGATGATAAGGCCGACGGTGAACAGGCTGTTACAG
This sequence comes from uncultured Erysipelotrichaceae bacterium, assembly GCA_900315065.1. Lineage (GTDB taxonomy): Bacteria > Bacillota_I > Bacilli_A > Erysipelotrichales > Erysipelotrichaceae > Bulleidia. The sequence continues at coordinate 10,042 of OMXQ01000013.1, forward strand.
CTTATAACAATCTGGTAGACTGGGGCATGCAGGTTTCTCTGGAAACCGTTACATCCGGTGCCGGTCAGGCTGCTTCTCCTCTGTATCAGCAGGATCATATCTTTGGTCTGACACCATCTGCATCTAATCCTAACGTTGTCTATTCTGACGGCGTCAAGATGACAGGTGCTTATGGCAATATCTTCCAGATGTGCTTCTCTGATCCTAACCAGGGCATCGCTTCTGCTGAATATCTGAAGAAGCACACAGATCTTGGTTCCAAGGTTGGTATTATCTGGAGAAATGATGATAACTATTCCACAGGTCTGCACGACAAGTTCGTTGCTAAGGCTAAGGAATTAGGCCTGGAAGTTGTTGAAGACCAGACATTTACAAACGGTGCTACTGACTTCTCCGTTCAGGTCAAGAAGGTTAAGGATGCCGGTGCTGACATTGTCTTCATGCCGATCTATTATCAGCCTGCTTCTCTGATTCTGCAGGAAGCCAAGAAGGAAGGCTATGCTCCTACATTCTTCGGCTGTGATGGTATGGATGGTATCCTGACACAGGACGGCTTCGATGCAAGTCTTGCTGAAGGTCTGTATATGCTGACACCGTTCGCTGCTGATTCCACAGATGAAAAGACAGCTGCATTCGTCAAGGCTTACAAGGACAAGTATGGTGAAGTTCCGAACCAGTTCGCTGCTGATGCTTATGACTGTGTATATGCAATTGCTCAGGCTTGTGATAAGGCTGGTGTTACAGGTGATATGAAGGCTGATGAAATCTGTGACAAGCTCGTTAGTGAATTCACAACAATGAAGTTTGATGGTGTTACAGGTTCTAATGTTACATGGTCCAAGGAAGGCGAAGTAACCAAGGGTCCGCGTGCCGTTGTAATCAAGGGCGGTGCTTACGTCAGCGCTGAATAAAGGTTTAGTTTCGAATTGTTAACAGGAGGCTGCCGGTAGAAGTACAGGCAGCCCTTGTTGGTTTTGGAAACGGGAGGAAATTGTATGGCATTTTTATCGTATCTGATCAGCGGTCTGGGCCTTGGATCGGTGTATGCAATTATCGCCCTGGGGTATTCAATGGTCTATGGTATTGCCAAGATGCTGAACTTTGCCCATGGCGACATTATCATGGTCGGCGCCTATGCTGCTTTCTTCATGTTGAATTCTTTCGGATTGCCGCTGATTCCGGCAATTCTGGTTTCTGTTGTTGTGTGCGTCCTGTTAGGCGTCGTTACTGAAAGGCTTGCCTATAAGCCTTTGCGTCAGGCGTCTTCCTTAGCAGTATTGATTACTGCCATCGGCGTATCTTACTTCCTGCAGAATGCTGCCCAGCTGCTGTGGGGCGCTGATACCAAGATTTTCCCGTCTGTCATTTCCCAGGGCGGTTTTGATTTCGGCGGTCTGCATGTTGCATATCTGACTTTGATTACAATTGCTGCAAATATTCTGATCATGGTTCTGCTTTCCCTCTTTATCAATAAAACAAAGACAGGCCGTGCCATGAGAGCCTGTTCTGAAGACAAGGGCGCTGCTTCTCTGATGGGTGTTAACGTTGACTCTATTATTTCCATAACTTTCGCCATTGGTTCCGGTCTGGCGGCAATTGCGGCAGTTCTGCTTTGTTCCACTTATCCGTCTTTGTATCCGACCTTAGGTTCCATGCCGGGCATCAAGGCATTTACAGCTGCTGTTTTCGGTGGCATCGGTTCCATTCCGGGTGCTTTCTTAGGGGGCTTGTTACTGGGTGTCATTGAAATTTTTGCAAGAGCTTATATTTCCACACAGTTGTCTGATGCCATCGTGTTCGGTGTTCTGATTGTCGTGTTATTGATCAAGCCTACCGGTTTGTTAGGCAAGAAGATCAGTGAGAAAGTCTGAGGTGAGAAGAGATGAAGAAAAACAAAAAGTCTTTGAGCCGTAATAAAAAGATGATTACCTCACTGGCAATTGTCACCGTTGCATATATCGCCTTGACTGTTCTGAAGAGCACAGGCGGTCTGACCAGAATGTTTACGGCATTGCTGGTACCAGTTACCTGTTATATCGTGGCAGCATTGGGATTGAACCTGAACGTTGGTTTCTCAGGTGAATTGAATCTGGGCCAGGCAGGTTTCATGTCCGTTGGTGCTTTCTCGGCTGCCATTGTTTCCGGCATGCTGGAAACTTCCATTTCTTCCGGTGCTGTAAGGTTGCTGATTGCCATTATTGTCGGCGGCATTCTGGCAGGTTTCATCGGCTGGCTGATTTCCATTCCGGTCCTGAAGCTGCAGGGTGACTATCTTGCCATCGTGACGCTGGCATTCGGCCAGATTCTGATGTCCATTTTGTCCAACCTCTATGTCGGCGTCGACAGTACAGGCCTGCATGCAAGTTTCGTTGATAACAACGTCACTTTGGGTGAAGGTGGAAAGATGCTGATTTCCGGTCCTATGGGTGCAGTCGGTGTTAAAATGGTTTCCAATTTCACAGCCGGCTTTATTCTGACCGTGATTGCGATCATCGTTGTGTATCATCTGATCGATTCGCGTCAGGGCCGTGCGATTGAAGCATGTCGTGATAACAGAATTGCTGCTGAAACCATCGGTATCAATGTTTCCCGTACCAAGACTTTGGCCTTCGTTGTTTCTGCAGCTTTGGCAGGGTGTGCTGGTGCTTTGTATGGTCTGAATTATTCTTCCTTCGTTGCGACCAAGTTCGATTTCAATACATCTATTCTGATTCTGGTCTATGTCGTATTGGGCGGCCTGGGCAATGTGACCGGTACAATTATCGCTACAACATTGCTGGTTGTATTGCCGGAAGTATTGCGTTTCCTTTCTTCCTACAGAATGCTGATCTATGCAGTTGTCCTGATTGTCATCATGCTTGTGACCAACAATGAAAAGATCAGAACATTTATGGATAAGCTGAAGACAGGGCGTGCTAAGGAGGCGAAGGAATCATGAGTGAGAAGAAAAATCCGATTCTGGAAGTACATGATCTGGGTATCGATTTCGGCGGTCTGACAGCTGTCAATGATCTGAATCTGGAAGTTTATCCGGATCAGATTTACGGACTGATCGGTCCTAACGGTGCCGGCAAGACAACCGTATTCAATATGTTGACAAAAGTGTATCAGCCGACCAGAGGTACCATCAAGCTGGATGGTCAGGATATGGCAAAGCTGAATCCGGTTGAAGCCAACATGGCTGGTGTTGCCAGAACTTTCCAGAATATCCGTCTGTTCATGAATATGAGCGTGCTGGATAACGTCAAGACCGGCATGGGCAATTCCACAAAATATGGTTTTATGGATGCCATGCTGAGAACGCCTAAGTTCAGAAGTGAAGAGAAGAGAACTACAGACGAAGCAATGGATCTTCTGAAATTGTTTGAACTGGATCAGGAAGCTGATACATTGGCAGGCAACCTGCCGTATGGTGCCCAGCGTCGTCTTGAAATTGCCAGAGCTTTGGCAACGCATCCGAAGCTGCTGCTTCTCGATGAACCGGCTGCCGGCATGAACCCGCAGGAAACGGAAGATCTGATGGCAATGATCCGCAAGGTTCGTGATCATTTCCATATTGCGATTCTGCTGATTGAACATGATATGCGTCTGGTCATGGGTATCTGTGAACAGATTACTGTATTGAATTACGGCATGTTATTGGCCCAGGGTACTCCTGCTGAGATTCAGTCGAACAAGGAAGTCATCAAGGCATATATCGGTGATTAAGGAGGAAATATGTTAAAAGTTGAAAACTTACATGTCCATTACGGCATGATTGAAGCAATCAAGGGTATTTCCTTCGAAGTCAATGATGGAGAAATCGTTACCCTGATCGGTGCCAACGGTGCCGGCAAGACAACAACCATGCATGCAATTTCCGGCCTGATCAAGCCGAGTGAAGGATCCATCAAGCTGAATGATGTTGAATTGACAAAGACACCTGCCCACAAGATCGTTACTATGGGTCTTGCCCAGGTGCCGGAAGGAAGACGTGTCTTTGCCCAGCAGACCGTTGAAGAAAATCTGTTAATGGGTGCTTACTTCAGAAAAGACAAGGATGAAGTGAAGAGAGACATGGAAAATGTCTATAAGCTCTTCCCAAGACTTGATGAAAGAAAGAAGCAGACTGCAGGTACTTTGTCAGGCGGCGAACAGCAGATGCTGGCTATGGGCAGAGCATTAATGGCACGTCCTCAGATTCTGCTGATGGATGAGCCTTCCATGGGTCTTTCCCCATTGCTGGTAAAGGAAATTTTCCGTATTATAGTAGATATAAACAAGCAGGGTACGACGATTCTTCTGGTTGAGCAGAATGCGAAGATGGCTCTCGGCATTGCAGACAGAGCCTATGTTCTGGAAACAGGCAATATTACCCTGAGCGGTACCGGCAAAGAACTTGCCGCTAGTGAAAAGGTTCAGAAAGCATACCTGGGAGGCTGAAAATAATACTATGTACGTTAAGGATCACATGACGAAAAATCCGGTTACCATTTCACCGGACACTTCTATTTCCAAAGCTTTGGAATTAATGCAGCAGGGCAAGTTCCATCGTCTGCCTGTCGTTGACAAGGACAACAAGCTGGTCGGTCTGATTACCGAAGGTGTTGTTACAGAGTCCACCGGTTCCAATCGCACCGCTCTTTCCATTTACGAGCTGAATTATCTTCTTTCCCGTACAAATGTATCCGAAATCATGATCAGAGATGTCGTGACAATTACCAAGGATGTGTTTGTTGAAGAAGCAGCTGAAAAGATGCTGGACCATAATATCAATGTGCTGCCGGTGGTTGACGAAGAAAAGCGTGTCTTAGGCATCATTACCGAAAAGGACATCTTTGCGACCTTCGTTGAATTGCTAGGCCTGAAGCATCAGGGTACCAAGTTTGTCATCAACATGCAGGATACACCTGGCAAGGGTGCTCAGGCTTTGAAGTTATTGGCAGATAATAATGCCAACGTGGAAGCTCTGGGTGTTTATCATACGGAAAGAGGCACTGAGTGCTTTATCAAGGCAACTGGTGAAATTTCCGTTGAAGACATGACAAAGATCCTGAAGGATGCAGGTCTTGATGTTGTCAATATCATTCAGACTACAGATGAAGGCAGAAAAGTAAGTTACGATCCGGAAAAAATCAATTGAGTCATAAGAGGCATGGTCGTCTGACTGTGCTTCTTTTTTTCGGAAAGCGCTTCATTCTCTTTTCGGTGTGCGTTAAAATGAATTTGTAGTTTGCAATAAGGAGGATCATTCAAAATGGTTGAATGGAAAAATTTCGATGAGCTGAAATCCGTCAAGGCTTTGGAAGAAGTCAAAGACGAAGTCAGCCTGAAGGAAGTTCTTGCTGGTGAAGCTGGGGCTGAAAGAGTAAAGAAGTACACAGTTCCAATGGCAGAAGGACTGCACTACAACTATGCCGCAAAACTCGTTGATGACAAAGTCATGGCAGCTTTGAAGCAGTTAGCTGATGAAACCCAGGTTCTGGACAAGTTTGCTTTGCTTTACAATGGTGAAGTTGTCAACACGGGTGAAAACAGACGCGTTCTGCATCATCTGTGCAGAGGCCAGCTGGGCAAGGATGTCATCGCAGATGGTGAAAACAAGCGTGATTTCTATGTTGAACAGCAGAAGAGAATCGCTGATTTTGCCAATGATGTTCATGCCGGTAAAATCGTAAATGAAAAGGGCGAAAAGTTCACAACTGCTGTCCAGATCGGTATCGGCGGTTCTGACCTTGGCCCTAGAGCTTTGTATATTGCCTTGGAAAACTGGGCAAAGCACACAGGCAACCTGAAGATGCAGGCTAAGTTCATCTCCAATGTTGATCCGGATGATGCGTCTGCTGTATTGGCATCCTGTGATCTGGCGCATACTTTGTTCGTTCTGGTATCCAAGTCCGGTACAACTCTGGAAACATTGACAAATGAAGCATTCGTCATGGATGCTTTGAAGAAGGAAGGTCTGGATCCTTCCAAACATATGATCACCTGCACAAGCGAAACATCTCCACTTGCCAAGAGTAATGATTTCATCGCTGCCTTCTTCATGGATGATTACATCGGCGGCCGTTATTCTTCCTCTTCTGTAGTCGGTGCAGGTATCCTGTCTCTGGCTTTCGGTCCGGAAGTTTACGCAGATATTCTTGAAGGCGCTGCTGAAGAAGACAAGCTTGCCAGAAATACAGATCTTGAAAAGAATCCTGATCTGCTGGATGCTCTGATCGGTGTTTATGAAAGAAACATCAAGGGCTATGAAGCTACTGCAGTTCTTCCTTATTCTCAGGCTCTGGCACGTTTCCCTGCTCATCTGCAGCAGCTGGATATGGAATCCAACGGCAAGTCCGTCAACAGATTCGGTCAGCCTGTCAATTATGTAACAGGACCGATCATCTTCGGTGAACCAGGTACTAACGGCCAGCATAGTTTCTATCAGCTTCTGCATCAGGGGACAAACATTGTTCCGCTGCAGTTCATCGGCTTCAGGAACAGCCAGCTGGAAAACGATGTTGTCATCGAAGATTCCACTTCCCAGAAGAAGCTGAATGCTAACGTTGTTGCCCAGATCATGGCATTTGCCTGCGGCAAGGAAGATGAAAATCCGAACAAGGCATTTGCTGGTGAAAGACCATGTTCTCTGATCTACGGCGATCAGCTGACGCCAGGAACGCTGGGTGCTCTGCTTGCTCATTTTGAAAACAAGGTAATGTTCCAGGGCTTTGTCTGGAATATCAATTCCTTCGATCAGGAAGGTGTACAGCTCGGCAAGAAGCTTGCCAAGAAGGTATTAGCTCACAATACTGATAGTGCCCTCAAAGCATATGCAGATCTGTTTGAAATCTGACAGAAATCATTCATAAATCTGATGAAAGCGGCAGTTTGAAAATGACTGCCGCTTTTATGATGGAATTATCGTTTTGCCAAAAAGAAAAAGAACCGCCCATCTAGCAAATGATCACGGTTCTTTATGAGCTGAAAAGCTCAGCCTGAGAATCTGGCTGGCTGCTTGTCACAGTGCCATTTCTATTTACAGTGTAACTGAAAATAAATGAATTTCAATCTCCTGTTTTCAAAGTGAAAATAGCAGACTTTTCAAATCAGATGTGAATATATTAATAGCCTGGAAACAGGCAGGCACTGCACAAGATACTATAGGCGGTTCATCCAATTCCCCGTATTTACTTACTTTATTTACTTTATAAAAGGGAGGAGGTGAGCTTATGACGATTACTTTTCATATCAGAAAATTTACAATTTCGATACGAATTAGTTTGACACATAAGAAAAAGAACTGCCTCAAGACCAATGACCGCAGTTCTTTAAAGCTGTAAAAAGCTTAAAGGGGAATTGGCTGACTGCTTGTTGCAGTGCCTTTTCCATTTACAGTATAGCTGAAAATATCCGATTTTCAATCTGCTGTTTTCAAAAGTAAAAGAACCGCCCATCTACCAAATGATCACGGTTCTTTATGAGCTGAAAAGCTCGGCTTGAGAATCTGGCTGGCTGCTTGTCACAGTGCCATTTCTATTTACAGTATATCGGAAAACATAAGATTTACAATTTTCTTTTTCTCAGTAAAAAACAACAGATTTTACTCATCGAGCGTGAATAATTGATTAGCCTGAAAACAGGGAGACACTGCAGAGCAGGCAGGCGGTTCAGCCAAATCCCCGATATTATTTTTTTGTTTGTGAGAGGGAGGAGGTGGGCTTATGACAATTACGTTTCATATCAGAAACTTTACTGTTTCGATAAGGATCTACTTGACGCATAAGAAAAAGAACCGCCCATCTACCAAATGATCACGGTTCTTTAAAGCTATAAAAGCTTAATCGTGTGAAATGGCTGACCGCTTACCGCAGTGCCTTTTCTATTTACAGTATAGCTGAAAATATCTGATTTTCAATCTGCTGTTTTCAATGAATGATACGCCTGTTTATGATACTTCATTGTTTTTTCCGGTGCTCAGTTCCTGTGCTGGACAATTTGTTTCCGGGTGGCTGATGTCTGTCATAAAGAAAAGAGGAGAATTCTCATGGGAAGAGTATCAATGATCAACCCGGAGGAAGCACCGGAAGAGATTCAGAAGGCACTTGCCGAACATCTTGCAAAAGGAAGAAAGCTGACCAATGAGAAGCGTACGCTGCTGCATAATCTGCATGCGTTCCTGGCGATTGAAGAGTCTTCTTATGCTCTGGATGATGATCTGCAGGTATTGATTGGAAAACTGGACGCAGATCTTTATGAATATGCGATTTCAGCTGCCAATGATTGCGTGGTATGTACGACATATTTCAGCAAACTTCTGCGTGAGCAGCATCATATTGATCCTGATTCCTTCCAGGTGACGCATCGGCAGGAACTTCTGATGCATTTTGCTCAGAAGATGGGGCATGATCCGAAGCCCATTACTGATGAAGAATTCAATGAATTGAAAAATGATTTCCTGAAAAACGGCGGTAAGGACGGGACTATGGTCGATGAAGCAAAGGCTGAAGAAATCATGGTGTGTCTGGTTGGGGAAGGGCCATGATGGTGGCCAATCACCATGTCAACGATGCCTTGCGCGTTGATGTCTGATGCTGGACTTTATCTGCTATAATTTGCAAAGAAACAAAATAAAGGAGGAATATAAAATGAGTGAAGTAAAAAGTCCGTGGCCGGGCCCGAAGGGATTGATTCCGGTAACTGACGGGAGTGCCGCTGATGCGAATGTCATTGCCCGTCGTTATATGGATTCTTTGTTAGTTGAGATGAGAGTCATTGATGCGGTGGAAGCAGATCTTTCAACAGAAATTTTCGGCAGGAAGTTTGCTTCACCGATTATGATGCCGGCTTTTTCTCATCTGAATCATGTCGGTCAGAACGGCAGAAAACCGATGGTTGAGTATGCTGAGGCTGCTGCTGAATTGAATGTGATGAACTGGGCAGGAATGGAAACAGATGAAACTTTTGCTGAAATCTGTTCCACTGGTGCTGCTTCCGTACGTATTATCAAGCCTTTCAAAGATCACAGCCTGATTGAAGAACAGATTGAAGCAGCCAGAAAAGCAGGTGCCATTGCGGTTGGCGTCGATATTGATCATGTTTTCGGAAAGAACGGAAAGTATGATGTCGTTGACGGATTGGAGCTTGGGCCGGTAACATTGGCAGATCTGCAGCATTATGCTTCGCTTGCCGGTGATCTTCCGTTTGTCGCAAAGGGCGTTTTAAGTGTTCAGGATGCGCTCAAGTGCAAGGATGCAGGCTGTGCCGGTGTCTTTGTTTCTCATCATCATGGCCGTCTTGCCTATGGGATTCCGCCGCTGGCAGTTCTGCCGGAAATCAAAGAAGCTCTGGCTGGATCAGGCATGAAGATTTTTGCGGATGGGCATATGGATTCCGGGTATGATGTCTTCAAGGCACTTGCGCTTGGGGCCGATGCAGTTTCTGTCGGCCGTGCCATTCTGCCGGGGTTATTGAAAGAAGGCAAAGAGGGCGTTGAAAAGCAGCTCAGATTGATGAATCATCAGCTGGCTGAGATGATGGGCTATACAGGATGCGCTGAGGTTGCTTCCATTACAAAGGATGTTCTGCATCGGTATTAATCGTTATACATTGTTATTTGTTTGTTTGACAGATCAGATATTCAGTTATTAATTACTGGCAATTATCCGTGGATTTTGTTATCATCCTTTTTGTCGTTTTATCGGGAGGTTTGATAATGAATAAAATTCTGAAGACATTGGCTGTACTTGGGTGCGTTGTTTCTCTGAGTGCGTGTTCATCTTCCGCTGCTTCCAAAAAAAGCAGTGCAGAAGAAGGCATTAAAGCTGTTGAAACAAAGTATGACAAGAAAGCTGATGTCAGTGCAATGACGTTTGTGGACAATGAGTTCCATGGTCTGACATTCAGGACACCGGATATCATGCGGGGGCGTAAAGATTCCAAAAAGGAAGAGCTTTCCTTCAGTGTCAAGGGAAACAAAAACAAGCTGGAAGTTCTGTATGATGATTCTACTGCTTTGGAAGAAGGCACAGCTGAAAAGCTGAAGCTGGATGAAAAGTGGAATCTTTTGAGCAGTGAAGAAAAGGAGATCAATGGTCTCAAAGTCATTCAGTGCAAGGGTGTAACAACTGTCTTTACCCAGATCGTAGAAGATGCAGATTCTGATCTGTATCTGGTTGAAGCACCGGAAGGCGGCGTGATTGCTTTTGATTTCATTTATGATCCGGATGGGGAAGAAGATTACGCACCGGTTTATGAAGAAATCGTAAATTCCATCAAAGCAAAGTAATTTTATGAATCAATTTGAGAAAGGGACGGGAGACCGTTCTTTTCTTTTGGTATAATAGGGAAAAATTCAGGAGGTGTTCTATGTCAGGTGACATGATGTTTTATATTCTTGATGTGGTGATTTTTGCCATGTTTGCAAAGTGGGCGTATAACACTTCAAAAATCAAAGTGAAGACAAAAGTCGGCGCCAGATGGCTGATTCCGGTTTTCTTTTTTATAATTGCCGGGCTCGGGTTTACAAAATACACAGGGACTTTCAAATATGTCCAGACAGGTGCTTTGATCCTGTTCGGCATCTGCTATTATTTCCTGGGCAGCGGTTTGTCAGAGGAAGGCATTGTTATGAACGGGGCTTTGACAAAGTGGGAAGATGCCGGCACGGTGACAATATCGGAGAATGATTCCTGTATTATTTTCCGTCTGAAGAAAAGAAATGCAGCTTTGTATTTCCGGGAAGAACAGTTGAAGGACGTGCGTGCATTTCTGGCTGAAAAAGCGGTTAAGTCCAGCAATGACAAGAGTAAAGTTGTCTGAAATAAGCATTATTATTGAATGCAGGATTCTTACAGGAATAAAATATTGGCAGAAATATTCAGGCATGCGAAAGTTTCTTTCGGGGGAAAGCTTATGGCAGTGATGAAATATGGTGCATTCAGGTCCAGCGGCGAAGTCGTTTCCTGTGAAGAGATCAATCGTGAAAAGTTTACGGCGTGCATGGATGAATTGAGACTGCTGATGATGAAAGCAGGTAAAGAGAATGATCCTTCGGCAGCTGTGAATGTTTTTCTGGAACAGCTGGCTGGTGTTTTTCATGCGCATTATCTTCTGATGTTTGAAAAAAATCCAGTCAATCGTTTTGATTGTACTTTCTGTGTCAAAGACGGAAAGAATACCATTGATAAAGCAGGTCTCCAGAATATGCCGGGGAGTTATTTTCTGGAATTTCTGGATGCTTTTCGCGATTATAAGGGCTATATTATTGCGGATCTGGAAGCTTACAAAGCAGAAAATGAGCACGTGTATGCTTTTCTGAAAGAAAATGAGATTCACGAAATCGTGTCTTTCCCGATTATCCAGAAGGGCGAGCTGATTGGTTTTACCTGTCTGGGTAATTTTGATGAAGAGTACCTGGATATTACGGCGATGCTTTTGGGATTGGCTTCCAATTTCCTTTCTCAGGAATTGAGATTGAGAACCAGTCAGGGTTTCATTGCAGAGCAGGCAAAGCGCGACGGGCTGACCGGCTTATATAGTGCAGATGCTTTTGAGCATTCTCTGGGTTTGTTTATCAGTGCCTTGCATGCAGGGGTCAGAACCGGCAAGTGGGACCTGGTCTGCCTGAATATTCATAAGTTCAAGGCTTTCAACAATGAACATGGTTTTGAAGCAGGAGATGAACTGCTGCAGAATTTCGGTGAAATCCTGAAGAATGCATTTCAGACAGATATAATTACCCGGATGATGGCAGATAATTTTTATGCCGTCATCGAAGATGAAAAAGCCGAAAATGCTGTGAAAGGCATTGAAGCGGAAGTAAAAGAGAGAACCCATAATACAGTTTCCATCTATACCGGTATTTATACATTGACTGGCCAGGAGGAAGAAAGCGGCCTGGCAATGGATCGTGCCAAGATTGCTGCGGATGAAGCCGGCAAGAATTATGCCAGAAGTCTCTGTCGTTTCAATTCTTCCCTGGAAGACAAGTTGAGAATGGATGCGTATCTGATCGCGCATCTGGATGAAGCAATTGAAAATCATTGGATCAAAGTGTATTACCAGCCGGTTGTCGGTACCTTGTCAGGCAAGATTTCTTCCGTGGAAGCATTGGCAAGATGGGATGATCCGGATTATGGTTTCCTGACCCCGGATAAGTTTATTCCGGTATTGGAAAATGCAAGGCTGCTGTATAAGCTGGATCTTTATGTATTGGAAGTTGTCTGCCAGATAAATGCGGAGTCAATCAGAAGAAAACAGAGATACGGGCATTCTTCCGTCAATTTATCCCGTGGTGATCTGCATCTGCCTGATCTGCATGAAAGAATCAATGCGCTGATGGCGAAATACAAAGTTCCGCATGATTCCGTGCATTTTGAAATTACGGAAACCGTTCTTTCGGAAGATGAAGATGCAATCAGGGAACATATCAGAAGATTCCATGAAGATGGGTATGAAGTCTGGCTGGATGATTTCGGTTCCGGTTATTCTTCTTTGAATACATTGCATAATTTTGATCTTGATTGTGTCAAAATCGATATGAAGTTCATGCGGACCCAGAATGAGCGGATCCCGATTTTAATGCGTTCCATTATTGATATGGCAAAGCATCTGGGCATGTTAACGCTGACGGAAGGCGTGGAAACCCGCGAGCAATACAATTTCCTGAAGTCAATCGGGTGTTCCTTCGTTCAGGGCTATCTGTATTCAAAGCCGGATACATTGGAAAATCTGATGAAGCGTGAAGATCTGAGGGCAATCGGAGAAGAAAGTCCGAAGGAAATTATTTTCTATCGGCAGATTGCCAGGGTCAATGTCCTGAATTCCTATAATCCGATCGGCGGGGATGTAGAAGAAATTCCGCGTGCAATTCTTCGTTTTGATGAAGATCAGGAAGTTTTCCTTTATACCAATGAACAGTTCCGCAGGTTCTCGGCAAAGATCCTGGGCCATGCCTGGACAGAGTGTGATAATAAGCTTCATGATCAAGGTGTTTTATATCCGCATTTCAAAGCAATGGCAGATGAGATTTCCAGATCAAAGAAGAGTGCTGCCTATGACTTTGCGGCAAACGGCATGACGGGCAAGTTGTCCTTTGAATTTATTGCGGATTATCTGGGCCAGAGGGCTTTCTATGTCCGGATTATGAATCTGGAAGAATATCATGCTTCAGCAGAAAGCAAATTCAGAATGATTCAGTCAGTATTGAGTTTGTTTAAAACGGTCGGTATCGCTTCGCCAGAAGAAAACAGGTTCCAGGTTCTCTATGGGACCAATATCGGTGCCGGCCGGATGGAGAGTCTTGCGCTTTCCAGTGCGTTGGATCATTTCATGGATAAATATATTCCGGAAGATGAACATGAACGATGCCGGGAATTCATGGATATCAGGACAATCAAAGACAGATTGGACAAAACACCGCAGGGTGTGATCAATAGTTTCTTCCATCTGCAGCAGCAGGATGGTACATATGATTGGACCAGATTTGTCATCAGCCGGCTGAAAGTAAATCAGGAAGTTGAGCATTATCTGGTCGGCTTTGGCAGAAATATTGTCGGCTGGGATCAGGCAAGAGTCAGAAATCTGATGGACAGCGGCAATGTGCCGGCAGATATTGCCTCTGTTTATGAAGGCGATAATTCCATGCAGGAAGAAGCTTTGTGGCATTCATTGATGAGGCAGGACAGACTGGGCATGTTCTGGAAAGACAGGAACCGGCGTTTTGTCGGGGCAAATCATGCTTTTTTGAAATACTATGATCTTGATCTGCAGGATCTGCTCGGCAAAAATGATGAAGACATGAAGTGGCACCCGGATCCGGAACCTTTCCGTCAGGATGAATTGGCAGTTCTGAATGAAGGCAAAGTGATCAACGAAGCAGTCGGTGAGTGCATTGTCCAGGGAGAAGTCAGAAAGATCATGGCTTCCAAGGTACCTGTTTATAAGAATGGTCAGATTATAGGTCTGGTCGGGTATTTCGTCGATATTACCAATGTGGCTTCCATTGCCTCTATTTACAATGCAAAGGAAAATACCGACAGGCTGACTGGTCTTCTGAATAAAAACGGCTTCTGGGAAGTTTCCCGCAAAGCATCTGAAGCTTACAGCAGGGGCGGTTCTGATTTCGGCATGTTGGAATATCAGGTGGTCGGCACAAGACGATTCCGTGATTCCTATGGTTCTGAAAAATATGCGGCATTGCTGAGGGCATTCTCTGAGAAGATCAAAGAAGCAGTTCCGGAGAATAGCTATGTGTCTCATGGCTTCGGTGGCAGGTTCAATGTCATGGTGCCGTGTCATGATATGTCTGAATTGATGCAGTACAAGGCAGAAGCTGATGCGGCTTTGTCAGGTATTCATGTGATTGGCAGGGATACCCCGGTTACCGTTTTCTTCGTTTCCGGTGCTGCGCTTTACAGCGACTATCTGGATCTGAGTGAAATGAGAACGGCAGCTTTGCGAAGTATGGTGGAAGCAGAGACACTGGACGGCAATATCCTGAGTGCAACCGGGAGAAAATCCTACAACCAGCAGGAAATCAGGTCTTATATCCATACTTTGCGCAAGTGCTTCGATATTGTAAGGCTGGTGGATCCGATTCATCTTCATTGTCTCCACTTTGACAATAACAAGCTGATCATGAGTGATGATACCTGCTTCAGTGTCTGGAATAAGGAACAAAGATGTTCCAACTGCATTTCGGCCAAGGCGATCAGTGAAAACAGAAGATTTACCAAGATTGAAGAAAGAAACGGAGATATTTTCTTTGTCATGGCGAATCCGGTCGAAGTCAACGGCAGAATCTGCTCGCTTGAGTGCGTAGCGGAAATGACAAACATTGTGCTCAATACGGAAGATTCACTGATTTCCAAGAAACAGCTGGATGTTCTCAAGGACAAGGTATACAAGGATGCTCTGACCGGCACCTTCAACAGAAGATACTACGAGGAAGTTGCCAAGGGCATGTTCTGTTCAGCCGCAGCTTTCATCGATGTGAATGATTTCAAGATCTTCAATGATGGGTTCGGTCATGAAGCTGGTGATGAGACATTGCGTAAAGTCGCAGAGGTTCTGCTCAGAAATGTCAGAAAGACAGATGCAGTGATCCGCTATGGCGGTGATGAGTTCTTCCTCTTCTTCAGAGATCTGTCAAACAAGGAAGTCTTTGCTGAAAAGCTGAATACAATCCAGAAGGAAATCAATGAAATCAGGATAACAAGTGCACCTGGTGTCAATGTCAGCGTCAGTATCGGTGCCATCATGGACTTCAATACAGTCGCAAAACTTGTACATCGTACGGACAAGCTGATGTATGAAGCCAAGAAACAGAAGAATCATCTGACCATACTTGAGCCGGAAAAGAAGAAAGTCTGAGCACAAAAACAAACAAAGAACCGGATGAAATATCACCCGGTTTTTATGTGAGACGGATATAACAAAAAAGCATCAGCTTTGGGCTGACGCTTAGAAATCGTAGTGTTTCAGAAGATACCTTCCGGTTAATTCCTGATAGAACCAGGAACCGCGGATCATTGTCCTGTCATCCCATCTTGATCCATCACAGCGGAATTTCAGAATGGACTGACCATGTTCAAGGATCTGTTCCTGCCTGATTCCCTCAAGCCAGATCCTGCGGCAAAGAGACCAGTTGACAATGACCATGTCGTTCTTCTTTGAAGCAGATTCGATTTTGAGATACTGTTTTTCTTTGTTCATATTCACCTCCGCGCTTACTGCGCATCCGAAGCACTATAAAAAAAGTGCTTCTTTCTAACGTGAATATGAATGCAAAGCATTCCGCTTTGCGCTCGTATTATGCCTCGGGAAAAAAGAAAAATCAAGCTGTCATATTTGAGAAAAACTGCATACACTGAATAAGAGGAAAACATATGAAGAAAATCACACTGAAAGACGGAACTGAAATTCCGGTACTGGGACAGGGAACCTGGTACATGGGAGAAAATCCTGCAAAAAAAGAACAGGAAATTGAAACCCTCCGCTGGGGCATTGAACACGATATGAACTTGATCGATACAGCTGAAATGTATGGAGAAGGGGCCAGTGAAGAACTGGTCGGGGAGGCAATTGCCCCGTATGACCGCAGTAAATTGTTTATTGTTTCCAAGGTTTATCCATGGAATGCCGGCAGAGATCATATATTCCAATCCTGCCGGAATTCTCTGAAGAGACTGGGCACAGACTATCTGGATATGTATTTATTGCATTGGCGGGGTGATGTGCCTTTTGAAGAAACAGTTGATTGCATGGAGGAACTGGTTGAAGAAGGCCTGATCAGAAGATGGGGTGTATCCAATCTGGATGTTGATGATATGGAAGAATTGCTGGATGCGGGCGGTGACAACTGCATGGCTGACCAGGTTCTGTATCATCTTGGCTCAAGAGGAGCAGAAGTGGAATTATTGCCATGGCTGCAGGAACACCAGATGCCGATGATGGCTTATTGTCCATTAGCGCAGGCAGGCAGATTGAAGGCTTCTTTGTTACAAAATCCGGAAATACAGAAAGTGGCAGACAAGCACCATGTTACAAATGTGCAGATTCTGCTTGACTTTGTATTAAGCAGACCGTATACATTCACAGTGCCAAAGGCTTCTTCTCTGGAACATGTCAAAGCCAACCGGGCAGCCGCAGATATCATCCTGGATGAGGAAGATCTGAAGAGACTGGATGCAGCTTTCCCGAAGCCTGCTTATGTCAATGGTCTGGATATGGCCTGAATAGAAATACTCAACAATTGGAATGAAGCATGACTCTCTTCGTAAGCAGAAGGGAGTTTTTTCTCTCCTTTTTCACAGGTCGCCTTGCAGGCGACATCTTCCGCTTTCCTTTCCGTTACGCAAAGCACAAAGCTGTCAGTTTTTATGGCAGCAACGCCTTCCCATATAACTTTGAAGATGTCTGCGAGCTGCTGGATGCAGGATATTGGGGAGAAGATGAGGATTAAGAATAACCTGTACTCCATGCATGTATGGAAAAATGATCACAAAATTTATACATTCATGCATATAATCTGGAAGAACTGATAAAGAAAAAACATGCACATCGGCAGGATCTTTCCTGTTTTGCTTGTAATAAGTTGAAGCTGCCAATTATTCTCTGCTTTCCTGGCAGGAAGCGGGTGAATCAGGTATTTTGCCACATAAGCGCTTCTGGGTGAGGCGCTTTTTCTTTCTTTATGGCTTCTTTTTTTATATAATAATGGCGCTTTATCAATTGTATTTGCATGGAGGTTAGTTATGAGTGAGATCAGTGAAAAGCTTGTTTCTTCCATCAGGGCTTCTGTAAAGAGCGTCTTTGGAATTGAACCGGCAGAAAATATGGTCATGGTTGAAAGACCGCGTGATCCGAAGATGGGTGATTATTCCACCAATATTGCAATGCGTCTTGCCAGGACCCTGCACAAGGCACCGCGTGATATTGCCAATGAACTGGTGCCTGCTTTAAAGGAAAGCATTCAGGAAGCTGAGTCTGTTGAAGTCGCAGGTGCAGGTTTTATCAATTTCCGTATTTCCGAGTCTGCATTGAGTGATGTCATCAACGTTGTGCTCAAGGCTGGGGATGATTACGGAAAGAATGAAGACGGGAAGCATGAAAAGGTATTGGTTGAGTTTGTTTCTGCCAATCCGACTGGTGATCTGCATTGCGGGCACGCAAGAGGGGCTGCCTGGGGCGATGCATTATGCCGCCTGCTGAGTGAAGCCGGGTATGATGTTACCCGTGAGTATTATGTCAACGATGCCGGTCATCAGATTGATATGCTGGCTGAGTCCATTTTGTCCCGTTATTTTGAATTGTTCGGCAAAGAATATCCGCTGCCGGAAAACGGCTATCATGCCCAGGATATCGTTGAAGTCGCAAAGAAGATCAGAGAAAAAGACGGTGACAAGTGGCTGAATGCAGATCAGGAAGAAAGATTGGAATACTTCAAGGATGAAGGTATTGAAATGAAGCTGGATGCCATCCGCAAGGACCTGGATCTGTTCCGTGTTCATTTTGATTCCTGGATGCATGAGCGTTTCTTCTATCAGAACAACAGCGAAAGAATCAATAAGGTACTGGCTGAACTGACTGCCAAGGGCCTGACATATGAAAAGGATGATGCCCTCTGGTTCAGATCCACCCAGTTTGGTGATGACAAGGACAGAGTTCTGAAGAAGAATACGGGTCTGTTAACATATCTCACGCCGGATATTGCCAACCATGTTTACAAGTTTGAAAGAGGCTATGATACTTTGATCAATCTGTGGGGTGCAGATCATCATTCTTATGTAAAGCGTATGAAGTGTGCCCTGGAAGCCTTAGGCTATGATCCTGACCGCATGATCGTTGATCTGATCCAGATGGTCAGAATGGTATCCAACGGCCAGGAGGTAAAGATGTCCAAGCGTACCGGCAATGCCATCACAATCAGAGAACTTTGTGAGGAAGTCGGCGTAGATGCGGCCAGATGGTTCTTCGTTTCCAAGGAATTAGGTACCCAGATGGACTTTGATATGGATCTTGCCAAGTCAAAGACCAATGATAATCCTGTCTACTATGCCCAGTATGCTTATACCCGTATGTTCAACATTCTGCATAGAGAAGATGCACCTGCATTCAAAGCAGAAGAAAAGTATAGTCTTCTGACAGATCCGAAGGAACTTGCAATTCTGAAGGAAATCAGTGAATTCCCGAAGGCAGTTGCGGATGCCGCAAAGCACAGAGCTCCGAACAGAATCTGCCAGTATTGCACGAATCTGGCTAAGGATTTCCATAGTTTCTATAATTCCTGCAGAGTTGTAGACAATGAAAATCCACAACTTACCAACCAGAGAATGGGACTTGTCAATGCCGCCATGATCACAATGAAAAATGCTTTGGATCTGATCGGCGTATCTGCACCGGAAAAGATGTAAGGAGCTTGAAGGAATGTGCATGTTTCATGTGCATCCCTTTTTTTTGAATGAGGCAGGATTGCGTATATGTACAAAATTGTATTCATGGACATTGATAATACTCTTTATTCCCATAAGACTAACCGGATTCCTCCTAGTGCTCTGGAAGCTGTAGAGCTGATGCAGAAGCACGGGATCAAAGTATTCGGCTGTACCGGCAGACACAGGATTGAACTGACCGGCATGGGCCTGGATGCTTTTCAGCCTGACGGGTGGGTGCTTCTCAATGGTGCCATGTCTTCAGACAAAGATGGCATTCTTTGTGCAGATGCCATGCATCGTGAAGATCTGGATGTATTGAAAGCAGAAGTCAGAAGGAAGCCTTTTCCTTTGCTTGTCATGACGAAGGATCAGGTGTATCTGGTTGCGAAGCATTGGTTTGTGTATAAGATTCTGATCAGAATGAACAAGCGTTTTATCTGGAAGAAGTCCATGGATGATATTGCCAATGAAGAAATTCTGATGTTTGTTCCGGTATTGTTTCATAAGAAACTGGCTCGTATTTTATCCGGCATGCCGCATACCGTGTGTGTGAGATGGACGCCTTATGTTGCGGATTGTTATGACAAAAATGCAGGCAAAGGAGTCGGGATTGCCAGAGTATTGGAAAAATATGGAATCAGGAAGGAAGAAGCTGCTGCTTTCGGGGACGCTGACAATGATCTTTCCATGTTTGAAGCAGTCGGGCAGGCTGTCTGTATGGGCAACGGCAATGCCAATGCCAAAGCGGCAGCAGATTATATTACCAGTGATATTGATGAAGATGGTATTCTGAACGGAGTAAGGCATTTATTTCCGGAATTGTTTGCAAAATAGGGAGATGCAGCACGCATTTCCTTTTATTTCGGCTTGTGTTGTATAATGGAACCGCTCAAAGGAGTTTTGTATGCTTGGTTTTCCAAAGTTAAAACAGCAGGCAAAAAAGCTGTTTCGTAATAAATACTGGCCGGCAGTGTGGGCAGGTTTTTTATTGGTCATCGCTTCCTGTGATTCGTTTCTTTTTTCTTCTTCCTATCTTCATACCGATGATCCCAATATGGGATTGCCGGCGCCTTCAGAATTATTGCGGACGGTTACCAGCAGTCAGTTCTTTTATTCAATGACCTTTACGTTGTTTGTGACTTTCTTCTTTTCAGTCTTTATCGGCAATCCGATTGCTTATGGGGCAAGGTCTTATTTCCGTCATCTCAAAGACGGAAAGACAGAAAACAAATTGTATTCAGGTTTTCAGAAAAAGAACTGGCTCAGAGTTTCTGCCTTATTGCTGTGGAAGGATCTGATTTGTTTTGTCTGGGGCTTGTTATTGATTGTGCCGGGTATTATGAAGAGCTATGAGTATAAGTTTGTGCCTTATATTCTGGAAGAACATCCAATGATGTCCAGTGCGGATGTATTGAAGTATTCTTCCAATCTGACAAAGGGACACAAGATGGAGCTTTTCAAACTGGATCTGTCCTTTATCGGCTGGTTTCTGATCCAGGTAGTGACATTTGATCTGGCCGGGATCTTCTATGCAGGGCCATATTTCTATACTACCCAGGCACTTGCTTATATTGAAATTTCTGAAGCAGCCGCAAAACAGCGCAGAGCGGATGCAGACAGGAATTATAAAAAGAACCGCAGCAGCAGAAAGAAGGAAAACGCATGAAATTCTCAACAAGAGGCAGATATACACTGCGTATGTTAAGTGACATTGCTATTCATCAGGAAAACGATGTTTTTGTGTCTTTATTGGAAATCAGCAGGAGACAGAATATTTCCTTCAAGTATCTGGAAAGACTCATTCCCCCGTTAGTCAAAGGCGGGTATCTGGAAAGTGCCAAGGGAAGAGAAGGCGGCTATCGTCTGAAGAAAAAGCCGGAAGATATCTCAATTGATAAAATTCTGACGATTACGGATTCGCTTGTGCCGGTCGCCTGTCTCAAAGGCAATCCTGAAGAATGCGGGCATTATCAGGTCTGCACAACCGTAGGCATGTGGAAAGCCTTCCAGCAGAACATGCATGCTTTCTTTGCTCAATATACAATCCGGGATCTGATTGACGGCAGACTGGCACTGCCAGGACAGACGCTGACAGAAGAACAGGAATCATAAGCAGAATGACTTATAAGGGGATTGTTTATGAAATGTCAGGCAGAAAAAGCAGTGATTGATAAAGGTGTCAGGATCCTCTATGCCGAAGTAGAAAATATTGACAATACGCACTACGCAGAAGGATGGAAAGAAGACAGAGAAAAAAGAATAGAAGCAATCAAAGCTTCCATCCAGGATCTGGATGTACATGCTGATCCGATCCTGGAAGGCTATAATCTTCTTCATGATGCCTTTGGTGTAAAAAGAAGAAAGACCATCCCGGCCAGTGAGAATCTGATCAGGCTGGTCAGAAAGAACGGAGACCTTTTCTCTGTCAATCAGGCAGTAGATATTTATAATCTGATTTCATTGGAATCAAAGCTGGCACTCGGCGCACATGATATCGATCACATTGACGGGAACTTTACGCTGAGGTTGACAGACGGAAGTGAATCTTTCATTCCGATCGGCCAGAGTGAATCCATCGGTGTCAAAGCAGGTGAATATTGTTATTGCGATGATTCCAATGCAGTATTATGCCGACTGGAAGTAAGACAAGTTGAAAAGACCAAGGTCACGGAAGAAACCAGAAACATTGTGTATATCGTCCAGGGCAATGAAGCAACGCCATATGAATTATTGCGGAAAACTGCAGAAAAGATCATTGCGGATACGACAAAGTATTGCGGCGGAAACGGAAAAGTCATTGAACCGGGAATCATCTGAATATGCAGGAAATTCATTCTTATTCCCAATTGCAGGAAGCATTGAAACAGAAGCTGCAGGTTGTTTTCTTTTCTTCCCATGCGTGCAGTGTCTGCACTGTGGACCTTCCGGAAGTGGAAAAGATCTGTGATCGATATCAGGTACCTTTGCTGCAGGTAAAGGTGGAAGAAGTACCGGAAGCAGCCGGCCAGAACAATGTCTTTTCTTTGCCCGCAGTGCTTGTTTTCTACAAGAGCAGAGAAATAGACAGACAAGCCCGTTTCATTGATTTTGAGCGCCTGAAACATTGTCTCCAACAATATCAGAATATTCAGAATCCTTCTTCATTTTGAACAATAAGTAGTAATCAGGCAGGAATTGTTGACAATTCCTGTTTATTGGCGTTGTAATATTGGGAAAAGGTCGTATATAATACTTTTCGTTAAATTTGAGGAAACAATGGCTAAAAAAGTTAAAGCACTGAGTAAAAAAGGCGCAGTATTGATCATTCTCGGATTGATTATCCTGACTGCCTTTGTCATATATAAAGTTTATGGTCAGACGCTGATGGATTTGTGGAAACTGCTGGAAACAGGAGACCAGGATGCCTTGGCTGCGTATCTGGATTCCCAGGGCAGATTCGGCGGTTATGTCGCCATCATTGTCATCAGTATTCTCCAGGTTGTGAGTATTGTGATTCCGGGTATGATCATCCAGATTGCTTCGGCTTTGATCTACGGATGGTGGAGAGCTTTCCTGCTTTGCTGGGGAGGATTTACATTGGGCAATGTGATTGTCTTTGTGGTCGCAAGAATCTTCGGCAAATCACTGGAAGTTGTCACTGAGTCCCAGCAGAAAAACAGCTGGCTGATGGAAAAGATCAACCAGGGAAATCCGGTTCTGGTTATTGCCGTAGCTTGTATGATTCCAGGTATTCCTAACGGTATTATTCCTTATATTGCGGCGCGCTCAAAGATTACATTAAAAGGTTTCGCTTCAGCAGTTGCAGGTTCGAGCTGGATTCAGATTCTGCTCAACTGCATCGTCGGCCATTTCTTAATCAGAGGCGAGTGGTTCTATGTTATTGCCTCCTTTGCATTGCAGGGCCTGCTGATTTATCTTGTTATCAAAAACAGAGATAAATTGATGAAGGCTTAATTTATAAACTGTATTTTCTGCTTAATTCAGTAAATACACTTTCAGCGTTTTCAAGTCTGCCTTCAGATGCAGATTTACGTGCATGCGCAAGTCTTGCGAGTATTTCATCATATACTGCAGACGGAAAATATCATTGAAAAAATGATTCGGAGAAACTTTTTCTGTTTCTATGATTAATAGTTGTTATTCATTCAATGACATTGGGATTTCCGTCTTTTTATTTGTTTTTGCTATAATGAAAGCAGATTATAAATTACTGGAGGATAAATCATAATGTCTAAATACATGGATCGTTATAATGAATGGCTGTCTCATCTTGAAGACAGTGATCCTTTGAAAGCGGAATTGCTTGGCTTGAAAGATAATGAAGCAGAAATTGAAGATCGTTTCTACAAGGATCTTTCTTTTGGTACTGCCGGCTTGAGAGGAAAGCTTGGTGCTGGTACCAACAGAATGAATTTCCTGACGGTAGGCAAAGCAACCCAGGGCCTGGCTGCGTACATTGCTGCGCATGGCCAGGAAGCTATGGACAAGGGTGTTGTCATTGCCCATGATCCGCGTCATTTTTCCAAAGAGTTTTCTGAACTGGCTGCTGGTATTTTAGCTGCTGCAGGAATCAAAGTATATACTTTCCCGGATCTGCGGCCGACGCCGGAATTAGCTTTCATGATCCGCAAGCTCGGTACTGTTTCCGGTATTAACATTACTTCTTCCCACAACCCGAAGGAATACAACGGCTTCAAGGCTTATTGGGAAGACGGGTGCCAGGTTTCCAGCCAGGTGGCAGACGGCATGACGAAAGAAATCAATGCGGTGGATATCTGGACCGGCATTCATAAGAGTGATTTTGCAGAAGGCGTAAAGAGCGGAAAGATTACAGTTCTGGATGAAACCTACGACAGAATGTATCTCGATAAGATTGAAAGCTTAGCAATTCATTCCGGTGATGAACTGGATCTTTCCATTCCGTTAGTCTATACACCATTGAACGGCTGCGGTTCCATTCCTTTCCGTCAGATGTTGAACGACAGGGGTTTCAATAACTGGAAGATTGTGCCGGAACAGGAAAATCCGGATCCTGATTTTACGACGGTTGGTTATCCGAACCCGGAAGATCCGAAGGCTTTTGCCTTAAGTGAAAAGTATGGTCGTGAATTCGGGGCTGAATTATTGATGGCAACGGATCCTGATTCTGATCGTTTTGCGATTGAAATTCGTGACGGCAATGGCAATTATGTTCCGCTGAACGGCAACCAGACTGGGTATCTTTTAGTCAACTATATTCTTGAGGGGCATAAGACAGCCGGTACACTTCCTGAAAAGGGTGCCATGGTCAAGTCCATTGTTACAAGTACTTTGTCTACATTGATCGCAAAGTCTTATGGGGTTGAGATGTTTGAAACTTTGACTGGTTTCAAGAACATCTGCGGCAAGATTCCGTATCTTCATGAACATGGTTATACCTATTTGTTCGGTTATGAAGAGTCTGTTGGCTACGCAGCCTGCGAAGATATCCGTGACAAGGATGGTATTTCTGCCGGCATGTTGGTAGCAGAAGCTGCAGCTTATTTCAGAAAGCAGGGCAAGACGCTTTGGGATGTCTTACAGGAAATTTATGCCAAGTACGGGTATTTTGCAGAAGATGAGCCGAATATTGTACTGGATGGTATTCCTGGGGCAGAGCGCATCAGGAGAATGATGAGCTGGATCCGCAGCAATCTTCCGCAGGAAGTTGCCGGGGCAAAAGTAGTAAAGGTCATTGATTACATCAACGGCTATGAAGATATTCCTGCCCAGAATGCATTGCGTTTCTTCCTGGACAACGGGTCCTGGTTTGCGATCCGGCCAAGCGGCACGGAACCGAAGATCAAGTTCTATTTCTATTCCAACCAGGATTCCAGAGAAAAGGCTCTGGCTGTAAACAAGGCAGTCAGAGAAGAAATTCTGGCATTGATTCAAAGCGTAGAGTAAACACAGAAGGTACATGCCGCAAGGTTGTGTGCCTTTTCTTTGTCTGTGCTCACGAAGGCTTTTCGTCTATAATATTGTTGTCAAATCTTTTTTATATGAGTCTGAGGTCCAGCCATGAAAAATTTACGATTAGGTGAAATGCTGGTTAATGTCGGAATTCTGTCAGAAGAACAGGTTAATCAGGCATTGGCTTTACAGAAAGGTACCGGCAAAAGATTAGGTACTGTTCTTGTCGAAAACAAGCTTATTACAGAAACACAGTTGATTGATACCCTGCGCATGCAGCTTGGTATTGATTTTATTGATCTCAATAATGCCAAGATTGATCCAATCATGGCCAAGTACATTCCTAAGACCATAGCCAGACAATATCGGATTGTGCCGGTCAAGGTTGAGGGTGACAAGTTGTGGATTGCCATGGAAGATCCGCTGAATTTCCGTGCTTTGGAAGCTGCCAAGGAAGTTTCCAGAAAGCGGGTTATTCCCCTGATTGCTTATTCCAATGCAGTTTCCCGTGCTTTGTCTGTCATTTATGAAAATGAAGGTGCTGCTTTGGCAATTGAGCAGATGCAGGAAGAAAGAGGCGTTTCCATTGATGAAGCTGCCAATGCGGCAAAGGCAGAAAGCGACGCTTCGGCTGCACCTACTGTCAAGCTGGTCAATAGTATTCTGGAAAGAGGCATCGCTGAAAAAGCTTCCGATATTCATATCGAACCAAGAGAAACGGAGATGGTTGTCAGAATCAGAGTTGACGGCAGATTGAATCAGATTCTGACCATTCCGAAAGATCTGCAGGCTGCTGTCATTTCCCGTTTCAAAGTCATGGGCGGTATGAATATTACAGAAAGAAGAGTGCCGCAGGATGGTCGTGCGGTTGCCCGCCGGCCGGATGGCAGAAATATCGATCTTCGTATGAGTACTTTGCCTACGATTTACGGAGAAAAGATCGTTATCCGTTTATTGCAGAGAGATCCGAAGATGCTGAATCGAAGAGGCATTGGTATTACGGAAAAAGACAATGCCAAGTTTGACAGAGTTCTTGAAAACTCAGCCGGCATGATTCTGATTGTGGGTCCTACCGGATCAGGTAAAACTTCTACTTTGTATACGATGATTCAGGAACTCAGGAAAGACGACGTCAATATGATTTCTCTGGAAGATCCGGTAGAATTCCAGATTGACGGAGTTACCCAGGTTGCCATCAATGAAAAAGTGGGCATGACATTTGCGTCTGCTTTGCGTGCGTGTCTGAGACAGGACCCGGATATCATCTGTGTTGGTGAAATCAGAGATGGTGAAACTGCTGAAATTGCCATGCAGGCAGCGATGACTGGTCATCTTGTCTTGTCTACTATTCATACAGAAGACGCAGTGAGCGCAATTGACAGATTGAAAGACCTGGGTATTGAGCCGTATCTGATCGGCGGTTCTGTCAGAGCTATTATTTCCCAGCGTCTGTTGAGAAGAATCTGTCCGAATTGCAGAGAAGAAGTAAAGCCTTCTGCCCAGATGCTTGACCTGGCTGGTATCCGTCATCCTGAAATGTATCATTTCTATCATGGCAAAGGTTGTCATATGTGTTTTGATTCCGGTTACAGAGGCAGAATCGGCGTGTTTGAAATCTTAACGATGAATTCCCGGTTAAGAGATGCCATTACTTCCGGTATGAGTTCAACTGAACTGCGCAAGCTGGTCAAAGACCAGGGCGACTTTGTACCGATGCTTGATAACGCCAGAGATCTGGTTGAAAAGGGTATTACGACTCTGGATGAAGTTGTCCGCAAAGTCGCAACGATCGAATAACAGGAGCAGGTATGATTCAGATTGAAGAATTAGTCACCATGGCAGCACAAGCCAAAGCATCTGATATTCATTTATCATGCGGGGTACCGCCCAAGTTCAGAATTGACGGTCAGCTGCAGGATGGTACAAACGAAGCACTGACGCATGAGGATTGTGAGTCTTATGCAAAAAGACTTGCTGGTGAGAGATATGAAGAAATTGCCGGGATTGGGGAACTGGATGCATCTGAAACCATTTCCGGTCACCGCGTGCGTATCAATCTGTTCCGCCAGCAGGGTTCCTGTGCGGCTACACTAAGAATTCTTGCGGACAGCATTCCTGCTTTGAATACCCTCGGCTTGCCGCCGGTTGTCAATGAATTTTCTACCTGGCAGAAGGGAATCATTCTGGTTACAGGTGAAACAGGATCAGGCAAGTCTACAACTCTGGCTGCCATCCTGGATCAGATCAACCACACCAGAAGAGAACACATTATAACGTTGGAAGATCCGATTGAATATGTGTATCATCCTGATCTTTGTCTGATCAACCAGCGGAGCATCGGGGAAGATACCAGAACTTACGCAGACGGCTTAAGAGCTATCCTGCGTGAAGATCCGGATATTATCCTGATTGGCGAAATGAGAGATAGTGAAACGATTGAAACTGCCATGACGGCAGCTGAAACGGGTCATCTTGTGTTTGCCACATTGCATACAAACAGTGCCGTAGATTCCATTGACAGAATTGTCGGTACCTTCCCTGCAGAAAGACAGCCGCAGGTAAGATTGCAATTGTCTGCAACACTGAAGGCAGTTCTTTCCCAGCAGTTATTGCTGAGAAAAGAAGGACACGGAAGAGCAGCAGCGTGCGAAGCAATGATTGTTACGCCTGCCATCCGCAATATGATCCGGGAAGGAAATACCCCGCAGATGCAGTCTGCTTTGCTGTCCAGTGCAAATCTTGGTTCCATCACCATGGACAATTGTCTGATCAAAATGGTTAAGGACAACACTATATCCGCAAAGACTGCAGTTGAAGCAGCCGCAGATCCTGATTACGTGAAAAAGAATGCCGGAACCGGCGGTTTTCAGGCAAGAACGATTTCCTATCGTACTTATTGAGAAAGGACGGGTGAAGAAGAATGCTGACATATCGCTATAGTGCAATGTCACCGGACGGTGCCAGGGTCAATGGTGTTGTGGATGCTGTTGATGAATACGCTGCTGTTGAAAAAATCAAAGCCAGGTGCCCGATCGTATTGAAGATAGAACCAGTTAAAACAGGCGGCATCTGGGATATATTGAACGCGGATGTCGGCAGTAAGAAAGTCGATGCCAAAGCCTTGTCTGTCATGTGTTCCCAGTTTGCCGTTATTCTCAAGTCCGGCATTGCCGTAGACAAGAGCTTGGCCATGATTGCCAGTCAGACCGAAGATAAGAAATTGAAGAAAATGCTGGAAATGTCAGCGGAAGATGTATCACAAGGTACACCGATGGCAACTGCTTTTGAAAAAAACTATCCTCAGTTACCAGTATTGTTTATTGAAACAATCAGAGCTGGTGAAATGTCAGGTACTTTGATACAGAGTTTTGAAAACCTGCAGAAGTATTATGAAAAATCAGATGCCATTGCCAAAAAGACAAAACAAGCCATGTCTTATCCGATGTTTGTCTTAGCAGTCGCAGTTGTTGTTGTCATGATCATCATGATCAAAGTCATGCCTACAATGACAAGCATGTTTGATGATTTCGGCGGTGAGCTTCCACTCATGACACAGATTCTGATTTCCATTACCGACTGGTTCCACGAGTGGTGGTTATTGCTTGTTGGAATCATCCTGATTGCGGCAGTGATCTTCAACATCTGGAAGAAGAGCGAAAAAGGAAAGCTCAAATGGGCAGAGACAGTATTAAAGATGCCTGTGATGGGCAACATCCAGACACTCAACGCTGCGCAGCAATTTGCCCAGTCCATGGCTTCCCTGATTGGTTCAGGTTTATCCATTGCCCAGTCTCTGAGTGTTACTTCCAAGTGTATGGATAACTATGCCGTAGGCCTGGATGTAAACGCAATGGTAGAAAAGGTACAGACCGGTTCCAGTTTGTCAGAAGTCATGCATAAAGCAAAATATTTCCCGGATGTTTTGAAAGAAATGACTGGTGTTGGCGAAAAGACAGGTGAACTTGAAAAGACACTGGAAACAGTTGGTGAGTACTATACAAAGGAAACTGATTATGCCACCCAGAAAATGATTGCAAAGCTTGAACCTACCCTCCTGATTTTTATGGCAATTATTGCAGGTTTTATTGTGATTGCCGTCTATCTTCCGATGTTTACTATGTATAACTATATGTAATAAAAAGAGGAAAAAAGAAGGCAAAAGCTGTTCATTTTGCTTGCATACCGTTTTTAAATAATTTATATTAGAAGTACAGAGAGTCGGTTTTCATAATAACTGACACCAATAAGGAGAAAAGAAATGAAAAAGAATAACAAGAAGGGCTTCACATTAGCAGAATTGTTAATTGTAGTAGCTATCATCGGTGTTCTGGTGGCAATCTCGATTCCGATCTTCACATCGCAGCTGGAGAAGGCGAGAGAGGCGACTGACCTGGCTAATATTCGTTCTGCTTATGCTGAATGTTCGACAGCTGTTCTTACTGGTGAAGCGGATGCAGATGTTAAACCAGCTAAAGACACGGAAGGTAAAGACACTGGCGCTTATTCTAAGAGCGTTGAGATTAGTCAGACTAAGGCGGACTGGCTTGATTCTAACAAGGATGTAAAAGTGGCCGGAAAAGCAGTATCTACTTTTAAGTGGAAACCTAAGGATGGAGCTAACGGTTCTGTCACCGTCACAGTTAACAAAGATGGTACGTTTGATGTAACACAGTAAAAATGATTCATTGATCTTGTTTTGAAATTCAAAATTGTAGATTTAAGGGAAGCCCTCCGGAGCAATCTGGAGGGTTTCTTCATATCATGAGCTATTACGCGCGCCTGTCCATCGCTTGTAATGACCCTAGACTATTGCGCAGAATGAGGCCATTTTCCGCAGATTCCAGAACCTGCGGGCGTAATATAAGAATATGGTTCATCGGCACATAGGGAGACGACCGGGATGGACCACCTGATCTTCAATTTCCAACGTGCACATTTGCGCGTAATGAGGTCGTTTTCCGCAATTTTGAGAACCTGTTGGCGTAATTAAATTTACGGAAAGCATCATCTGATTCTTTTGAGATTATGATGGGGGAGTAATGTGGGTATTCAAGAACGGGACTGGTATCAGAGAGACCAGCGCGCAAAAGAATATAAGGCGGCAGGCGTAAAATATAAAAACTCACAGGGCTGGTACTACAGA
>OMXQ01000022.1 GCA_900315065.1 uncultured Erysipelotrichaceae bacterium
GTATTTTTATTCCCTGTTCTTCAAAATAAGCTTTTGTATATTCCTTAAGGCGTTCTTCAAGCTGTCCCGTTATTACCGGTTTTCTGTATTTTGTGACTAATACAAGCTGGTACTGAAGAAGAAAACAGCTGTGTCTGTTTACATAATATCCTTCTTTATTCTGCCTCATAAATTGCCTCTCAGGATTGATGCAACTGATTACTTATAGTATAATATAAATAGCAATAAATAAAGCATAATAATGAACATAATATTAATTTTTTATAGGAGTACAACTGAATGTATTATACCCGCAATGTCAGTATAAAACAGAATAGTCCCCTTTATCCGTATCTGGACAGGATTGCGCATCTTTCCCTCAACCTGTACAATGCGGGTCTTTTCCGTGAGAGACAGCTGATGACTTCTTCAAAGAAAGCTGAATGTGACTGGTATGATCACGAAAGAGAAATCCGGAAGGAAGCAGCAGGAGTCAGTGACCTCAAAGTGAAACATGTTGTCAGAGACCTGAAATCTTTTTTTGAAGCAATGAAGCAATACAAGACTAATCCCAAGATGTTTACCGGAAAGCCGAAATTACCGGGATACAAGCATAAGGGAGGAACTTCATCCTTTGATATTTCTAACCAGGACTGTGCGATTTATCAGAATAAGAAAGGTTCCTATTCAGCCAAGCTCCCTCTGATCAGAGAACGTGTAAGTCTTGGAAAGAAAATTCCCGGAAGATTGAAAGAAGTCCATGTCTGCAGGAAACACGATACATATGTTATTTCGTTTGTTTTTGATGACGGGAAAGGAATACCTGCAGTTAAGGAAGAAAGCTGCAGAATTGCCTCGATTGATCTGGGCGTAAACAATCTGATGGCAGTGACAAACAACTGCGGACTGGAGTGCATTCTGTTTAACGGGAAACCGCTGAAAGCAGTGAATCAGCTGTACAGTAAAAAATGTGCGAAACTTGCGAGCGCAATGACAAAAGGAAGTGATAAAAAACTTGAATCGACAAAGCAATACAGGAGCGTATGTCTGAAAAGAAACAACCGGATTCATGATTATCTGCTGAAAAGTGCAAAGCTGTTCATTACATGGTGCGTAGAAAATCGTATCGACACTGTAGTAATCGGAGCCAATGCATTCTGGAAGCAGGAAGTGGATATGGGCAGTCAGAACAATCAGACCTTTGTACAGATTCCTTATGATCAGCTGAAAAGAATGATCCAATGGCAATGTGAAAGAAACGGAATACGATATGAGGAGCAGGAAGAATCTTATACATCAAAGGCATCCTTTCCGGATCGGGATGATATCCCGCTGTATGAAGAAACGGATGACGAAGATGAAAAGAAAGAAAAGCCTGTATTCAAAGGCACTCGTATCAGAAGAGGCATATATCAGTCCTGGAATGGAACAAAGATCAATGCCGATCTGAATGGAAGTGCAAACATATTACGGAAAAAGTTTGGAGAAGTATTTGTAACAGAGCCGGATTTCAGTAATGTCAGATACATACTGCATCCGGATATTGCATTAAACAGGTAACTCAACCTTGAGTAGAGGGGGTGTGGATCTCCCTGGCAGATGCAGTTTGTCTGTCGAAACCACGCCTGATATTTTTTCAGACGTGGTAATTCATCATGAACCTTACGGGAAAATCTGTCCAATCAGCTGCAGGAATATGAACTTCTTTGAATATTTTAATAGCATCTTGCCAGAAGAAAGTACTCCCCGAACGGGTAGTTGTCTCTGATAAAAAAGAAAGCAGCAAAATCGGGCTTTTATACAATCTTATATTCAGAAACTACCTGATTGAGTAGTGGAAACGCAATCTCTTTTGTGTTATGAAAATGCAGATAGGGAGAGGGGTGGTTCAAAATGGAAAAATCAGACTGGAAAAACAAAATCATCACAGGATGCAAAATCAGCTTTGCCATCATATTTGCCATCTACCTCTGTCTCATTGTGGTCTCCCTCATTTTCCCCCAGGAACACTTTTCCTTCTTCAACGGCCAGGCTGCGATGCTTCATGACGGCTTTGTCATCAAAGACTCAGGCGAAGAGATCACAATCCCGCGTGACAACGATTCGCGCTATCCTGACGGCATAACCATTGCCGGCACTTTGCCTGACAACATCAATGATAAAGATTATCTTCTGGTCCGCCTGGCTCATCAGGACTGCACTGTAACCATTGACGGCAAGGTTGTTTATGATCAGGACTATACAAAAGAAAGAGCAGGCAACCATTCCATCTTTGCCTCTCACGGCGGCTATACTGCCCTGATTTCCCTGCAGGAAGAAGATGCAGGCAAACCGATTGAAATCACCTATATCGGCAGTCTTCCCGGCTATGCCTCCACCATCGGCATGATGGCAATCGGCACCTACAGCCAGATCATGTCTACGCTTCTGCACTACGCCGGCGTCAGTGTCTTCTTTGCCACCTGCGGACTGATTCTCGGCATTCTGATGACCATTGCCGGTCTTGACCAGCTCCACCGCTCAAAACAGGACATCGTCTTTCATGCCGGTGTCTTCTCCATCTTCATTTCCATCTGGGCATTATGTGACAACGTGATGCGTCAGGCCTATCTCAATGACCTGAGCATGGGCTTCTATCTGACTTTCCTTTCCTTGTCATTAGCAGTGACGCCGATTGCTTTATTCCTGAATGTCATGCAGCGGAAAAGATACCAGAAATTCTATTACTTTGTTGCTTTCGGCAATCTGTTCATGGCAATGATCCTCTTCCTGCTGCAGATTCTTCATATCGTCAATTACAACTACTCAATTCCGCTCATCTGGACGGGTATCGGCATTCTTGTCATCGGGCTGCTGTGTACTGTTATCCTTGACAAGAAAAAAGGTTTCCCTTCCTATCTTGGCGGCGTGTTCCATCTCGGCACTGCTGTCATGGTCATCTGTGTCATCATCGAAATTCTCCGTGTCAACAAGAGCATCAACTACCAGCGCGGCGGCTATGTCGGCGTCGGTCTCTTCGTCTTCCAGCTGTCCCTGGCTTTCTCGGGCTGGCGGGCAATCGGCATCAAGAATAAGGAACAAAAAGAGGAAATCATCGCTTCCCGTGAAAAAACAGCTGCCATGGGCGTCCAGCTGGTAACGGCTCTGGTCAATGCCGTCGAAGCAAAAGACCCTTATACCAGCGGCCACTCCAACCGGGTTGCCATGTATGCAAGAGAAATTGCCAGAAGAGATGGCAAAGACAAGGAATACCTCAAGCGCCTCTTCTATATGGGCATCGTACATGATATCGGCAAGATCAGTATTCCTGACTATATTCTGCAGAAACCCGGCAGACTGACAGATGAAGAATATGCCATCATCAAGCACCACCCTGAAAAAGGAGAAGAAATTCTCGCCGATGTATCAGAAATGCCGTGGATCAACGTCGGTGTCAGATCCCATCACGAAAGATATGACGGCAAAGGCTATCCGGACGGCCTTGCCGGTACTTCCATTCCGGAAGAAGCCCGCATTATTGCAGTAGCGGATGCCTATGATGCGATGACCAGTGACCGTGCCTATCGATCCCATATGGACCAGGCAAAAGTCAGAAAGATCATAGAAGAAGGAAAAGGAAGCCAGTTCGATCCTCACTTTGCGGATATCATGATTCAGATGATAGATGAAGATACTGCCTATTCCATGCACGGCAGCACCGGTTCCGATCTGCTCGGCATTGTCTCTCTGACCCTGCATCTGGAAAAAGCTGCCCGGGAAGCAGGTGCTTTCTACACAAGTGAAGACAGTTTCCAGGAAATCTACAACTTCCTGAAAAAATATGCCCGCCGCAATCACACGCATATCCAGCTGATCTTACTGACCATGCAGGAAGGAAAAGGCGACCAGGCTGCAGCCTGTATAAAACTCACAGATGCCATCCGCAATACAATCCGGTCTTCTGATATCATGGCTGCTGTCAATGAATCCCAGTACATGGTAATTCTGATGGATTCCACTTCTGAAAATACGCGCACAGTCATCGAAAGAATCAGAAGCGCATACGGGGCTGAATATATGCACAGCTTCCCGTTCTCTTATGAAATAAAACAGGTCGAAGGATAATCCCTCCGGCCTTTTCGCTTATTTTGCATCAAATCTTTTGGAATTCAGCTGGCTGGTGATTTCATTCATCGAAACCGGCTTGGAAAAGTAATAGCCCTGAACAGTCGTGAAGCCGATGTCTTTCAGAAACTGATACTGCTCCCTGGTTTCAACACCCTCAATGACAGTATCGATGCCAAGCTGCTTGTCCATATTGACAATGGAAGAAAGAATAATCTTTGTACTAGGGTTGCTTGCGTAATCACTGGCAAAGTTCATATTGATCTTCAAAGTATCGAAATCATAGTCTTTCAGATCACGCAGGGACGCATAGCTGGAGCCGAAATTATCCACCCAGATGCCATAGCCTGCCTGATGGAACTTATAGATGGTATCCCGGATATGATGAGAAACATCACCCATGACAAATTCCTTGATTTCCAATTTCAGATACCTGGTCGGAATCTCATAGGACTGACGAATCTTTTCAATTTCCCCATAGGCATCACAGAACTGGAAATCATCAACAGACATATTGAAAGAAACCGGCAGAATATTTCTGCCTTCCTGCATCATCTGATGCATCTCTTCACAAGTCGCCCGGATAATTTCAAGATCCACCAGATAACTCTTGTGCTGCATCTCCAGAGCAGAGATAAACTGAGCCGGACTTATTATGCCAAGCTTTGGATCCTGCCACCTTGCAAGGGCTTCTGAACCGCAGATCTGTCCTGTTTCAGAATCTACCATCGGCTGGTAGTAAGGCTGAATCCACTTCTTATCAATCGCTTCCTGGATATGATTGACGATATAGTCACGCATGTCAAAATAGCGGTTGACTTCCGTTGCATTGGTATCGTCTTTGCCGCAGCCGATAATGGTATTGCGGCCTTCTTTCTTGGCTCTGTATAAATTCTGATCAGCGAGATGTATCATCTGTCTGAGTTCATCCGCATTTTCTGCTTTTCCAAATACATAGCCGCATGAAATCCTAATCGTGGTTTCCTTGTCCGTGATCATAAACTTGGACAGGTCACGGCGGACTCTGGCATCTTTTTCCAATAAAGTTTCTTTATCTGTAAACGGAGCAATCACAATAAATTCATCGCCGCCGTAACGATAACCTGCTTCGGAACCATATCTGTTCTGCAGAGCGGCACCCAGCTTGGTCAGTACTGCATCCCCGCATTCATGTCCGTATTTATCGTTGTAATCCTTGAACTCATCGACATCCACCATCATGACGAAAAGCAGATGACCAACCAGATGATCAAAATCATTTCTGAGCGCTTCCCGGTTTTTCAATCCGGTCAGGACATCTCTGTCATTGTTATTATTTTCCGGTCTTTCTGAAGAGAAGAAGAACCGAACCTTCTGTATCAGATTCATAATCTTGTCCTGAAATGCGCTCCTTTCCAACAGATTTGAATTCTATATCCCTGTCTTTCATAATTTTTACATATATTTGAGAATTTGCAACCAAAGGAAACAGATTATCAGGCAATGTTCACACACTGCATAATTATTGGAAAATATTAACTATTATCAGAAAGCCTTCTGCAACAGTATTTTTTGTCCTTCCATTCCGTTTTCATTTTCTATGAACTGCTCCATAAGAAAATTTAAAACTTTATACATGGAAGATACACTCCCCGAACAGGTAAAGAAGCAAATGAAAAAGAAGAGAAAGTTACAGCTTCTCCACTGAAACCAGCTCTTCTTCATTTTTATTTTCATCATCTGTCTCTGCTTCGACTTCCTTGATGATGCACTCATTTCCGGTAAGCAGCCAGGTATTGCCGCCATGGCAATAAGGACACTCCCGGCCGTATTTAACGGTCGGGTATTCCTTTTCGCAATCGCCGCAATAAGAGATCGCCGGCAATGTTTCCAGCTTCAGATCACAATCCTTCAGCAAAGGATGACGGTCACGGAAATAATTCCAGCAATCCACAAACAAATCGGTAATGATGCCGGAAACTTCACCTACCTGCAAAGTTACGGAACCATATTTGGTGATGTGCTGTTCGGGTGCCATTTCATCGAGGGTTTTGGCAAGATGCGTTACAATCCCCATTTCATGCATAAGCTTTACTTGTTCTTATGATTGAAGAGAATCCGCATTTCACGCTTGGCAGCATATGGGGCAATGAGCTTCATCTTGTCTTCTGCCTTGATCATACGGGAAGCATCCGGCAGGTCTCTTTGCAGATGGATGGCATCGAATTCACATCTGGTTGTACACAAGCCGCAGCCGATGCATCTGTTCAGATCTACGGTTGTAGCACCACAGCCAAGGCATCTCTTTGCTTCGGTTCTGACCTGTTCTTCTGTCAACGGCAGTCTTGGATCTGTAAACGGATCATCAACCTTTCTCATGCCTGAGGCCTGACGCTTTGCACTGTCATAAGAATCGATTTCGATATTGTTTTTATCGAGTTCAATGAAGTGACGCAGATCTCTGGCAATGGTCAGAGACTGACCAGGATGGACATATCTGTGCATGGATTCGGCAATCAGCTTGCCTTCCGCAATCGCATCAATCGCAAACCTTGCGCCATGATAAATATCACCGCCCGCAAAGACATCCGGCTGGCCTGTTTGGAAGGTAACACCATCCGCAATGATGCCGCCGTTTCTTCTCAATTCTGCCTTGGAGTCCTTTAAGAGATCTCCCCATTCAGCTGACTGACCAATGGCAAGCAGAACATTCTCACAAGGAATGGTAATGGTTTCACTTTCATCATATTGAGGATTGAACTTACCTTCTGCATCTTTGACCTGGGTGCACTTTTTGAAGACAATACCGGTTACAGTCCCGTCTTCATTCAATATTTCCTGCGGACCCCAGCCGTTCTTCACATCAATGCCTTCTTCAACAGCTTCGGATACTTCATCTGCTGCTGCCGGCATTTCCTGTGCACTTTCAAGACAAAGCATCGTCACTTTGCCGTCGGTAATTCTTTCGGCAGTTCTGGCAACATCGACTGCTACGTTGCCGCCGCCGATCACAACAACATCACCCTTTAACCGGATGGAATGATCCTGGTTGACTCTCTTCAGGAAGGAAATACCGGACTCAACACCCTTGGAATCCTCTCCGGAAACACCAGCTTTGCGGCCTCCCTGCAGACCAATGGCAAGACAGAATGCCTTGTACCCTTCTGCTCGAAGATCTGCCAAAGTTACGTCTCTGCCGACTTCTACGCCGCACTTAAACTCAACGCCCATCTGGCGCAGAACATCAATTTCAGCTTCGACCACATTCTTTTCAAGACGGAAAGAAGGAATGCCGTTCATCAACATGCCGCCCGGTCTCTTTTCCTTTTCAAAGACGGTGACATCATAGCCTCTTTCTCTCAGATAATACGCTGTAGAAAGACCACATGGGCCTGCCCCGATGACAGCCATCTTGTAGTCTTTGCCCCACATGCCGCCGTGATCTGTTTCGCAAAGCGGAATATATCTCTTGTCAGCGTCCAGTTCCTGGGCTGCAACAAACTTCTTGATTTCATCAATGGCAATCGGCGCATCAATGGTTCCTCTTGTGCAGGCATCTTCACACTTCCGGTTACAGATGGCACCGCACACAGCCGGGAACGGATTATCCTGCTTGATCAGCTTCAAAGCTTCCAGATACTTTCCTTCACCAGCCATATGAACATAGCCCTGGACAGCAATATGCGCCGGGCAGGCTGTCTTGCATGGGGCAGTACCGGTATCATAGCAATTGATCTTGGCATCTTCTCTGTAATTCGGATTCCAGTCATCAACTGTTATTTTTCTGTTATCCGGCAGCGGAGACAAAGGATAGGTCATCGGTCCGTTCTTCGTGCACAGCTTCTGTCCCAGCTTGGCAGCCCCAACCGGACAAACTTCTACGCACTTGCCGCAGGCAACGCACTTTGTATGATCCACATGCGCTCTGTAGGCAGAACGGGACATATTCGGGGTGTTATATAACTGGGAAGTACGGATCGCATTGCACACACCCGGTGCGCAATTGCAAAGACCTACAATCTTATCTTCCCCGTCGATATTGGTTGTCTGATGAACAAAGCCGTGACGCTCACTGCGTTCCACAATTTCAATAGCTTCTTCTTTGGTAATGGCGTGTCCTCTGCCGGTATTGATGCACCACTCAGCCAGGTCGCCGAGACCGATGCAGCATTCCTGTTCAATCTCGCCGTCGCCTTCGCCTCTCATCCGCTGCTGCTTTCTGCATGTACAAAGGCCGACGGATAACTTGCCGTCATACTTGGCAAGCCAATGTGAAATATGTTCCACCGGAATCGATTCGGAAGAAGTCTCAATTGCCTT
This sequence comes from uncultured Erysipelotrichaceae bacterium, assembly GCA_900315065.1. GTDB lineage: Bacteria > Bacillota_I > Bacilli_A > Erysipelotrichales > Erysipelotrichaceae > Bulleidia. The sequence continues at coordinate 8,383 of OMXQ01000022.1, forward strand.
TTCAACCGGAATGACATGCATGCCGACGCCGGCACCGCCTAGTGGAACCATAGGGGTAATGCCTTCCAGCGGCATCTGGGTCATCAGATTGAAGAAAGTTGCGATATTCGGATACTGGTTTGTCAATTCATCATTCATCATCATGAATTCAGCAATACCAGGTACAAAGATCGGTACATCATACTGGATGTGATGATCCGGATTCTCACGATTGGTTTCAATACAGCCGATCCAGCAAAGATGATCCAGCATCTTCTTTGTATCTTCAACGCTCATTTTGTTCATCTCAGCCAGCTTTTCCAGATCATAATTGGTTCTGGTCTTTTTGAAACTGAGCATGAACTTCACTTCATTTTTCGTCAGAACTTCATCCAGGCACCATACTTCCGGATCATCCGGTGCAATGGTATGCGTATACTTTGCGACATAGCGGTCAGTAATCATGCCTGCAAGCTTGATCAGAAGTTTCTGCTTCTCCTGATCCGGAGCAACATAATTCGGATCCAGGCGGAAATCGCGCGGATTGGTCATTCTGTTTTTAACGTCTTTCATCTTTTTCCCTCAGTTATTATTCTTTATTTCGTTGTTTCTTTGTTTCTTTATTTCTTTTTCCACTCGCTTACTGATGCCAGCAGATAATCAGTCCATGCCTGCATGCCTTCGCCGCTCTTTGCGGAAACCGGGAAGATGTGAATATCCGGATTCAGTTCACGCGCATACTTTTCGCACTTTTTCATATCGAAATTGAAATACGGAAGCGTATCAATCTTGGAAATCACCAAGGCATCGGATTCTCTGAACATCAGCGGATACTTTAACGGCTTGTCATCTCCTTCCGGTACGGAAAGAATCATGACTTTTTTACCGGCACCAGTATCAAACTCAGCCGGACAGATCAGATTGCCGACATTTTCCAGAAAGATCAGATCCGTGTCTTTGACATCCATGGACCGCAATCCTTCTGCCGTCATGCCTGCATCCATGTGGCACATGCCGTCGGTATGAACCTGAATGCTTTCCGCACCCAGTTTTCCAATTCTTTCGGCATCCACTGCAGAAGCAATATCTGCTTCCATAACAGCGATCTTCAGCCTGCCTTTCAGCATCTCAATTGTTTTTGAAAGAAGAGTTGTCTTGCCGGAACCCGGGGAAGACATCAGATTGATTAACAAAGTTCCTTCTTCCTTCATCCAAAGACGAAGGGCATCCGCATCCCGATCATTGGAAGCGGTAACGCTCTCATGCAATTCTATGACTTTCATACCTGCTTCCTCCATTCTTCAATGCTGTTCTTCAGCCAGGCAATCCAGGCATCAAACCCGTCTCCCTTTAAGGAAGAAAGCGGGAATACCTGAATTTCCGGATTCAATTCTTTTGCCCTCTTTTCAGCAAGTTCAAAATTGAAATCAAAGACCGGGGCAACATCAATCTTGTTGATTAACATGACATCTGAAACCGAGAACATTAACGGATACTTCAGAGGCTTGTCATCTCCTTCCGGTACGGAAAGAATCATGACTCTCTTTGCGGCACCGACATCGCACTCTGCCGGACACACCAGATTGCCCACATTCTCCAGGAAAATCACATCCAGGCCATCGGTTCCCATCTCATCAAGGCCCCGTTTTGTCATATCGGCATCCATGTGGCAGGACCCGCCGGTATGAAGCTGGATCACTCTGACACCGGTATCCGCAATCGTTCTGGCATCCACGTCAGAATCGACATCTGCTTCCATGACACCGATCCTGTAAGTATCCTTCAGGGCAGCAATCGTTCTTAACAAAGTTGTTGTCTTGCCGGCACCAGGCGAAGACATCAGATTGACCAGAAAAACCTTTTTCTTTTCCAAAGAGGAACGTACTTCAGCCGCAGCTGCATCATTATCGGCCAGCACTCTCTCCTTTGTTTCATAGACTTCAAAATTTCTCATATCTCTTCCTTATTTTTAAACAAAGTTCTTAACTCAGTATGTATATTCTATCGGAATGTGAATACATGGACAAGCTTCCATTGCCAGTTTCAAGACGAAATTTATACATTGTCGCAATAAGACAGACAAAAAAAATACCGACATCAAAACGACATCGGTATTCTCTGATCTATTCAGAATTATTTTGACTTGTGACCGCCGAACACATCAAAGGATATGGTATCGAGCAGAGCATCAATCTGTGCAATGGTCTCCTTCGGCAGAATGATTTTGCCGGCATCGAAGTTTTCCTGCAGACGGCTCAGTTTACGGGAACCTGGAATCGGAATAATATACGGCTTTTTATTCTGCATCCACGCCAGGGAAATCTGTGCATCTGTTGCATGATATTCTGCTGACAATTCCTGCAGCAGCTTCAGCAGCGGCAAAGCCTTTTCATATCCTTCCTCTGTATATTGCGGCATATTTGCCCGGTAGTCCTGTTTTCCTTCAAACTTTGTGGACGGAGAATATTTGCCAGTCAGGAAACCATTAGCCATTGGTGAGAAAGCAACATAGGCAACATTCAATTCTTCGCACAACGGCCAGATGTCCTCATGCCACCTTGCCATCATGGAATAGCGGTTTTCAATAGCAGTTACCGGACACACAGCATTTGCCCTGCGGAGATACTCCGGGGTTGCTTCGGAAATGCCCCAATAGCGGATTTTGCCTTCCTGAATGAGTTCCTTCATTGTTTCCGCAACAACTTCCGGTTCGACATTCGGATCAATGCGATGCTGATAGTACAGATCAACGTAATCCGTGCCAAGTCTTTTCAAGCTTCCTTCAAGACTGCGGCGGATTGTTTCAGGCCGGGAATCAAGTTTCAATGACCGGTCCGGATTATGGCTGACACCCATTTTGGTAGCGATGACAACTTTGTCACGAACATCTTTCAATGCTTTTCCAACAAGCTCCTCATTATAGGAAATAGAACCATCCGGATAAACACCTGTGTAAGCTTCCGCTGTATCGAAGAAATCATAGCCGATATCATATGCCTGCCGAATGGTTTTAACGGCTGTGTCGTGATCAACCGGATCGCCGGAAGCGTGGCTGAATCCCATGCATCCAAGTCCTACCGGATTTACGTATAATTCACTGTTTCCAAGCCTTCTCTTTTCCATATGTTTGTTCTCCTTTTTCCTTACATCCACATGATAAATAGAAATTCTGATTGAAACAATTCGTATTTCTGAATGATTGATTAGTTTTATTAATCAATATATGATGTAAGCAGGAGATATGACTTATGGAATTACGGCAGATCCGATATTTTCAGGCAGTGGTTCAGACCGGCAGCTTTTATAAGGCAGCCGAACAATGTTATGTATCGCAATCAGCTGTTTCCCAGCAGATCAGACTGCTGGAAGAGGAACTCGGCCTTTCCCTGCTGGAACGCCACAACCGGACCTTTTCACTGACACCGGCAGGAAAAAAATTTTACGAAAAAAGCCTGATCGTCACTTCTGATGTAGATCAGCTGATCCTGGAAACAAAACGGACAGCAGGTGAAGGCAATGAATTGCGGATCGGCTGTTCCCTGAATTTTCCAGCTTCCGTTTTTGCGGAAGCAGTCGGACTTTTTGCCAATGCATTTCCACAGATCCATCTGCGTCCTGTTTTCGGAAATCATGAAACTCTGCATCATATGATCCGCACTCAGGAACTGGACCTGATCATCAATGATCAGCGCCGCATGTTTTCGGATGCATACGAAAACCGGATTCTTGCTGAAAGCGAAGTATGGATTCTGCTTTCAAAGAGTTCACCTTTGGCGAATCTGAAAGAAATCGAAGTACAAGCTCTGCAGAACATTCCTTGTGTTCTGATTGCTTCCCCGGACCAGTTCAAAAATGAAAAACTATATTATGAAGACTATCTGCACCTGTCTGGTGAATTTCTTGCCGCAAAAGACAGAAAAGAAGCAGAACTGACAATTCTGCAGGAACACGCCTATCTGCCCCTGGACGTCTTCAGCCATACGGAAGAAACAGGAACTTCATTGGCAATTTTGCCTCTTGTCATAAACGGCAGGCGGATTCACAGGAACTTCTGTGCTTTCAACCAGCTGGATATCAAAACAGGCGGCATGGAAGAATTTGTCTCCATATTAAAGAAAGTCCTGACAAAGAAAGAAAACAGAGAATAAACACTCTGAATATCATGTTATCTGCTTCTGTTCTCTTATGTCAGAGTTGGAATTTTCCATGGCTGTATAATGAGGATCTGCAGCAAAAGGAATCGTCTTCGCATCAGACGGCATGACCTTTACATGAAGATAATCCTTATTTTCTTTCTTCTGCATGCGTATTTCCTCTCTGAAATGTGCCGATCAATTCTGACCGGCACATTTTTGTATTTCAATTCTTAAGTTCTTTTATTACTTCACTCAGGATTCTGATGAAAAGCCCGTTATTTTCCGGTGTAGATACACTGACGCGGTCAAGCCCCGGTGCAGAAATATGAATGCCTTTTTCATACAATCTGTTCTTCACTTCAGCACAATCGACATGCGGATCAAAAAGAATGAAGTTGGTCTGGGTAGGCCATACCTTACATCCAAGTTTCTTCATTTCTGCTTCGAGATATCTGGCTCCGGCAATGATTTTCTGCCGGCTTTCTTCATAGAATTCCGTTTCATGCAAAGCCGCATTCGCAGCTGCTTGCCCTTCCCTGGAAACAAAGCTCTCCGGCAGTTTTTCAATCCCAGCAATGAGATCTTCCTGCGCAGCAATCCAGCCGACTCTGACACCGGCCATGCCATAGTATTTGGAGAAAGTACGGGAAACAATAATCGGTCTGTCCGGCATTTCTCTGATCAGCGGCATCGCTGTCTGACAATCTTCAGCTGTTGCAAATTCAATATATGCTTCATCGATAAAGACAACGATGTCTTTAGGCAAAGATACAATGAAATCACGCAAGGTATCATATGGAATATACTGACCGGTCGGATTATTGGGATTGGTGATGACAATCATTTTTGTATGATCTGTGACTGCCTTCTTCAATCCTTCCAGGTCATAGCCCATGTCTTCTTTCAGCGGCACCATGACGAGTTTTGCCAGATAAGTCTGGGCCATGTCATAAAAAGCAGCGAATGTCGGACACAGCAATACTTCATCGCCAGGATTCAGGAAAGCTTCCCCGGCAAGCTGGATCAAAGGACTGGAACCGGCCCCGGTAATGATATTCTGAATTTTCAGATCGTATTTATCAGCCAGTTCCTGTTTGAGATCAGTAGCAAAAAAGTTTTCATACCAGGCACTGTGTTCAGCCGCACATTCCAGAGCTTTCAAGGCACCTGGTGCCATGCCGTAGGGATTTTCATTCCAGCCCATGCGGATTCTGGAATCAAATTGTTCATTGGTAAGGAAAGTAGTCGAAGCACTTCGTTTTGATTCCGGCTTTTCCAGAACAGCTTTGCTGAAAATGGATTCACTCATAAGATATATTCCCCTTTCTATATGGTACTGGTCGGATGATGATTCATCCAGTTTATGAAATTCTCATATGCAATGCGGACAGAACGGAAACTGGCTTCCGGAGGTGTCCAGGCAATATGTCCGGTAATAAGAGCGTTGTCACACGCAAAGACCGGCGAAAGATCATGACGAGGTTCCCCATCAACGACATCAAGACCTGCTGCATAGACTTTTCCGCTGTGCAAAGCCTCAACCAGAGCAGATCCATCAATGATGCCTCCCCTGGCCGTATTAATGAGAATGACGCCGTCTTTCATACGGGAAATCGTATCTGCATTGATCATGCGGCGGGTGCCCTCATTCAAAGGCACATGGATGGAAATTACATCACTTGTGGAAAGAAGCTCATCAAAACTGACCTGCTTAACAATGTCATATGCAGGACCTTTTTTCTCATGATGATTGTATGCAATAACATTCATGCCGAAGGCATGGGCCATTTCTGCCATCCTGAGACCAATTCTGCCCAGACCTATGATCCCCATGGTCTTTTCATATAATTCAATCTGTCTTGTTTTCAATGATTGAAGCGTTCTTCCCTTGGCAAGTTCGTCATGATAATAAGCAGCTTCCATTTCAGGATGATGACAGATACTCAGCAATAATGACATGGCAAATTCCGCAATGGTCTCATCCCCATAGACTGTATTCGTGAAAGTGACACCATGTGCAGCCGCAGCTTCATGATCAAATCTTCCGAAACCATGGGCATAGGTTGAAACATACTTCAGATTCGGATGACGATCGAAGAAAGATGCAGTAAACACGTCATCCCCAATCCAGGCCCCGATCAAAGCTTCATTATCACCAGCAATTTCATCCGCCTGAGCTGAATTGAAACCGCCCCGCATGGTGATCTGAAGATCCGGCACACCGGCAAGAAGTTCTTTCCAATATGTCTGCAGTTGTTCTTCAGACGGATATCCGCCGAATGCACTGCCGCGGCAGATGACAATCTTCATTGACATACCCTCCTTCCTGCTGAAACCTACGGCATCATTATAAATCCGGATCCGGCTTTGAAAACTTTGTTTCAATGTTTTCTGTAAATATTTATTATCTATTTTCTGAAAATATATATCATTTTACATTTTAAATGACCTGCAGTACGGGAATAACCGGCTGAACATAAAAAATGCAGGGGACTGATCCTCTGCAAATTCTGAATATGATGTTGGAAAATGATCTGTTATTTTTTCAAAGCTTCGCGCAGATGAGCGGAAAGCTTCATGTTTTCGGAATAATCGACCTTTACGGTAATGACGGAAGGAACATCCTGCTGGAAAGCATCTTTCAAAGAGGCAATCAATTCTTCTTCACTGCCTGCATGATAGCCCTTGCAGCCCATAGCTTCCGCATACTTTTTGAAATCAGGATTGGAGAAAGATACGTAGCAGGATTCCCCGTATCTTTCTTTTTCTTTCCAGTCAATGAGTCCATACTGGTCATCCTGCCAGATGAGAATGACAATCGGCAGATGTTCACGCAAAGCTGTTTCGAGTTCCTGGGAATTCATCATGAAACCGCCGTCACCGCATACTGCTACAACTTTCTGCTCCGGGTGCAGAAGCTTGGCACTGATAGCACCTGGAATGGAAAAGCCCATGCTGGCAAAGCCGTTGGAAATCAGGCATGTATTCGGTTCTTCCGGATGGTAATGTCTGGCAACCCACATCTTATGGGCACCGACATCGGAAAGCACAATATCATTTTTATCGAGCAGGTTCTTAAGGTCTCTGAGAATGCGGGCAGGTTTCATCGGATAGGAAGAATCGGACGCAAGTTCATCCTCTTCATTGCGCATCTGCTGCCTGATCGGCTCGATCCAATGCGGCTCAGGCTTGGCATCGATGATATCCATGATGTGATCCAGAGAATAGGAAATGTCACCGATGACTTCCGTTTCAGGCTGGAAATTGCGGTTGATATCTGCCGGTCGGACGCCGATGTTGATAATCTTTGTTTCGGGATTGGAATGCCATTTGAGCGGTGCACATTCGACAAGATCATAACCGACTGCAATCACAAGATCTGCCTGGTCAAAAGCTTCATTGACATAATCACGCTGCGGAATCCCGAGCGTCCAGAGATTATATGGACTATCGCTTGGCAAAATGCCTTTTGCCATCATGGTATTGGCACACGGAATGTGCAGACCATCCACAAAACGACGCAATGCATTCACTGCATGGGCACGCACAACTACATTGCCTGCCAGAATGACAGGTCTTTGAGCCGTTCTGATTAATTCAGCTGCTTCGAGAATAGAACGCGCCGGTGCATATTCCGGATCCGCATGGTGCTGCTTCAAAGGACGGGCACTTGTCTTTGTATGTGCAATGTCCTTCGGCACATCGATATGGGTGGAACCAGGCTTTTCACTCTGAGCATACTTGAAAGCAAGGCGGATAATCTCACCTGTTGTATCCGGGGTAATGATCTGCTTGGATCTTTTAGTAATCGGGGCAAACATGCTGGTAAGGTCAAGATACTGATGGCTTGTCAGCTGCATGCGTTCTGTCTCAACCTGGCCGGTAATGGCGACAAGCGGTGCCCCGTCAAGGAAGGCATCAGCAACCCCGGTCATCAGATTGGTAGCACCCGGCCCAAGCGTTGACAGACAAACGCCTGCCTTGCCTGTGAGTCTGCCGTAGACATCTGCCATAAAGGCAGCTCCTTGTTCGTGTCTTGTAAGAATGAAACGGATGCCGCTGTCGCGGATGGCAAACATCAGATCGATTGTTTCTTCACCAGGAATGCCGAAAATGGCTTTGACCCCTTCCTGTTTCAGGCCTTCTACCAGAACCTGAGCAACCGTTTTTTCATCGTCGTTAGTAATAGGTTTCTCCATGTTTTCTCCTTTTGTCGTCAGCGCCGGCAATAACTGCATAAGATATTACTGCAGATTACCTCAAAGAGGAAATTTTCTTATTTTTCTAAGTTTCCAAACCACTCCATGTAGGTATCATTACCCGGAAAATCCACTGAAAAACCGCATGATTCATAAAGATGCTTTGCCTGCGGAGAAGCCATCAGCCACAGATTACCCAGTTTTTTCTCTTCAGCATCACGGATGATTTCCTTTAACAATGCGGATGCGATTCCCTGATGACGATATTGAGGCCTGGTATACACACTAGTCACATAACCCCTGTGAGCCCCGTTCCAGTCAATGGACGGCGGATACTCCTGATACAGAACAGCCGCGGCAGATACTGCTTCCCCATTGATTTCTGCAATCCAGGCCCGATATGTACCGTCGGAAAGATGTTTGCGGAAATATGTGCGCATTTCTGCCCGTGTATCATAAAGAAGCACATTACCTTCTGCCTGCAGCTGAGCAAAACGTAATTCAGTAAGTAAATCAGCATCTTCACCAGATGCGTTTCGGATGGTATATTTCACAGCTGTTTCTGTCTTTTTCTTTTCTTCCATATTCTTTCCAAATTTCTGCGTCAGCCACGGATTATCCTCAAATTGAATGTTGTCTTTGTCCATGTCTTTGACAATTGCCAGGGATTCTACTTTATAGCCTGATTCACGCAAAGCTTTACCGCCGGTCTGGAAGCCTTTTTCTATCCCGATGCCGATACCGGCAGGAACTGCACCTGCATCCTGGACAATCTTTAATAAAGCTTCGCAGGCTCTGCCGTTAGCGAGGAAGTCATCAATCAGTAAGACATGTTCTCCCTGGTTCAGAAGACGCTTGGAAACCATGAGGGTATTGACACCGCCATGGGTGAAGGATTCAGCTTCCGCCGTATACACATCACCGACCAGATTAATGGAAACTGTCTTCTTGGCAAAGACACACGGGACCTGGAATACTTCTGCGGCCACGATGGCAAGACCTATACCGGAAGCTTCCACTGTCAGAATCTTATCTACCTGTACGCCTTTGAAACGAGTCTTCCATTCTTCTGCCATCTGATGGAATAAAACCGGATCCATCTGCTGGTTGAGAAACTTGTCCACAATCAGGACATCTTTGCTTTTGACAATTCCTTCTTTACGGATTCTTTCTTCCAGAATATTCATTTTTTCTTTCTCCCTTCTTTTCTCATATCTTACTACACAGAAAAGAAAGGAGTTCCTTTTCAGAACCCCTTAGAAGCCGAACAAGCCTTTTTTTACATACTCGTGACAATCATATGATGTAACTGTGTATCCGGTTGGATCAATTGCTGCTTTCAACTGTGTTTCCGGAATTTCTTCTTCCGTGATGATGACAGCGTTTTTCTTCTTACGATCAGCCTTGACTTTCTTTACTTTGAAATGGGAACGGACGGTATCCGCAACATGTGCTTCACACATGCCGCATGCCATGCCGTCAATGCCAAGCACAATTTCTTTCATCCTGCTTACGCTTCGATGCCCTTGAATGTGTAGTCCTTGTCTTCAACAGCTTTCTTAATATCAGCTTCAGCGACAGTCTTGTTCAGAGTTAATACTGCTGTTCCCTTTTCATGGGAAACCTCAGCACTTTCAACACCGTCCAGTGCTTCCAGAGCCTTCCTGACAGTTGCTTCGCAATGAGAACACATCATACCTTCAATTTTTACTGTTTCCTTCATTTTGTTTTCCTCTTTTCTTCCTTCATATTCATAGCCTGCTTCTTCAATTGCAGTGCTTATGACCTCATCTTCCGGCAGATTCCGGTAAGAAACTTCTACCGCTCCATTTGTATGATCTGCCTTTGCATAGACGATTCCATCCAGTCCTTCCAGAGCCTTTTTTACCCGCATCTCACAATGTTCGCACATCATGCCTTTGACGGATAAAGTGACTTCTTTTGTATCTACCGGACACGGATTGTTTTCAACACTCATATCAATAACACTTACCTGTTTGTCATCTTTCAATGCCGGTTTTCCTGCCTTGTCATGTTTTGCATCATGAACCTTGAAGAGATTCAGACGCAGTGCATTCATGCATACTGTAAAGCTGGAGATGGACATAGCAGCTGCACCCCACATCGGATTCATCTGGATACCAGGATACAGACCAGCAGCCATCGGAATCAGGATCACATTGTAGGCAAATGCCCAGAAGAGATTTTCATAGATATTCCGTAAAGTTGCTCTGGATAAGCGGATGCCTGCACTGACATCACTCAATTTGGAATTCATCAGAACAATATCTGCTGAATCAATCGCAACATCTGTACCGGCACCGATGGCAATACCGATATCAGCTCTGGTCAAAGCCGGTGCATCATTGATGCCGTCGCCGACCATGGCAGTTTTTCCACGTTTCTGAAGCTGGCGGATGATTTCTTCTTTGCCTGCCGGCATGACACCTGCATAGACTTTATCAACACCCGCCTGTTTCCCGATTGCTTTGGCAGTCCGGACATTGTCACCGGTAATCATGACAACCTCTATGCCCATCTTCTGCAATTCCTTAATAGCCTGGGCAGAGTCTTCCTTGATGACATCCGCAACTGCGATCATTCCGGCTAATTTTCCGCCTTGTACAAAGAACAAAGGGGTCTTTCCCTGTCCTGCCAATTCGTCACTTTTCTTTCTGACTTCTTCACTGACCGGAACAAGCGAAGAAACAAACTTCATAGAACCGCCGTAAATTTCTTTTCCACCGATGATTGCTTTGACACCATTGCCCTGCAGGGCTTCAAAGGAATCACTTTCTTCCATATGAATCTGGTGTTCATTGCCGTAATTGACAATAGCTTTAGCCAGGGGGTGTTCACTCTTGGCTTCCAGACTGACTGCTAAGGCCAGGAGTTCTTCTTCCTTCATGGATACTGGTACAATATCTGTCACCTCAGGCTTGCCGGCCGTAATTGTTCCTGTCTTGTCCAATGCCGCGATCTGAATCCTGCCCGCATTTTCCAGAGATTCACTGGTCTTGAAGAGGATGCCGTTTTTGGCACCCATGCCGTTGCCGACCATAATGGCAACCGGAGTCGCAAGACCTAGTGCACATGGGCAGGAGATGACAAGCACAGAGATTGCTTTTTCCAAAGCATAAGCCATGGACTGACCTGCCAGTAACCAGATGATCCATACAAGGAGCGCAATCAGGATAACTCCTGGCACAAAGACACCGGAAACCTTATCTGCGATTCTTGCAATCGGCGCTTTGGTACCAGCCGCATCAGAAACCATCTGAATGATCTGGGAGAAGGTGGTATCCTGACCGACTCTGGTCGCTCTTGCCTTGATGAAACCAGACTGGTTCATAGTAGCAGCAGAGACAACATCATCGATTGTTTTATCAACCGGTATGGATTCTCCTGTCAATGCAGATTCATCAACAGAAGAAGAACCTTCCACAATGATCCCATCCACCGGAATGGATTCACCCGGCTTTACCGCAAAAATATCACCGGCTTTGACCTGATCAATATCGACTTCCACAAACTGACCGTCTTTTTCAATTCTGGCCTTCTTCGGTGCCATCTTTAACAGATTCTTCAAAGCATCAGTCGTTCTTCCCTTGGAAAGAGATTCCAGAGTTTTCCCAACCGTGATCAATGCCGGAATCATCGCAGCCGATTCAAAATACAACTGGGTATGATACAAAGGCATCAGTTCCATATTCATGGCACCGTTTGTAACAAGAATACTCATCCTGAAATACACAAACAAAGACCAGCCGAAGGATACGGAAGACCCTAAGGCAACCAGGGCATCCATGTTCGGCGACAGGTGGAACAGGCTCTTGAAACCAGAGATAAAGAAAGCACGATTGATATACATGACAATCAATGCGATCAGCATCTGTACAACAGCTAAGCCCATGTAGTTTTCATGCAGGAATGGCGGTAAAGGCCAGCCAAGCATGTTGTGTCCCATGGTGATATACATCAGAAGCAGCAGAAAACCAAGAGACCAGGCAAGCCGCTTCTTCAGCTTTGGGGTTTCATGATCTGCCAGGGCATCTTCATCTGCTGCAAGTTTTGCGGAATAACCGTTCTCTGTTTTATTCTGATTAACTTCATTACCTTTGACCCTGGCCCCGTAGCCGGCTTTTTCAACTGCCGCAATGACATCCTTGTCTGCAACATTGCCGTCCATCGTCAACGTATTTGTTAACAAAGATACCGAAACATTCTCTGCACCAGGCAGCTTATTGACTGCTTTTTCAACATGCGCCTGGCAGGAGGCACAGGTCATGCCGGAAATAATATATTGCTTCATACTTCACCTTCTTACTTCATCAGCTTCTGCATGATCTTCACAAGCTCATCAACGCTTTCTTCATTTCCTGCCTTGATATCATTGGTCACGCAGCTTTTGATATGACATGCAAGCAGGACTTTGTTGAAGCTGTTAAGAGCACTGGTGGCAGCAGAAACCTGCATCAGTATATCAGGACAATACATATCATCATCGACCATCTTTTCAATGCCGCGGATCTGTCCTTCAATTTTCTTTAATCTTGTTAAAAGAGCCTTTTTTTCTTCAGGAGAGCGCATCTTGTGTTTTCCAGTGTGATAAATTTCTTCTTCACTCATAAGGATTCCTCTCTTTTTACGTTGTTACTATATACCCCCTGGGGGTATATGTCAAAAAGAATGACTGCCTGATTCAAACAAAGTCACAAAAAGAAAGAACTTTGTTAACTTCATGAGAAAACATCCCCAATCCTTCTTCAAAATTAATGTGATGATAGGATATTTACATTTTTATATCATTCATTATAATGATGATACGAATTTCAAAAAAACACATCATGATATAAAAATTGATGGAGGATAAGATAGGAATCAGTATGTTTGAAACCATGCATCATTACTGCATTGAATGCAGAAAAGAAACCCCGTATGTTCTGAAGAAAAAGGAAATTACGAAGGTCATCAGAGAAGAAGAATGCACCTTCACAATTACAATTGCACAATGTGCAGAATGCGGAAGTGAGATGAACGTTCCGGGTCTGATCGATCTGAATGTAAAGGAGATTGATGCACAATATCGGAAGGATAAAAATCTTGTCACAATGGAAGACATTGAGAAATTGATGAAGATTTATCACATTGGCAAAGCTCCTTTATCTCTGGCGCTGGGTTTTGGTGAAATTACGATTAACAGATATCTTGCCGGCCAGCTTCCTTCTGAAGAATATTCAGATGTGATCCGGAAAGCACTGACTTGCCCAGCCTTTATGAAAGGCAGGCTCATGAAAAACAAAGAAAAGATTGCCGGAGCTGCTTACCACAAAGCCATGGATGCGATTTCCAGTCTTGAGAGCTTGTTTTGTCTTTCTGACAAAATGTTGATGGTTATTTCGTGTTTGTTTGATGAAGTAGAAGAAGTAACACCGCTGATGCTGCAAAAGCTCTTGTATTTTACTCAGGGCCTTTCCTTTGTGGTATTAAAGCGTCCTTTGTTCGAAGAAGATTGTCAGGCCTGGGTTCATGGTCCTGTGTATCCAAAGGCATATCAATTGTTCAAGAACTTCTCCTATAATCCGATTGATGATGCCAGGTTTTCCCTGCTTGAAAATGCCGGCAATGGATTGACGAAGAAAGAAAAAGAAGTTGTTCATCTTGTGTCAGAAACATTCGGCTTGTATAGCGGAAAAGTATTGGAACAGATTACCCATAATGAAAGGCCATGGAAAAAGGCAAGAAGCGGATTAACAGATGATCTGTCTTCAGATGCAGTAATCCCTCAGTCGGAAATCAGGTCTTATTTTGAGAAGGTCAATCAGAAATACAGTATCCATACCAGGGAAGGCGTATTGAAGTATATCGATGCCATGCGGTTCTGATCATACATAAATTGAGCATAGTTGTTATGCATGCAAATATTTCAGTTACAGCACAAACAAAAAAGCTGAATCCAGCATTGGGCATCCCCAAAATTGTAGACTGTAAGCAAAATGAATTGAGCTGCAATTGCAAGTCACTTCATCAGATCCGTTAAGATTTTAATGGACATATCCCTGCCCAGGATGTCTGTATTCAGGATCAGATCATAGGTATTTCTTTGTCCCCATTCATTGCGGTCAAAAATCGCATGATGATTGCGGCGGATCATATTCTCTGCTTTGATAGCTTCCAGAATGACTCTGTCGTCTTCTTCATTCATGTAACGAGGTGAAACTCTCGCTCTTTTGATCTGGTTCATCTGATCTGAACTATATGTAAAGACTGAAACACAGGAATACCCCAGTCTTTCCACAACAGACTTTGCAGTATGATCATGGATCAGACACGGTCCCTTATGCAAAGCTTCAACAACAGCAGCTGCATACGTATCCCAGATTCTTTCTGTTAACATGTCTTCCAGAATTTCTTCCTTTGTCATAGGATGATCTTTCAGTCTTACGTCTGTTTTCTCGACATCTTCATCATTGAAATTATGATCAAAGCTTTCCAATAATGTGGCCCCGTCATAATAGGTATAGCCGGTATTTTTACAAGCTCCCAGGCCGATCATTCTGCCCATAGAACTATACGCACTGTCCAGAACGATGCAATGCGGCTTTTCCAGTTTATATTCAAATTCTTTTCTGCCTTGTGTTGATAGTGTTTGTCTGATGTCTTCTTTCATAGGTATCCTCTTTCAAATTACATTCTAGCAAGCAGTGTCTGAAACGCAAGGAAGACAATTGAAAAAAGGTGCTCCTGAGAACACCTTTACCCATTGCAGACCTTCTTATACTCTTTCCTGAAATAGATGATTTCAAACAAAGCAGTCAAAGACCAGGAAGCGATATACAGATCATACAAAGCCGGGATGGTATGAAAATATGCAAAGATGGTATAAATCCATAAAATCCGGAATAAGCACGAACCGAGAATGACGATAATCATCGGCACCGTTGTCCTGCCGATGCCTCTTGAAGCAGCGATAGTACCGTCCATAAAGGCAGAAACGCAATAAGAATAAGACATAATTCTGAGTCTTAACATACCGGCTTCAATAACCTGAGGATCATTGGTAAACAAGTGCAGGAATTGCGGTCCGAACAGGAAAAGGCATAAACCCATTGCAACTGCTGCAATAAAGGCCATAACTACAGAAATATGATAGCTGTCCAGGATTCTCTTCTTATTTCCCGCCCCGTAATTCTGGGCAATGAAAGTTGTACCGCCGGCATAGAAAGCTGCCATCACGTCATAGACAAGTGCATCTGAATTGGCAGCAGCGGAATTTCCTTCGACAATCAATGTATCAAAGGAATTGACTGCTCCCTGGATAAAGAGATTGGCAATCGCAAAGATAGAATTCTGCAGACCGGTAGGAATGCCTAATGCCAGGATACTCTTTGCCATATCTTTGTCCATATGCATGTCTTCTTTCCGCAGATATACATCCTGGCTTTCATTCATATGAAAGAGACTTTTCAGAATGACAAAAGCAGAGAAATATTGGGAAATTGCACTGGCAAGTGCTACCCCTGCTGCATCCAGATGAAAACCGATGACAAAGAAAAGATTCAGAATAATATTCAGCAAGCCGGCTGCTGCCATGATCCGCAGAGGTCTTTTTGTATCCCCGGCTGCACTCATGACCCCGTTGCCGAAATTATACATGGCAAGTGCAGGCGTTCCGCATAAATAAATCCACATATAAGTGCAGGCCCCGGAAAGCAGTTCTTCTTTGGTTCCCATCAACACAAGAACTGACCGGATCAGTAAAAGACCGCCGGTCATGATCACTAGTCCGTAGATAATGGAAAGCAGAAAAGCGGTATGAACACAATGATTTGTTTCCTTTTTCTTACCGGCACCGATGTATCGTGCGGTTAATGCATTGATACCTGTCCCCATGCCGATTAACAAACCGGCAAACAAACTGACTGCCGTTGCGCAGGAGCCGACAGATCCTAATGCAATAGATCCTGCAAACTGACCAACCACGGCAATATCAGACATATTGAATAAAACCTGGAGTAAATTGGAGGCCATCAGAGGAAGCGCAAACTTAAACAAATTTGAAGCCAATGGTCCCTGTGTCATCTGATTCTTCTGCATACTTTCCTCCTTCTGTAACCAATGCGTATTGTACCACCTGGCTGAAATTCGTCGGTAACAAAAAAAGAATACCCGTTTTCGGATCCGGATATTCTTCTTCAGATGATTATCAATTAAGCAATGTGACGGATCCAGCCTTCCGGTGCTTCAATCCGGCCGTTCTGGATGCCTGTAATTGTATTATACAATTCTGTAATAACTGGTCCAGCGTGATCCATGCCGGATGGGAAGTTGATTTCTTCATCATGATCAACAATCTTGCCGACTGGGGAAATAACAGCTGCGGTTCCGCAGCACCCTGCTTCATCAAAGCCCTTTACTTCCTCAAACTTTACCGGTCTTTCTTCTACCTTCAGTTTCAGATAATGCTCAGCGATATATACAATGGAACGTCTTGTGATAGACGGCAGAATGGAATCTGACTTCGGTACAATCACTGTCTTATCCTTGACGAAGATCACATTGGATCCCCCTGTTTCTTCCACGAATGTACGTGTGCCAGGATCCAGATACAGGTTCTCATTATATCCTGCCTGATGGCACAGGACGGACGCATGAAGAGACATTGCATAGTTCAGGCCTGCCTTGACTGCCCCGGTGCCGTGAGGTGCTGCTCTGTCATAATCGGATACCTGCAGAACAATCGGGGTAACCCCACCTTTATAATAAGGACCAACCGGTGTGGTGAATACACGGAACTGATATGTATCTGCCGGCTTGACACCGATGACGACGCCTGTCGCAAATTCATACGGACGGATATACAGGGAAGCTCCGGATCCATACGGAGGAACCCAGTCAAGATTGCCTTTGACAACCTGATCAATTGCGTCCAGGAACTTCTCCTTCGGTACCGGCGGCATCTCAATCCGCTGGGCACTATTGTAGATTCTTTCCGCATTCAGATCAGGACGGAAGCACACAACTTCTCCATTCTCCCATGTATATGCCTTCATGCCTTCAAATACCTGCTGGCAATACTGCAGAATGCCGGCACTTTCATTGATCGTTACATTCGGATCATCCACCAGTCTGCCTTCATCCCAGGCGCCGTCCTTATAATTGGATACATAGCGCTTGTCTGTCTGATGATAATTGAATCCGATTGAATCCCATTTCAGATCTTTTTTTGCCATAGAAACTAATCTCCTTTTCCTTTTCTTACTAAGATACTATTCAGAATCCTTTCTGTGAAGCTGTGGAAGAAGGAAATTCAGGTGTTTTTTCTTCATCTGCTGCAAGTTTTCCATTCTTTACATCGATCAGTCTTCTGATGCATGTATAAGCTACCTTGACACCGAGGGCAAGCAGACCGACTGCGATGATCAGCTGCAGGCCGTTCTTAAGGAAAGTGCCTTTGCCTGCCATAAAGGCCGTGACATTGCCGTACACATTCATCAGAATTGCAGTGAAGGTTACACAGAGCATGATGATCATCGGTACATACAGCATTGCGCTCTTTCTTCTCGTTGCCTTCAGGAAGATCGCTACACCGACAAGTACCAGGGCTGCCAGCATCTGATTGGCTGCACCGAACAATGCCCACACATTCTGATATCCGCCTAAAGCTAACAGATAACCTGGAAGCAGAGTTACAACTGTTGCAAAATACTGATTGGTAAAGAGTCTCTGCCAAGCCGGCATCTTTGCAGGATCTGTTGTATCACCCGTGAATAATTCCTGAAAGCTCATTCTGCCGATACGGGCTACAGAATCAAGGGATGTAAGAGCCAGGGCAGATACACACATGGTCATGAACACGGCTGCAACAGTATTAGGAACACCCATGCTTTCCAGGAAACCCGCAACACCTGCTGAGAAGATCTGGAAAGGCGTCATATTGGCCGGTGCAAATCCTCCCTTGGCAACTGCACCGACAACAATCAGTGATACTACGCCGAGCAATGTTTCAAACAACATAGCGCCATAGGAGCAGAACAACATATCCTTTTCATTGGAAACGGTCTTGGAACTTGTACCGGAAGATACCAGAGAATGGAAGCCGGAAACAGCACCGCAGGCAATGGTGACAAACAATGTCGGGAACAAATAAGACTTATTGCCGGTGGCACTGGTCACGACAAATCCGTTGAAGGCATTCAGCTGCATATCAGGTCTGGCCAGAACAACACCAACGACACCGCCCAGGATCATGCCCAGTAACATGAAGGTTGTCAGATAATCTCTTGGTTCCATCAACATCCACATCGGCATAACGCTTGCCATGAACAGATAGATCATGATGACATAGTTCCACTGACCGGCTGTCAGATATACCGGTAATTTCATACCGACGGCAAACATGACAACCAGAAGCACCAGGGCAACTACTACATTCTGCCATTCCTTGCGGTTTCTGAATTTTCTCATATAGAAACCGAAGCCGATCGCTACAACAATGAACAGCATGGAAATTGTTGCGGCAGCAGCACCATTGAAGTTCTTTACAACTGCACCAGTGGAATCTGTTGTGAAACCATTGAATGTGGAACTGTCCATGGAAGTAAAAGCCGCAATAACAAGCAAAGTGAACAACCAGCAGAACAAGGAGAAACACCTTCTGCCTGTCTTGCCGATATACTTTTCAATGACCATGCCTATCGACTTGCCTTCATTCTTTACGGAAGCATACATGGCACCGAAGTCCTGAACAGCACCGAAGAATACGCCGCCGACTAACAGCCACAGCAATACCGGAACCCATCCGAAAGCAGCAGCCAGAATCGGTCCCTGTACCGGACCGGCACCGGCAATGGAAGAAAACTGATGCGCAAAGACAGTTAATTTGGAAGATGGAACAAAGTCCTTTCCGTCATTGTTTCTGACGGCCGGCGTTTCAGCCTTGGGATCAACACCCCAGGTTTTCGCCAGCCAGCGTCCGTAAAGCAGATAGCCGCAGAGCAGCACAACAGCAGCAAATACCAGAATCACAAGTCCATTCATAATCTTTTCTCTCTCCTTTTCATGAATGTCTGTTTCAGTAAATAAAAACTTCCGTCCTGAACCAGTGCAGATGCACTGAGGCTCAAAGACGGAAGCAATTTCCGCGGTACCACTTTGATTGCACGTATTTACTTATACTTACGTGCCACTTTACTCCCGACGTTTTTACACAGCAGGATGCCCTGTAACGGAGGCTTTCCGGCGAAATCTACTCACCTTGCGGCTTTCGACCAGCTGCTGGCAGAGGATACCTTGTTTCCCTTCGTGCGCTGTCTTTCACCATACGACAGCTCTCTGAAGCAGATCCAGGAACAGGACTATTCTGCGTCATAGCAGTATTTATTTCTGAAACTATGAAAAAATATACAGATGCGCTTTCAAATTGTCAACGCAATTTTGCAATATTTTACAATGAAAATATTTTCACGTGAAAGCAATGATCCGCTCATGTACCAGAAAAGAGAAAAATGGAAAAGAAAAAAAGAGAGACTGATCAATGTCTCTCAGAGAAAATCTTCATAAATGCATGATAATCACGAATGACAGAATCACACCATGCATCATATTCAGGATCCTCAACCTTTTCTTCAGGATGCGCTTCCATGTAGGAAAGATACATTTCAATTCCTTCCTTCAAGCCGATTTCACAGCGGAAATCCGGAATCAGATCCGTCAGGTTCTTTTTAGCGTACATGTTGCTGTACTGCTTGTCGCCTAACAATACTTCGATGTTGTTGTACTTGCCTGCGCAGGCCAATGTATCAGAGGCAATATGGCAGAATCTGACTTCTGTACCAAGCTGTCTGCCGATTTCGTTGTAGATCATATCCCATGTAACAATTGCCGGATTGACCAGGTTGACAGACTGATGAACAGCTGCCGGATTGCCGATCATCTGTACAAAGTTATACGCAAAGTCACGGGCATGCATCATATGCCAGATGGACTTGCCGTCGCCATGAACGATCACAGACTTATGATTGGCAATTCTGTTAACAACAGACCAGCAGGAATTTCCCTTGACGCTCAAAGGAATTCTGTTTCCGCTGTAAGTCTGGGAAGGACGGACAATGACCCATGGGAAGGAATCATTGGCCCGGAAAGCTTCTTCTGCTTCCCACTTGTTCTTGCCATAGCGGGAATACTTATTGCCCTGCACGGAATTTTCATTCAGCCATACTTTATCTTCATGATCGAAAGTTACAACCGTGGAGATGAAGAAATACTGGCTGCACTTGTCCGCAAATACTTCCATTCTCTGCTTTGCAGCAGCGGCATCATAAACAAGAAAATCGACAACGGCATCGAACTTTTCGTCACCGATGGCTCTTGCAAGAGCACCCTCCTCATTGACATCGCATACAATCTGACGGACATAGGAAGGAACTTCCTTACTGCCGCGGTTGAGAACGACAACCTGATTGGCTGCGTTTTCGCTCAGTTTTTGCATGACAGCAGTGGAAATAGTTCCGGTACCGCCGACAAGCAGAATTTTCTTGCTATTCATAATCAAACCTCTTTATTTTTCTGAATTTTTCTGACTTTTCTATTATAAAGCAAAAATGAAAATTTTCACACAAAAGGTCTGAAATATGCGCTGTTTATCCACTATTCTGAAGATTTCAGGACACAAAACAAATTAATCACCCACTTCAGAAAGCACATGCTTCTTCAGCAGGAACAAAGCAACAATCGATGTGAAAATATCAGAAACCGGCTGTCCCATCAGAACCCCATAGTAATGAAACAAAGAAGAAGTAATAAACAGGATCACAATATAGAATATCCCTTGTCTTCCGGCAGAAAGAACTAAAGCAGGCAAAGCCTTGCCGCAGGACTGGAAAACACAGGTGATGACCATGGTCAGACCGATAAAAGGCATGCCGATCAGGACAATCCGCAGCATGGTGCTGCCCATGGAAATAATAGAAGGATCCTTCATGAAGAAAGAAATAAAAGCAGGCGCAAACACTGCAATCACAACTGACATGGCGGCAGCCAAGCCGACAATCAGAGAGATCGCAAACTTCAATACACCGCGGAATCTCTTATTCAACTTAGCTCCATAAAGATACCCGTATAAAGGCTGGCCGCCGAAAGAAAAACCGACCATAACCATGATGACAATCATTGTTACCTTGGAGACAATTCCCATTGCCGCAACACTCTCATTTCCATATGCCAGCAAAGCATGATTCAATACGATGACGCCGATACTCTGCATGATGTTGGTGATGGAAGAAGGAATCCCGATGCCTAATACATTCTTTACTTCCTGAGAGGAAATATGGAAGTTCTTTACCTTGAACGCCAATAAGGAAGACTTCCTGATAATGTACCAGACAAAGAAACAGTCAGAGACAATATTACCGATAACCGTAGCAGCTGCGGCGCCGCCTGCTCCCATGTTCAATCCGAAAATGAATACCGGATCCAGAATGATATTTGTGATGGAACCAAGCACGGAACCAATCATAGATGCTGTAGCAGCTCCTTCTGTACGCAGAAGATTGGTCGGTGACAAAGCCAGAATCACAAACGGAGAACCCAGGGCAATCCAGAAATAGTAAGCAGACGCATGCGGCAGAGTTGCGGCATCTGCGCCTAACAAAGCCAGAATCGGGTTTCTGAATATCAGGAACAGGCAAGCCATAAACACACCGAGAATAAAAGAACCATCCAGACAGAATACAGAAAGTCTTCTTCCATCATCCTTCTTTCCCTGTCCTAACAGACGGGAAATAACGGAAGAACCGCCAAGTCCCATAATGTCACCCAAAGCAATCAGCAGCGTAAACATCGGGGCACACAAAGCAACGCCGGCAACCAGATCCGTATCTCCTGTTTTGGCAATAAAATACATGTCCACCATGTTGTAGACAAGCGTTAATACACCCGAAAACACAACCGGGAGAGAAAGTTTCAGATACGCTCTGGCAATAGGTGTTCTTTCAAATAAATCGTTTTCCATGAAATACTCCTTTCTTTTCAATCAGCTCATTTATTTTATAAAAAGTCATTTTCAAATAATGTGTCACATGTCACAATAGAGACATGAAAACAAGCACAAATCCGGAAAAAATTCAGGATGCTATAGTGAAACATAACATTGCCTTGTATTTCTCTACCCTGCCTGAAAATATGTATCTGGTTTCTTATCAGAAAGGCGAAGACATCTTCTTCCGGCTGAAACCTGATGAGCAGTTTCTATTTCTTCTGGAAGGAACGATCCGGATTCTGGATATTCACGAAGACGGATCCGTTTCCCAGTTAATTGAAAGCAATCATTTTGCCATACTGGGGGATATGGAATTTATCATGCCGGACAGACAGACACTCGAAGTTCAGGCAGTCACCGCCGTCCGCTTCCTGGCAGTGCCTTTTGACCGTAAAAAAATGGAAAAAGACCCGGTTCTCCTTTACCACATTGCTTATTCGATTGCAGAAAAGCTCAATCTTTCTGCCGAAGCAGAAATGAAACCAGCTTCTTTACAGGAACGCCTGTTATTTTACATGAAGGAAAGATGGAGCGGCAGACTGATCGGCGTTGAAAAAGCCGCCATGCAGCTGCACTGTTCCAGAAGACAACTGCAGAGAATTCTGAAAGAAATGACTGAAAAACAGATGATTATGAAAGAATCAAAAGGAGTATACAGACTGCTATGAAAATCATGACTTTGAACCTGATGACTGATTCACTGGACTTACTGGAAAAAGTGCCTTTTTCCACACGATCAAAGGCAATTCTGAAGATGATTCATCAATATGATCCTGATCTGATCGGCGTCCAGGAACTCACTGAAAACATGTTTTCATATCTGCAGCAGCTGCAGAAAGATTATGTCTTCTTCGGTGATTCCCGGCATTCCATGTACAACAACGAATATACTTCTATTCTGTACAAGAAAGACAAATTCGAGCAGATTGACGGCAGCACAAGCTGGCTTTCCCCTCATCCCGATAAACCTGGTTCCCGTTTTCTTCTGTCACAATTCCCCCGTATTGTTACGCAAGCTCATCTGAAAGAAAAAGAAACCGGAAAGATTCTGACCTTTGCCAATACCCACCTGGATGCCAATCTTCCCTATATGAGAACCAGGCAGGCAAAGGTACTCTTATCTCTGTTACCAGAAGAGCATGTCATTCTGACTGGCGACTTCAATACCGTGTCTGACTCTCCAGCCCTTCAGATTCTTCAGAAAAGGTTAAAAGATGCAGTGAGTGATGATATGGGCTCTACTCTGCGCGGGAGATTTGGTTCCCTGTCTCACCGCTATCATCCGATTGATCATATTTTCTATACCAATGACATTCTGGTATCAGAGACTCAGAAGATCAAAGATACATATGACGGTGTTATGCCTTCTGATCACTATCCTGTCATCATGTATGCATGCATATTATAAACATGCATGAAAAAGAACGGTTTCGTGATTCATCACACCGTTCTTTTTTCTACGCTATGTTCGAGCTAAGTGTTGGTCCCGGTATCTGAATTAGTCTCCGCAAATATGCCATAGTGGTATTCCTCGTAGGCCGTGCGGAGATCTATCGG
>OMXQ01000014.1 GCA_900315065.1 uncultured Erysipelotrichaceae bacterium
CAACCGTTGCGACAATGATGTCCTTGTGCACATCCATACCACAGCAGATGAAGCAAACAATTTTCAAAGCCATAAAGATCCTCTCTTTCTAAGAGATCAGGCTCTGAATACTGTCCGGCGTCTAAATTCAACAGTTACTGATTTCAATGATAAGCGTACAGATTCAAAGGTCTACTCATTTGTGCTTGTACGGCAGCGGCAACTAATAAAAATGCGGCCTCAAATGATCCGCTAGTCTCCCCGTGCTCTAAACAGAGCCTTCTCTTTATTCAAAGAGTAGCAGATCAGAGGGAGTACGAAATGAAATTCATGAAGCATTTGTGACGGCGCTTAGCGCCGTAATGGAGGAAAAAATGAATAATAGTACAAAAACAGTCATTAGAACTATTGTTGCTTTAATAATAAGTATTTCCTTATGTTCTCCTGTCTATGCAAAAGCAGAGGAGGAAGCTCTGGAATCACAAATTAGCTCGCCATATTATATCTCATATGATGAGAATGGCATAATTTCTGATTTAATGCTTCCTGATACCTTTGCACGCAGAACAGGTAATCATACTGTTTTGACGAAGCTGGATAGTGGACATAAAGATAATGTGGATTCTGGATATCATCCAAATACTTCTGTCTGGCGGAAAGTATCATCTTATGGCTTTAATACAAGTTCATCTGTAAATATTACTGTTGGTTTTCAGGCAAATGGTAAAAATTTGTCTGGCTCAATAGGGGTTTCGGTGGTAAATTCGAATTCTTTCAGCTATCAAATTACAGTTGACCAGTCACGATTTTCAAAATTGAGAGTATTTACGGGCTTTGACTGGATCTATTACAGAGCAGACGTAATCGATAATACGGGGGGCAATGTAGTGTATACATACTATTTCACTTCATTGTACAAGACACATGAAGAATTCAGGCCGGTTTACCAATAAGATTTTGCTGATCGCTGTACTTGTTTCGCTGGGACTGAATGTTTTTCTTGGCATAAAGCTCTATCAGAACAGGACAACGACATTAGATGTTGAGATCAGCTATGATGCGATCAATCCCGTGGACTTTCAGCAGGGGGAGAATGTGATTCTTGCTAAGGGAACCTCACAGTATCCCCATGATGCACTGAGCTACCTTTTGCTGGTTGACAATGAAGGGCAGATTGAGAAGATCTATTGTCTTGATGGACAGTATGGTGCGATTGCGTTCAATGATCAGACAGGTGAAGTGGTTGTGCTTGGAGAGAAAAATGTGCTGAGAATTGGGACGTCTGTGACGCAGGAACAGGATGCCAATCCACAGTTTCTTTCGCAGCAACGCAGTGACATCTATTTTAGCAGGAACCGTATTTATGTGAATTCGCAGCCGGTGAAGGATGAGAGGCTTGGCTTTACGCCCAAGCTAGGCTATGCAGGATTTGTGGATCTTTCTTCTCTTGGTACCGATCTGCATATGATGCCGGTTGGTGTTGTGATTGTTTCGGGAAAATAGATGATTGTAACAATATGGCAGCAGGGGATTTGAAGTGATCTCCTTATCGGGTGCAAAAGTCTGACAGTTTAAGAAGATATAGGATTAGTATAGGCTAATTTCTTGCATATGAAAAAGATGCATTGTCATGAAGTCCTAAAAAGCACCGGATTTTTAGAACATGTAAATCTTACAAACTGGTGAATCATTTGAGGATTATATGGGTTAATCACATTGTTTGAGGACTTTTGCATGTCCTCATAAGAGGGTATAAAATTTATATACTGAATGAAATGGATAGTGATAAATACCACTCCCCCATCTAGTATTCAATGTTATGGCCGAATGTTAATTGACACTCGGCCTTTTTATTGATATGAAGCATTATATAGATGCTTAAAAGTACGAGGGAAACTTATGGGTACAAATACTGATCAGAACACAAGTCCGTCCAAAGAGAAAACAGAACCGACCACAGCTCCGGCATCCAAGAATGCCAAAGGTGCAAAGTCCAAGAAGAAAGCCTACCAGATCGTCGGCGGGTGCGTGGCAGCAGCATTGCTCATTGCCTGTATCGGCTTTGCATCCTGTAATGCCAATAGCTCGTCTAAGGCAGAAGCAAGCCCGTCACCAACAGCAAGCGTAAAGGCGGAAACGCTGTTTGCTGATGCCAAAGAGGTGACACTGCTGGATGCCAATGGAAAAGAGACAACCGATAAGATCACGGTAGCTACAGTGAAAAAGGCAGAGGCAACAAAAGCCGGTCTGAAAGACTGGTACTTTAACCATGTCGTAAAGGGCGGCTATAAGTATGGCATCCTGAAGTATACGGATGATTCGGGTAAAGGAATCTATGCAGATAGCACAGGTATCTATGAAGCAGAGCTGAAAGAAGATACAGCTACAAGAGGATACACAAAACCGGCAGACACAAATCTGATCTATACGGTTGATACTGCCAAAAAGATACTGGACAGTGCAAAGAAGTCTGAAACCAGTGCTGCTCCAAAAGCTACTACGTCTGCGGATGCTGCTGAAGCAAAAGAAGAAAAGGGAGATACGGCTGCTGATACAGGCAGCAATACTTCTTCCGATTCAGGAAAGAGTGGATCAACTGCATCTCAGGGTTCCAAACCGGCAGGCGGGTCATCCAGTAGTTCATCAGGAAGCAAGACATCTAACACATCAGGCAGTTCAAGCAAGTCCCAGACATGCAGAACCGTGCATCATGATGCAACAGGCCATTACGAGAACGTCACCTCTCAGCAGTGGGTGCAGGATACAGCCGCTTATGATGAAACGGTTGTGGATCAGGCAACGTATAATGAACCTGGATATTACAAATGTGTCTGTGGTTATACAACGAGTGATATCAATGATATTTATGATCATTGTGAACAAGATGGTGGAACATTTTCTCATATCGCAGGCACATACCATCCGGCTGTTACCCATACCGTTCATCATGACGCAACAGGTCATTATGAAACAGTTGTGACCGGACAGCAGTGGGTACAGGACAGTGCCGCATATGATGAAACAGTTTGCGGCTGATATCAGATAAGCGGTTGAAAGAAAAAATGAGGCGGAAGCCTTTTCAAACAAACAGAGAAGACAGGGTGTGATTGATGCTCTGTCTTTTTTGGTGGAAATACCAGTGACTTGCAGTTTATCCATCAGTGGATGATTCGGTAAGGACATATGGGGAAAGTTATTGGAATGATCAGGTGATCATTCATAAATCAGGAAGGCACTTGCCTTCCTTTTTATCAATCTGACTTGGGGTGAACCCCCAGAGAAAGGGGAAAAATGAAGATTCCTAAAACGTTGCGAAAGCTGACAGCTTTCCTTCTGGCAGTAGGTACGATGGCTGGTTCCATCCAGATGCCTGTAATTGCCGAAGATTCTTCCAATAGCGTAATCGGAAAAGAAATTCCTGATAATGCTGTTGCAGTAAACGTAACTGGTGAGGGCAGTGTTGTTGTAGAACAGAACGGCAAGGAAACCTCCGTTACAGGATTCACGCTTTTCACGGGTAATGAGGGTGATGAAATCACCATTAAGGCAAGTGAGAATGACTCAGGCCAGAAGATGACCGCCATGGCTGTATTCATGGATGATGGAACATCTTTCAATGCCAATGAGAATCATGATTCCAGTGCTGAATATACGGCAAAGATTGGTACAGACCGTTATATCAATGTTCTCTTTGAGAGAAAACAACTTGTACGCAGAATGGCTGCATCTTATACACCATCTGATGCTGCAATTCCCAGTAGTGGCAGCGGAACACTTTGGGCAACTGCCCCAAGTATGTTTGACAATCAGTTTACTCTGCAATGGATCAGCGCACCGCTTGACAGGTTTGCTGATACGATTAAGCAGTATCTGGGAGAATGCACACATCATGGGTGGCTGGCATGGACAGACGACAACCCCTACAACGTCAAAAGTCTGAATTACACATATAGTTTTGTAGGTGATGACACCACAAAATATCTGACAATCACTGTTGCGGATGATACTACGCATACCGGTTACAGCGCGGCCGCGGGCGGAACAGCTGGCTATCAGGGTATTCAATGGACAAACATTCCGATTACCATTGTGATTCCTACAAAGACTATTCATGTTGATGTAAACAAGGTCAATGGAAATCCTACGATCACGGAAAATAACGATTGCTATTCTCTGGGTGGAGCTACCTATGGCATCTGGCTGGATTCAGCACTGACAAACAAGATTGGTGAAGTGACAACTGATACAAGTGGAAAAGCCAGCATTGATATTCCGAATATTGATAATGGTGTAAATACTGTTTATGTAAAGGAAATCACACCATCCAAAGGATTCTACATTGATGAAACCAAGTACACGGTCAATCTGAACAATAACTCTGGTTCTGTGACTTCTACAGAAACGCCAGGCAATGACCCTCTGACCATTACGCTGAGCAAAATTGCGGAAGATGGTCAATGGCTTACACAGGACTTGCCTGCTCCTTTGAAGGATGCTCAGTTTACGGTGAAATACTATGCGGTGAATCCTGACAACTACACAACAGCAGGCAGCGTGAGCAGTCTGACTCCTACAAGAACATGGGTACTTAAAACTCTGCCGAATTCTCGCGGAGAATTTACAGCTCGTTTGCTGAATGATTATTTGGTTAAGGAAAAAAGTGATGAATTATATCTGGACGAGGATAACAACCCATGCATCCCTCTTGGTGTTGTTACGGTTCAGGAGACCGAAGCCCCCAAAGGATACACACTCGAAAACAGCATCACAAATGTAAAGACCAAAGAATCTATTACTAAAACGGATGGAGTTGCCTATTTTGCTGTAAAGCAGACAGGCCAATACTTTCAGGTACAGGGCGGCAATGAATATACCGTTTCTGATAAATCAGTTCGTACTGGTCATATAGAAATCCAGAAGGCTCTGGCTTATTCCGGTACTGCTCTTCAGGGCGATATTCCAAATCTGACAACAACACTGAAGATTACGAACAATAACTCTTATGGTGCTGTTCTGAAGGATGGCGATACCGTACTGGCTACTGCCGCAGCGAACAGTGATTTCGTAAAGACAGATGGATCACTGTATACCATCACAACTGATGCGAAAGGCTACTGGAAGTCACCGGAAGGCTATATGCCATATGGTACTTACACGTTCACGGAAACTGCCGGCCCGACTGGTACAGACCTTAACGGTAAGACCAGTACAACAGTCACAGTTGACAGTGAAGGTCAGAACATCAAGCTGACAAACAGTGAGATCGAAAACACAGCAATCCGCGGTACATTCAGTATCAAGAAGAACGACCTTGATCTGGGTACAAACATTGCTCAGGGTGACACAAACCTCTCTGCCAAGTATGCTCTGATCAATCGTTCCAATTACACCGTTTATGTCGATACCAATGAAGACGGCAAGATTGATACCACCAAAGAGGCATTCGCACCAGGAGAGACAATCTGTGACCGTGATGTGCAGACAGGAAAGAAGCCGTACAGCTTTGAAACTGCCGCTGATGGTACTTACACATGGGATTATGGTGATGCAAGTTCTCCGAATCATCTTCATGGTCTGACTTATGGCACATATGAGATTCAGGAAGTAGAAGCACCGAAGAACTATACGCTCAATGGTAATACTTCCATCACATTCTCCATCCGCAATGAGGATGAAACAGTAAGCCGTACACTTGATCCTACTGCCGGACAGATCAATAAGAACGTGATCGCCAACCAGCCTGCATACGGTCAGATCGAACTCTATAAGCATGTCAATCAGCAGGCCGGATCAGAAGTCGATGATCTTCCTGAGAATGGCGCAAAGTTCCTTGTCATCCTGACTTCCAAGCTGAACTCCATTTATGGTGGAGATATGAAGAAGGCTTGGGATGCTCTGAACGATAAGAATGGTCAGAACATTGACGCAAACGGCAATGTAGTAGCCGCTGGCAAGGATGTTATGCTTTCTGAGCATGAGTTCTCTGTGATCACAACAGGTACAGAAGTTGACGCTGACGGCAACACTATGGAAGGCTACGGTATTACCGGAAACCTCGCCGCTGGCAATTATACTGTTATGCAGTTCACTTCCGGTACTGCCAAGGGATTCACTGCTGATGATCTGAAAATGTCTGATGAAGCTAAGACGGTTGACGTTGTAGTAAATAAGAAAACAGACGCTAACGGCTATAGCACTTGGACTGATAAGAAGTCTCCGGTCAAGCTGAGTGTTACCAATGACCAGAAGATTTACAACGCAAGAATCCTGAAGAAAGACGCAAGAACTGGCAAGCTGGTTACATTGAACAGCGCATCCTTCAAGCTGGTTGCCGATTCCAATAACAATGGTGTGCTGGATGCCGATGATTACAAGTACAGCTCCGTATCTTCCAATGGTGACATTGATCCAACCTTCTATCAGGAAGGCAAGGTCAAGATCGTAAATGGCTACGTGACCATGACAAGCGGCGGTTCTGATTACAACACATTTAGAACTTACACTGATAACACAGGCAAGGTTCCGGCTGGCACATTTGTCGTCGATCAGGTAACAACTGATGGCAAGACAGTTGCCAATGATAAGGGAACTGCACCTCTGCCTGTTCAGTTGACCAAGGGTACATACTTCATTCTCGAAAGTGATACTCCGGCTGGCTACCTGAACTATACAGACACGGGCCTGAAGTTCACTGTTAATGGTTCCTGCTACAAGGATGTCACATCTTCCACTGAAGAAAACGTCCATGAGAATATCCTGACCAAGATTTATTCCTGGTGGGATCATGCAACAAGCTGGATCTCTGGAACAAAGAGAATGCAGCTTGATGATGATTACTTCGTCACTGAGACAATTGCTAATAACCGTGCAACGGGCAAGCTGACAATCAGCAAGACCATTGAGGCAAAGCCTGATGGAGTTGACTATTCGTTCATTAACCGTGATGATCTGTCCGGCATTCAGTTTACTCTGTATGCAGCAGAAGACATCAAAGACCCGGCTGATGGAAGTGTAATCGCAAAGAAGGGTGATGTTGCCAAGGTAATGACATCCGGTTCCGCTGCTGATAGTTTCGGTGTTCATACGGACACCTATACAGAGGGCGGCAGATTCTATGTCAACAAGGATGGCAGCTTCACACTGAAAGATATTCCTCTGGGTAAGTACACACTGAAGGAAACAGCAGTACCGGATGGTATTGTTCTTTCCGATCAGACATGGGATGTAACGCTTGAACAGCCGAAAGATGACCGTAAGACAGCAGAGTTTACTGCTCATTACGACATCGAAAACTACACCACAAAGACAAAGTTCTCCAAGACAGATGTCTCTGGTGAAGAACTGCCTGGCGCAACCATTACAATCCTTGATTCCAAGGGCAATCAGGTCAAGAAGGCAGATGGCACCGATCTGACATGGGTTTCTACAGATAAGCCTTACTATGTAGAAGGTCTGGCAGATGGCGATTACGTCATGCATGAGACTGTTGCACCGGAAGGATATGTACTGAGAACAACGGATATTCCGTTCACTGTCAAGAATGATAAGGCTGTTCAGACTGTCTCCATGGCAGACAAGACTTATGATCTGACCAAAGTTGATGCTGGCGGCGAAGAAGTTGAAGGTGCAAAGATCACTGTCACAGATAATGCTGATGGCAAGGTCGTTGATACTTGGACTTCTGATAAGACAACACACCATATCAATGGCCTGACTGAAGGTCATACGTACACACTGCATGAAGAAACAGCTCCTAATGGATATGTTTACTTCACAGATGTTCAGATCACTGTCACAAGCGATTACTCAAAGAACCAGAGCCAGACACTGACAGACAAGCGTGTACTTGTTACAAAGCAGGATACACAGGGCGAAACAGTCGATGGTGCTGAACTGAGCGTCTATGACAAGGACGGAAACCTTGTTGATCAGTGGACAACAGTTAAGGGCGAAGGCCATTATGTAAATGGTCTCCATGCCGGACAGTCCTATACACTGAAGGAAACAAAGGTACCGGATGGATATGTAAAGGCCGCTGATATCACAATCAATGTCGCGGATGATGGCAAGGATCAGTCCGAGTTCTTCATCAACAAGCAGGTAACAGTCTCCAAGGTTGATGCTGGCGGCGAAGAAGTCATTGGTGCTGATATGACAGTCGTTGATGAAAATGGCAATGTTGTTGATCAGTGGACATCTGATGGCACCGACCATAAGGTCAACGGCCTTGAAGAAGGCAAGAGCTACACAATCCACGAAGTAACAGCTCCGAATGGCTATGTAGCAGCTACTGACATTCCGTTCACCGTTTCCGGTGCTGATAAAGACGGAAAGAAGGAAGATCAGGAATACACAGTCACCGACAAGCGTGTTCAGATGCTGAAGGTTGACATGTGCGGAACTGATGTAGATGGCGCACAGCTGAGTGTTTTCGCAAAAGACGGTTCAATGGTTGACCAGTGGACATCAAAGGCTGGTGAGCATCACTTTGTCAATGGACTCAGAGCTGGTCAGACATACACTGTTGAAGAGACAATTGTTCCTGAAGGATTTGTCAAGGCTGCGGATTACACATTCACAGTTGCCGATGATGGCAAAGATCAGACAGAAACAATCGTTGATAAGCAGGTGGAAATTTCCAAAGAAGATGCTGGCGGTAAAGAAGTTGAAGGCGCAAAGCTGACAATTACTGATAAGACAACAGGACAGGCGGTAGATCAGTGGACATCCGGTAAGGAGACACATTATGCATCCGGTCTGGAAGTTGGAAAGACATACACACTGACTGAAGATACTGCTCCGCTTGGCTATGTAAAGGCTACAAGCATTGACTTTACAGTGAATGACGATGGTGTTGACCAGAAGGTTACGATGGTTGATACAATCGAAAGACTGGCAAAGGTTGATGATAAGGGCAATGTCCTGAAGGGTGCTACACTGGAAGCTCGTGACGAAGACGGAAACGTAATCGACGCATGGGAGTCCGGCAAGCACATTGTTGATCTGACTGAGGATCAGGTTACTGATCTTGAGAAGGGCAATAACGTTGAATTTGAGCTGGAAGATGGCTCAAAGGTAACGGTTTATGCACTTGTAAAGACAACAACTGAAACTGAGGATGACAGCAAGGATTCTGATCTGACGGCTGAAGAAATCAAGGAACAGGCTTGCAAAGCTAAAGAACTGAGAAAGGCTGGAAAGACAGAAGAAACACCTGCACCTGATAAGGATGCAGAGTACACCTATCAGGCAGTCATTGTCCGTCCTGATGGAACGTATGAGTATCGTGATATTGATATGAATGGCGATGAAACAACTCATATGGTTCAGAACCTTGAAGCTGACAGGAAGTACACAGTTGTTGAAACCACTGCACCGGATGGTTACTACTGGACGGCAGACGGTGATGTCAACGCTACTGGAACAGAAGATCGTGTGACAACCATGACAGACAATTCTATTAACTATCAGATTGCAAAAGTCGATGATAATGGTGATTATGTCAAGGGTGTGACATTGCAGCTTACGGATGTAACAGACAAGGATAATCCGGTTGCTGTTGAGCTTCCGAATAATGGTGTTACAACGGATGAACCATTCCTGCTTGAGAATAAGCTGATTGCAGATCATAAGTATGAACTGGTTGAATCCGAGTATGTAGCTGGCCTCTATCAGGCAGCATCCATGACATTTACTGTTCCTCACAGCGGCACATCTGAAGTGACTACAATCACGATGAAGGATGTATTGACCAATGTTGCCGTTACCAAGGTAGACAACCATGGTAAGCCTGTTTCTGGTGCAAAGATGTCCGTTCTGAAAGCTGAAAAGGATGATGATGGAAACATCGTTCCGGTTACTGATGAGCGTGGAAATGTTGAGTCTGTCTATGACTTTACTTCTACAGATGAATACACAGATATCTCTGATTATGTCAAAGGCTCCAATGATGTATCAGGTGATGTGTGGTATATCCTGAGAGAAGATGAGGCACCGTTTGGCTTTGAAAAGACAGATGACATTCCGTTTATCGTAAGTGGAACAAATGATCAGCATCAGGTGATCATGGCTACCGATGTCCGCAAGACTTATGCGGTCAGCGCAGTCAAGGTTGATGCAAACGATGAGAACAAGCATCTCAAGGGTGCAGAAATTACACTGTTTGACGCAGAAGGAAACATTGTGAAGGATATCAACGGTAAGGAATGCGTTGGTGTAACAGATGGAACAGGCGTTATCACGTGGCAGATTGAGTACAACGGAGATGGTACTGTTGATACTGGCTACTATGTAAAAGAAACGGCTGCTCCAAAGGGTTATCGCATTAACAAGAATAACTTTGCAGTCATGCTTTCTGAGGACTATGACTTTGCAAAGGATAACCCGGTCATCATTACTGTGAGCGATACATTGCTGCCGGCAAGAGGTGTGCAGACCGGCTATGGCAGCAGTATCTTCCCGTATGAAATTGCTGGAATGATTGCAGGTCTAGCAGCGATCATCTGCCTTGTATTACGTGATGAAAAGAAGCGTCTGAGAAACAAAAAAGATTAACACGAATCGTGTTGGCACTTCCTGAAACGGAAGTGCTTTTCATATGGTCAATAAAGACCGCCGAAACAATAGACAGCAGATATCAATGCTGCAGAAAGGAAAAGCAGAATATGTGGAACAATTCGGTAATTTTGGCAGGCTATCTGGTCAGAAAGCCAGAAGTAAAGACGGTGACGATAACTGGCGAAACGGAAAAAAGGAACGTCTGTAATTTTGTGATTGGCGTGAATACCGGTCATGATGAAGGATCCTTTTTCAAATGTGCTGCCTGGGGCAGAACAGCTGACTATGTTGCAAAGTATGGTGACAAGGGATCCTTTATCACAGTGGAAGGTGAATTAAAGGCACATTCCTATCAGAAGGATGATATCCAGGTAACATCCTACGACATCCAGGTGAAAACCTGTCATGTGGCTGCAGTGTCAACCAGAGGAAAGACAAATGTTAATGAGCATGGAGAATGATGGTTGCAGAAAAGGAGATGTCTATGCCAGAAAACTCCTCATTTCTTAAGATTGCATTTCCTTTTGATCCGGCACATTCTGCTTCACTGGAACACCTGATCTGGAATTATGGAGCAGGGCAGGCAGTACTTTACTGTCAGCGCACGGTTGATGAACAGGTACATCCTTTAACGAAGGTTGATGCACATGCAATGCGCTTGTTTCCTATACAGCTGATTGAACGTATTGACAATCTGACCCGCAATCAGTATCAATTGGAATCATTGGAAGCGTTTCTTTCCAGAGTTTATCAAGAGGATGCTTCATTATCACGGGCAGGAAAAAGCATTCTCAGAATGCCGACGTCAGGCATTACAGACCTTGTCTTAATGAATACTGTCTGTAAGCAGTTAGGAAGCAATGCGTTTGTAATTCCATCTACTGAATATGGGACATTGATTGTTTCAGATCAGAATGACTTTCGTGATGTTGAGCGGATGATGCTGAAGCTGAATGAACGTCGATCCGATGGATTTAGAATTGATCCTCTGCGCTGCTTTCACTTTACTGGTGGATATCGCGATTCTCCAGAAACAGGATTTGAAGATGCGCATGTATGGTGGACCGATCCATCCTTGTTTTATCCTTCGAATGAGGATGCTATTCCTGTCAGAATAAAGGATCTGTATTTTCAGCGAGATCTGATGATAATCCGTTTTAGAAATACGGATAGTGAGTTTCAGAACTTTGTATCACAATTCATTCATGCTCTTAGTGATGGATTAAAAGAGAACTGCCCGGATATTAAGCTCGTTCCTGATCTGCACTTCTCAGATGCCGACGAATATTCGGGAACTGTGCAGTCTGGTACATGGATGCTGAATGTATACGATAAGAATCTGACACCATTTTTCCGGTTGGATCTGGACAATGCTTGCAGTGAGGTGTGGAAAGGACATAACAGCCTTGTTGATACCATGGTGAAGAAGTATGTAAGAGATATAGCACGTGAGTTTGAAGCAGTAAAAGAGAAGCCAGTTCCTCATTTGGAATGGACTCCGGAAATGGAAAGCTTTGCAGATCAGTTTCTGGATGCTGTCAGTGAGCTTTTGCCTGATTATTCATTGGAATCTGGAGTGCATGAAGTAAGAGAACATGATGATCTGCATTTTGAAGCGTGGATCAGGAATACAGACGGATCTGATGAGGTCCGTTTTAATTTTTCCGAAATGTTTAAAGATGCAGCTGATGACGCTCATAAGAAGGAAAATGGCTTTGAAATTGATAAGGCACTTATTTCCAGACTTGCAAGCAGAGCCAGTGATATTGCTGCAGTGGAATTTGATCGTGGTTCAAGCAGGGTATCACAGGTACTGACACATGGAAATCGTAGGTAAGTTTCGGCCGATATTGAACGAAAAAGAAAGGGAATGGTATGGATACAGATAACACATATTTAAAGATTGCTCTTCCTATACATGGACATGAAGAAGAATTGAAGGGTAAGGTATACAGGCAATATGCAGATCTCGCTATTGCATACTGTCATACTACTTCAAATGGCAGCCCGCAGATTCTTACGGTTAATGAAGTGGTTAAAGAAGGCAAAACAGCTGACAGCGTGATGGCACAGTGCGATGCAGCAACACACGACGATTTTTCACTGGTCCCATTGATTGAGGCTGCAGGACTGGGAAAGGAAAATGGCAGACCGGAAGAACTGGTACTTCATAGAGCAAATGAAGGCCCATATGGGGCTGCAGGTATCTCTGACAGAGCATGGATGGATAAGGCATGTGATCTGCTCGGATCTGATGTGATGGTTATTCCTTCCAGTATTCATGAGGTCATAATCATGCCGGATACCTTGGTGAGCGTGCAGGATATCAATACAATTATCAAAGCTGTGAATAAAGAGGTTGAACCGGAAGATAGACTATCAGAGCATTGTTACCACTACAGCAAAGATACAGGTTAATTTGAAGATGGCCTTGCATGGCAGTTTAAGAAAGCAATGCAAACCAGAAACTATCAAAGCAACGATATGCTGAGTGACAGCCGTTCTGTTTATCTTGCGGTGAAGAACGATGATACAGCAGATCTGACATCCAAAGTTCATGAGGCTGCAAATGGTAGCAAGAACAATAAGGATTCCTTACGTATCAGCAGTATTTACAGGTCCGTGATAGATGAAATGAAAACCAGAGAGCAGAATACTCTGGTGGCAGAACGAAAATGGCATTTCTGGCCAAAGGATACGAAGTTTGAAGACTTCGCAGATACATTTGTTAATGAAGTAATGGGAAAGCTGATTGATGAAGGATATTCACCAGAAAGCGGATTATATTATGACGGTGTAGAAGATCCACCTGTTTGGAAAGCAATGATCTATGACATCTTTACCCCGGCAGATATACGATTTGATCTGACAGATGCGTATAAGAAATGCAAGGCCGGAGCAAGCGTTTATGACCTTGCAGGGACTGCTGCAGAGAAGTCTATTGATGTTTTCGAAGCCAATCATTCTCCGCGAATTCTTTCGGCAGAGAAACAAATGCAGCAGGATTTTTCAATGCCTGGAAAGCATCGTTAATACAGGAAATAAAATCATGTCAGATTCGAATGAAAAGATCGATAAAACCATACTGGATAAGGAACTGAATAGAATGATACTCAAGCTTTATGATTCTGCTCATCTGTGTGAATGCAGCATTGATGATCTCCTGGATTACATTACGACATATGATTTTGCCAGACATTACAAAGCCCGGACGAAAGAACTGCAAGGCGTAGACGGAGATAGGAATCCCTAAAGTAGATGCTCAAAGAGAAAACAGGAATATGGAAATCCAAGAGCTTGCAAAGAAACAGCGGGAAGAGGGCCATACGGATCATAAGCTGGATGCATTAAATGCAATGAATGTACAGGACAGACTGCTTGCGATGATGAGCCAGTGCTCAGATATGTTTCATGAGATTGAGGATATTCGGAATACTTCCGGGCTTGCTGCTAAAGATCCTGCTTTTGCTGACCGCGCTGATGAGGCAATTGCCCACCTGAAGAAGAGCTCTCACTTTATGGATGACATGCTTGATACTGCTCAGAGAGGAGTGGATACTGCACTTACAGGACTGCAGATCCCGAATCTTCATAAATACATTCGAATGAAGATCAATGGAGATTATTTCCTGAAACAGGGAAAGTACTCATATCTGTTCATGTTTCCACGACAGGCAACGGAGTGCAGGGAAACATGCGTATGGCTGCCAAAGCAGTTCTGTACTAAACGCAACAATGATTTTGAATTGCGCTTCTATGATGACACAGCTTTTCGGATGTTTCGAAAGGATGATCCCAAACAAAGCCGAATGTTGACCGCTGATGAATTTGTTGGGATAGTCCTTTCTTCCAAAGCTTATCTTTCTATGACAAAAGGTGAGGCAATTACAGGAATGCCGGAATATGTTACGGAGTCTGGAAACACGTATACAGCCGTTCCTGGCAGAAGCGGAAAATATCATCGATAACGCACAATAAACCGCAGCATTGCGGCACTAAGGAAAAGGAGAAAAGAGAATGAAGATGTATGAACTGCAGAATTTGATGGAAGAAGCACTTGCAGATATGACGGATGAAGAAAGAAATGAGTTTTTTAAGGATCCGGATCGTGATCAGGAGGTGACTCCAGAACAACTGAAAACAATGGCTGCAGGATTGGAAAAAGACAGTCATGGAAACAGCACAGAGATCCTGACAGTGATGCTTGAAAGGAGCACGGTTGAGAATGGATGATTCCAATTCGCTGAATGAAGTAAAGGTGCGGCTGAAACTTGAGCCTGGTGAAAAGCTGCTGTCCAATACGCAGATGAGTACACCGGAGGATGCAGTCAGAGTGATGCAGAAATATCTGTATAATCTGGATCGGGAATACTGTACCGTTGTCAATCTGGATATAGGTTTAAAGCCAATCTCTTTCAGCATTGCTGCCATTGGAGATATCGATCAGGCAGTTGTCCCGATCCGAAATCTGTTTAAAACGGCAATCCTTCAGAATGCTTCCTCCATTATGATGTTTCATAATCATCCTTCAGGTGATGTGCATCCTTCAGATGCCGATTTTCAACTTACGCAAAGGGTG
The DNA here is from genome assembly GCA_900315065.1 of uncultured Erysipelotrichaceae bacterium. Classification (GTDB taxonomy): domain Bacteria; phylum Bacillota_I; class Bacilli_A; order Erysipelotrichales; family Erysipelotrichaceae; genus Bulleidia. The sequence goes on from OMXQ01000014.1 coordinate 15,116, forward strand.
GCTCAATGCGGGAAGCTGATGAATATCCCTCTGCTGGATCACATTATTATCGGATCCCAGTCCGGATACGGATATTCCTTTCAATCAAACACAGATATCATTTCACACCCTGAAAGATATCTGGACGGAAATTTTGCGAAGTTTATCATAAACAGCCATACAGGAGAACGGTCGGCAGTATATCAGGCAGTTCCATTCAGCGAACAGGTGGAACTGTCACTGGAGAACAAGATGGACAGAACCAGCAGTCTTGTTGTTTTGAAACATACTCCTGAACTGCTTCAGAAGCTTGGCTGTCGTGATCTGCCAATCTGCTATACGCAGAAACATCTTCAGGATGCTATGCACCCGAATGAGCCAGAATATCAAAATGAACATACCAGCCATTATCATGGCCTGTCAGAAGAAATGATCAAGAAGTTACCGGATCTGATTAAAGATCCGGCTTTTATTTTCGATTCACTGTCTAAGGATGATTCACTTGTTTTAGGCACGGATCAGGTTGATGACGAGAATCATCCGATCGTTGTTTTAATCAGGCCAAATGGCCAGGCGAGTTACTTAGGCGAAGATTATCCCTCAAATTTTGTCACCAGTATGTATCCCCATGATCATCTGAATTATCATCTGCAGCAGGCAGTTGAGGAGGGTAAGCTTCTCTATATCAACAGGAAAAAGAGTCAGAAACTAGCAGACAAAACAAGATTTCAAGTGCTCATGAGTTTATCGGATACAGTGCCAGTTGGACTGATACACCAAAGTCAGAATCTCTCCAGACCTGTTAATGTCGCCAGTCAGCTGGCAGCAGATGTACGGGAGAACCGTTCTTCTTACTCCTCCAGAAATATCAAATCAGCAAAAGAACAGATTACAGAATATCGGAAGCAAATCGGGGAGCAATTCATCCGGCTCATGGATAAAGATAATCCTGTAGACTGCTTCTCATGGGTAAAACAGTGGCATACGGTCAGCGGTCCGGATGCAGGGCCGATATCTATGACAACAGGAAAGCCATACCGGGGATCCAACGCATTTGTTTTGAGCATGACTGCCCTGATGAAAGGGTATCAGGATCCCCGATGGACTACCTTTTCTCAGCTGTCCAGAGTGAGCCCCAAGGCGCATGTCAACAAAGGTGAGCATGGTACAACCATACAGCGGTGGCTAGTATCAGATCTGACAAAGAAGAAAGGCGAAAAGGGTAAGTTTATTGATTTTCCAGAGATGGCCAGACTGATCAGAGATGAGGGGCGAAAGTCTGAGGAGTTCAGAGCTTTTCCAAAGTTCTATTCGGTGTTTAATGCTGAGCAGTGTTCAGGCATCCCACCTTTGAAGCGTGAGAAGCATGAGGCAATTAATCAGGATGAATACGTCACAAAGATCTCCAGGAGTATGGGCGTACCGATCTATAACGATCAGTACGACAATGCTTTTTACAGGCCATCTGAAGATGCGATACACCTGCCAAACAGAGATCTCTTTATTTCAGAATATGCTTATAACGCTGTAGCTCTTCATGAGCTTGGCCACAGCAGCGGGGCGGCAAACCGTCTGAACCGCAGCAGTCTTACAAATACGGATGGATTTGGCGGAGAAACATATGCGTTTGAGGAACTGGTGGCAGAGATGACATCAGCTTTTACTTCTGTTGCTTTAAAGCCTGATGAAGAGGGTATGAATGAGTTTATTGAGAAAACTGCAGCCAATCACTATAAATACGTAAAGTCCTGGGCTTCAGCAATCAGAAAGGATCCAAACTGCTTGGATAAAGCACTGGAACAGGCACAGCTTGCCACTGACTTTCTGGATCTGCATGGCGGCAGACTTTCACTGAATGACTATAACCGGAAGCATGGCCTTGATAATGGCGTCTTTATCAATGCATCCGGTGATATTCAGGTCATGAGCGAGAAACAGCTTGCTTCAGCAAACAACGTAGCAGAATCAGTCAATGAAATCAGGAATTTCAATACTCTGCATGGAAGGTCCAGAGGAAGATGAACGATTAGCTTGAAGAATTGGAGGAAAGTATGAATGAGGTAACAAACGATGAATTGAGATGGAGACAATCAGATATTGATGATGTGCGGATGACGGTTGCAGAACTTTATCTGAATGAAGGATATAAGGAGATGTTTCGGACATTGCCGCAGATACGTGATTATCTCTTGAGCATGCTTGATCTGTCTGCATTGCAGTATATGGAAACCGGCAGCAGGACATCACTCAATTCCTATCTGCATTATTTGGATTTCTTAAATATGCTAGACTGTCTGCCTACTGCAATGTGGTTCTGGCAACCTGGAATTGATGCGTAATGGGAAAAGCAGATTCTATGAGAATAGATAACATGATCCTTCTTGTAATGATGGCTGCAGCTCTGTCGGGCTGCAGCCTGTTTTCATCTTCTGTGCAAACAGCAGTACCTCCTGAAGCCAACACTCGGACGCCTTTACCCCCATCAGGCACTGCTGAGACAGTGATATCACAGGATGGATTTCAGGTTGCAGAGGGGCAGGTGATGTTTGATTATGGAGACATTACAATCGCATCACTGCAGTATGGATATAGTCCGACAGATGGAGTGGGATTCTATTATTCGATCCATAATGATTCGGACCAGGAATTTCTTCTGTCTTCAGATTATATTACAGTGAATGGATATTCTTATTACAATCCGCCGGATGATACGTTTCAATACAGTGTTAAGCCGCATTCTGATGACAGAAACAAGCTTATTTTGGATACGGATCTGTTGAGTACTTTTGCCATCCATGAGATCTGTTCAATAGGCGGACAGTTTACGATATATGATCCTGATACACAGGCTGTTCTATATATCGGAGATTCATTCCTGGTGAAAACAGATCACTTTGATGACATGCAGCAGCCGGATCTCAGAAGTTTTGAATTGGTATATGAAGATGAAAAAGTCAGGATATCCGTCAAACCTTCCAAAACATTCTTCTCTGATGGCATTCCAGTCATTATCGAAAACAAAACTGAAATGACTTTGTTATTCTTTCCGAAGCAGATGCAGGTGAATGATGCTGATGTGCTTGTTACTGGCGGACTAACAGAAGTACCATCTGGAGGTCAAGGTATTGGTCTGGTGAAACCATATAGAGATTCGTTAGCTGAAGAAGATATTGGAAATTACGAAGATCTGCAGAAGGTAACGTTGTCTTTCGGAGCATCACAACCAAATTCTCAGAATGTTGAATTGTCAACGCCTCAATTAGAGATTCCATTCTATCGATAGGTCTCTCTTGATTATCGGCTTACTGAAATCTTCATATGATGATTTCTAGCCTTTAAGTGCTCAGGAAAAAATGAACTTTAAAGGGGATCTAATGCTCTTGCTTAGGCTGTTTACTCGTATTATCAGATCTATTGACTGAGAATAATACAGAAATGAAGGTGATAATCGTGGCAGATTACCTTTCTGAAGTGAAAACACGTGGTTTGAATTCTGCCCAGATGACAGAGGTGTATGAAGGCTTAAAGAAACTTACAACGGATCAGGTAGATCTGTATGCAAAGCCAGAATATGACAATATGCAGATGCAGGAGATACGGCTTGGTCTGGAGCATGGCCTTACTCCTGATCAAATGGCAGTATTCATGAATCCTGAGATCTCATGGGAGGCAATGAACCATAACCGGGAAAAGATAGAAAATGCAAATGTTATTGATAAGAGAGCAAAGGCGAAGCTTCATGCACAGTGGCTGCACATTATGTTTATTGCCCTTTTGATCATTACCCTGATAGGCACTGCTTCGGTCGGTGCCTATCTTTTTCATCAGTATCAGATGCTGCAGAATCAGAATCTGACACTGATACTGACTGCTGATGAGGTGACACTGGATTATGGAGCAGCATTCAACCCGATTGATTATGTGCAAGATTACACCAAAGAGGATGGCGTTGAGCTGATTCTTCCGGATGTGATTGATACACATCAGATTGGAAAGACAGAAGTGTTGTACAAAATCAAAAATTGGATAAAAACTGGAACTGCTGTTCTGGCTGTCAATGTGATAGATCAATCTCCACCGGATGTTACTCTGTCAACCCATGAAGTTACGCTGACAAGAGGACAGGATACCTTTTCTGGTAAAGCATACTTATCATCTGCAGCAGACAACGCTGATGGTGACCTGACGGATAGTGTGATATGGAATGATCCGGACGAAAGTCTGAATGATCAGGATATTACCTATTCAGTCACCGATTCCTCTGGAAATACCGGCACAGCTGTATTGACTCTTCATTATAAAGACCCAGATCCTGTGCCCGAACCAGAAAAGATTATTGTCTATCAAAACTCGGGAGAATCTAATTCTGGCAGTACTCAGTCATCATTCAGTAGTTCTACAGATTCTTCCGGATCTGCAGCTCAGCAAAGTCAAACTCATGGTAGTCAGGATTTCATGTTTTCCGATGGTTATAACATGGACAGTGCTTATCAGGCCTGCATTGCTGCAGGAAGTGCAGTAGGAACGTATCAGTGCACTCCAATTTCGGATGGAGACGGGATCTATACAGGTTATCAGCTTACTTATTAGCAACACATTACGATGAGACGGAAAAGTCTCTTTTTTTGTTTGAAGGAGAAGAAATAAAAATGAATAACAAAGAAAAGAATCTTTTGATTGTATCTGTCATGACAATGACACTTTTGAAGTTTGTAACACCTGCGCATGCAGATCTGAACACAACAGAGCTGCAGAACTGGCTGAATGGATACCTTACGCCGCTGTATAACACACTGACCTGGGCAATCCCGGTGATTCTTGGAATCTATCTTCTGATTAAAGCCATCAGCTGGTGGCAGGCTGAAGCGGAAGGCGCGCAGGAGAAACCATATTGGGTAACCGTAAAAAAAGGAATCATTGTCGGTGTCGTCGCAGAGTCTGTCACATTGCTTCTGAGCATCTTTTCCATCAGTTGATCCCAGGCTTTGCTATGTCTGGCTGCTGCAGTGCATTGAACGCGGCAGCTGCCATTACTGAAAGAAAGGAGTATTAGATGCCATCTTGGTTAAATGGTTTTGTGACAGATACATTCAGAACTGTCCTCTGGTTCCTGGCAAAGTTCGTTCTTCAGCTTTCAGATATGATCTACAAAGTAATCCTTGCATTGTTTAATCTTCATCTGGAAGGCAGAACTGGCAGCAATTCCTGGATCTGGGATTTCTATACGGTTGTTCTTTCCGTCACCGGTTTATTCATTCTTTTCAGACTGCTGGTGATGCTGTTTAAGTCATCATTTATTGATGACACGATCCAGAAGATAGATGGATCCACCCTGATCCAGAGAGTTCTGGCAATTGGTCTTGTGTTGTCACTGGTACCGGTCCTGATGCCAATGCTGAGCTCGTTTGCTTCTTCTGCAGCAACTACATTTCCATCCATGGTAGGTACAGAGGATATTACTCCATCTGATATCATTATCAGCTCTGGCCTGACAGATTTCTCTGATACCAGTAATGAGATCTCAATCAGTGATATTCCGGGCGGACAGAAGGCAATTGATTACCTGACATTGGCAAAGATCAATGAAAAAGACGGGAATGAGTACAAGTATATTCCCAATACAGAAAATCTTGCCTGGATCATGCTGCTGGGAGCAATCACTTCTTACGTAATGTTGTTTGTTGGGATTCAGATTGTTACCAGACTTGTAGGTCTGTTTTTGAAGATTGTGCTTGCTCCGTATGCCTTATCTGGTTTGGTGGATCCCAATGATAATGCACCATCGTTGTGGTTTCGTTTATGTATGTCCGACTTCCTGACATCGTTTTTTCAGATGGTTTCAATCTGGATTGCCATGGCAATTGCGACGCATATTCCGGATGGCTTCAACGGCATTGGTAAAGGCATTATTTTCATTGGAGCACTTTTCAGCATTATGACAGCACCTGGCGGGATTGCGCAGCTGCTTGGCGGTGACACGGGGGCGCAGACTGGCATGCAACTGATGCAGCAAGCAGTAGCACTGGGCCAGGGCACACAGATCACCATGGCGGGGATCAATACAGCTGTAGGTGCTGCCACTGCACTGGGTGGCAAAGTAAAGACGGCTGGGGCAGCAGGGTTCTATAGTGCTGGCCGGATGCTTGGCGCAAGATCACTGAATCCAGTGAATGCCAATCAGAGAAGTGAATTGGCACAGGAAACAGACAGAGTGGTGAATGCGATTGGCTCGATTGGCGGTCCTGCAGGAAAGCCCGGAGGTGATTCTTCAGGAGGATCTGGTGCGCTTCATGAATCCTCAGGAACTTATAATGCCGGTACTGCTGTACCTTTCAGCAGTGGATCTTTGTATAACAGCAGTGATAGTGGAAACAACATGGCTGCAAGCAGCTTTCCTGAGAACGTAGCTCCATCCTATGAGACAGCAGGTGAGGCAATTCCAGAGAGCAATGGATTGTCAGCAAATAATATGTCAGTGGATGCCGCAAGGCAGTCAGATGCAAATGATGGCATATCTATCGGAGTTAGCTCACAGGGCATTGCGCAATACAGTGATGGACGTGTGACTTCTCCAGACAGCCTTCTTGGACGGATTGCACCGTCTTCCCGCAGCGGTGCCATGGCAACTACCTTTGCCTCACATATGTATCAAAGATCTGCAGCCCGGATTTTCAACTCCAAAGAGCAGCGGGCCAGAATCAAGGCACAGACTAATTTGGGCACACTTAAAAGTGCTGCAGGATCCTCTTTTTCTGATTATCATAATGCAGTCAATGCTGCGCAGGACAGAAAGCTGTCCAAAGAGTTCGGCAGGGTGATGATGAAGCACAAGAATCTTGTGGAATCAGGAAAGAAGTATATGGATTCTCATATATCATGAATTCTTAGAATGCGAGTATCCTATGACAAAATAATCTGTAAATATATGCTGATATTTCGATTTGTCGTCAAATATAGAAAAATATGATCATTTCAAATCCTGAAAAAAGGAATCTTATTTCAGGATCTGACCTTGATTAACATGTGAAATAAATCATAATAGGAAGCACAGGGAGAGAGGAGATTATCATGAAGAAGAGAAAATTGCTTTCTGCTTTTCTGTGCGCAGCGATGCTTGCTGGCTGCTCTGGCAGCAGCACAGCAGCTGCCACCACGACACCTGTAAGTATTCCAGATGGTGTCTACGAAGGAACCGGTACTGGCAATAACGGTCCTATTTCTGTCAGTGTTACTGTCAAGGATAATAAGCTGACAGATGTTGAGGTAACATCCAACACTGAAACACAGGGTATTGGCGATGTTGCAGTTGCTAAGGTTCCGCAGGATATGGTTGATAACAACACTTTCAGTGTTGACAACGTATCCGGTGCAACTGTCACTACTGTTGGCATTGAATCAGCCTGCCGCGATGCCCTGAAAGACGTGGATCCGGATGGCACAGCATTCAATACCGATGTCGAAACTGAAAAAGACTCTGAAACCAGAGAAATGAGCGCTGACATTGTTGTCATTGGCGCTGGCGGTGGTGGCATGGCTGCCGCAACCAAGGCTGCTTCCATGGGCAAGTCCGTCATTCTGATTGAAAAGAATGACATGGTCGGCGGCGATACAATGTGCAATGCCGGCACACTGATCGCAACCGGCTCCAAGTTCCAGAAAGAAAAGCTTGGTGAGGAAAATGATTCCCCTGAGCTTGCGTATGATGATATCATGCGGATCGGTCTGAACAAGAATGATCCAGTGCTTGTCAAGATGATCACAGAAACCATTGGCTCTACAGTTGATTGGCTCATTGATGACATGAAGGTGCCATATGATGTTGCTCAGACGCAGTATCCGGATCACTCTGCCAAGAGACAGATTGGTGTTGTCGGCAGAAGCTATGAGTTCTTCAAGGTCATGACTGATAATTTCGAAAATCTCGGCGGCCAGCTCCTGTTAGGAACCAAAGCCACCAAGCTGTTAACTGATGACAGCGGTGCTGTTACCGGTGTGGAATGCGAAGACAGCAAAGGCAAGATTGATATCACCGCAAAGGCCACCATTGATGCCGCAGGCGGCTTCGGTGCCAATACAAAGATGCTGCCGGATTCCCTGAATGGATACATGTTCTATGGCAGAACAACCGATCTGGGTGATGGCTTGAACTTAGGCACAGATGTCGGTGCAGATACTATCAACCTTGATCTTGTCAAAGTCTATCCGCAGGGTGTTGAAACCGTTCCTGGCAGAGCTTTGGCAGCTACAGCAAGCTCTACAGCTGCAACCAATGGGCATGGTGCAATCTATGTCAACACAAAGGGAGACAGAGTTGTAAAGGAAACCGGCACTCTTGCTGAGATTACCAATGCCACAGTCGCTCAGGATGACAAGATTCTGTATCTCGTCATGGATGAGGATGCATGGCAGACCTATGTACAGAAGTCACTGGAAGACAAGCTTGTTGCATCCGCAGATGATCTGACCAAGTGGGAAAGCATTGAAAATGACGGCAAGCCGGTACTGGCTTCCGGTACAGATCTGTCTGCTCTTGCCAAGACCATGGGCATTGATGCGGATGAACTGCAGAAAACAGTTGATCAGTATAATTCTGACTGCGCATCTGGAACAGATGCATTTGGCAAGGAAAACCCGGTTGCACTTGCAACAGGCGGCACATACTATGTCGTTGAACAGAGACCTCGTTTCTGCACAACTCTTGGTGGATTGAAAGCCAATGAGAACATGCAGATCCTGGATAAGTCTGGCAATCCAATCACCAACCTGTATGGTGCCGGATCTGTTGTCGGCGGTGCAAATGGTGCAGATTCCATGACTGCAATGATGAACTCCTGGGCTATTGGCTCCGGTGTTGTTGCAGGCCAGAAAGCTGCTGAAAGCATCACAGACTGACGAATCAATTTGAGAAGACTCATTTGCATACAGCAGGTGAGTCTTTTTTATGTTGAGAAAGGAAATTATGGATGATTATGGACTGCGCTTTAATGCGCCGAAAAACTTTAAGAATGGCCGGCTGATCGGAAACAGATACCGGATCATTGATCTAGTAATTGTGCTGACAGGAGCGTCTCTGTCAGCACTTTCTTTGATTTTGTACATCAGCGTCCTGCATGGCCACAGCCTGCCGGCAGTGGTGACAATGTTTATCCCTGGTGCACTCTGCTATGTGATTACACTGGCAACTGGTGGAGTATATCACAACAATATGGTGCTTCTGCAGGTGCTGATCCGGTTTGCCAAAGCAAGGAAGAACTATCTCTGGGAGGGGATCTATAAAGAAGACAATGAGAAAGAATAGAAGAATGACGCACATTGAAAAGTGTGAGAAACGTGAGCTTGATGTGGCAAAGAAGAATGCTGCCAGAATGCGCAAAAAAGTTTCTACAACGCTTCGATGGATGGATATTAAGCAAGTGACCGAAGACAGCGTAATCGTTGCCAGAAACGGCTCTAAAGCGGTAATAAAGGGTATAAAGCTTACACCGAACAATATCTTTATCGATCAGACAGCCGAACAGAGACAGTTTGTGGAAGGCATCCGGCTCTGTCTGAATTCTGCTCCAAGCACTATCTGGTTTGAGTTTGTGCAGTCACCAGTCAATGTAGACCACTGGGTAAATGATCTGAGGGAAGAACGGGATAATGAATCTGATTCGGCCTGCAGAAAGATGATTGCAGCAGATATGGATAAATATTCTGATTTCTCAAAGACTCACAGAGAAAAAGAATTCTTTGTTTTGATCCGCAATGAGAATGAAAAGATCTTGGAGAAGGATTATGCAGATCTTTTCCGCCTCTGGAATAATGCGGGATTTTCACCAAAGCAGTTGAACCGGAGAGATTACTATTCACTGATCTCTTTTTATTTTGAAAACAGTCTGATCAATGATTACGTTTTTTCACGCGGCTTGTTTTCGTATCTGAACGCAAAGATGGAATACAGTGCAGCGGACGATGCCTATAAAGAGATTGATACAACAGAGATGTTCACCGCCTGGGGTGACCCGATCGTTAATGTGAAGCCATCTGCCAACATGATTGAGAAATCAAAGCTTGCTCCAACTGGATTGAAGGTTCTCCCAAAATACATGATGATAGGAGATAAGTACATTGAGAATATCTTGGTTACCTCACTTCCGCCATTGTATGCCCTTGGACTGCTGTGTGAGTTCCTCAATGATCCTTCCATCAAGCTGTATGTCAAACTTCAGAAGTCAGATCTGAATATGCAGAAGATCCTGACCAAAGATATCAATGACAAGAAGCGCAGATATGATAAGACACATGATGAAACGGAAAAAAGAAAGATCCTGACGGAACTGGAAAGCCAGCAGGAATATATCAATGAAGTGATCAATCTCAATGATCGGACACACAATCTGACCATTATCTTCCAGATTTCCGCTGATGATCCAACAGAACTAAAGGATGAGCGTGACAAGCTGAAAGCAAGACTGAAGGTAAGAGGATTCTCTGTGACTGATGGTTTGCTGCTACAGGAACAGTTGTTTAAGATTGCCACACCGCTTTTTCTCACGTCAGGCATGAATTCCACCATCGAGGAAAACATCGGCGTCCCTTTGACTTCTGAGGGCGTTGCCGGGCTGTATCCCTGGGTCTATGAGACACTGAACGATCCCAAAGGATTTCTCTTTGGCGAAGAACTGCAGAATCACGGTAAGATCATCTTTGATGTGTTTTATTACCTGAACGAACCAAAGCAGGCTAGATATGCCAACCGACTGAATGGCAACATGATTGTGACTGGTGCTGCCGGATCCGGAAAGACAACTGCCATGTCTTTGATCATCCGCCAGATGATTAAGAATAAAGTCATGACTATCTGGATAGACCCTGAAAATAAAAACGAGCAGTTGACAAGAAAGTATGGAGGCACCTATATCAGCTGGGGACAGAAAGAGAATCGGATCAATGTGTTTGACCTGAAGCCGATCAGCAGTGATGATGATAGTGAAGATCAGAGCAGAATGTGGGATACAGAACTGGCAGTGAATTACGTGATTGAGGACGTTGGCAATGTCCTCAAATTTTTATTTCCGGCTCTTTCAGAAGATGCTTTGTCATTTGTCGGTATGCTGGTCAAAAAAAGTTATGCCAAAGTTGGAATCTGTCCGGATGCGTCTGGCAGCTGGGCTTCCTTCCGATCCAAGACCTATGAAGATATGCCAACCTTTTCTACTTTTGATCAGGTGCTTTCAGAAGAGATCGAAAGAAGAAAGGAGCTGGCAGGTGAGGAGGAGAATCTCAGATATCTCAATGAACTGAAGCGGAAGATGCAGCGTGTGTTGAATGAATGGAGCGAGTATCTGAATGGCTATACAACAATCCGGCTTAATCCAAGTGGCAGAATGATTGTGTCATTTGGTACAAAGAAGCTGTTTGATTCTTCTGAAGAGCTGCAAAACGCTTTGTACTACATCATGTTCGGCTACAGCTGGACTCTTTGCCTGGATGACTCGTACAAGTCAGCTTTTGTGGTCGATGAAGCACATGCTCTGATTCACAGAGGCAATACTTCCCGATTGCTTTCACAGTTTGTCAGACGTTCCAGAAAATATAAGAACGTCATGGTAATTGGAACGCAGGAGCCGCATGACTTTGCCGACAGCCGGATCATCACTGATGGCAAAGCTATTTTTAATAACTCTGCTTACAAGATTGTCCTGGGAATGAACCATGATGCTACCAACGATCTGAACAAGCTGGAGTCCATTAACGAGAATGAAGCCTACTGGATAGAAAACTTCGGCCAGGGTGATGCCCTGATGATCATTGGCGGCCAGAGAAGAATTACAATTCACGTCACGCCTACCAGGAATGAACTTGCTGAGATGGGTGCAATGTTTCTATGAGACTAATTGAACTGATGACTGGCAGGGCAGATATGTCAGAAGGGATCAGGATAACCGGCAAAGGACTGATGAAACTCTTCACTGGATATCTGATCACGTTTCTGATTGCACCGTGCCTGATCGTTATCACTGCAGCTGCAGCGGCCGCAGCACCCGTGCTGTATGCAGACTGGCTGAAGGAAAGGGCGGAGGTATGGTTTGCGGACCTATTTGATCACAGTGATGAAAGAGCTGCAGAATGGTACACAAATGTCTATATGGATTTCGAGGACTATTCTCCTGCAGACTATTCAGCTTACTGGCTTGCAGAGGCTGTCTCTTTATACCACTATGTGGATACAGGCCAGAATATTTGTACAAAGGATTTATCCATGGATGAATACATGAACTCCTTTAATCCTGCTGCAGGTAGTAATCAGTTTGGTGCCATTATGGATGAGCTCCAGGAGAGAACCGGATATTCTGTAGATCTCTATGGCAGATCACGAATCAAAGATATCGCTGCCGATATGCAGCAGAAAGGAAATGACTTCAGCAGCGATGGCAGCGGTGCCACTGGTCCAATAGTTCTGCCTTCAGATGGCTCAGTTATCAGCAATGCCCTGACCTGGGCTGTGGCTATTGCCAATGATCCAGATCACGGTTACTCACAGATCAATCGATATGGACCAGACTATGACTGCTCTTCATTTGTGTCTGCAGCATTCCATGCAGCAGGCGTGCCGGTTGGTCTTACCAACAACACAACATCGATGCAGTATAACTTCCCGGCCAATGGATTTACCATGATTCCATTTTCAAAAGCAAGCCTTGCAGCAGGGGATATCATGCTAGCGGTGAACCATACAGAGATTTATCTTGGTAATGACATGAGTGTCGGAGCTCACATTGATGAAAATGGCACAACATTCGGCCGACAGTCAGGAGATCAGACTGGCAATGAGATCTCAGTAGGCAAGTACTGGGATGATGGCTGGGTCTGGATCCTTCGATACACAAGGTAATGAAATATCCCCTGTAAGTGAGGTGGAGGCCAAATTCTGTCAAAATCTCTTAAAACAGGGTAAGGAATCATGTCCGACAATTCTGTCGGACATGATTAGGGGAGGACAACCGGTCAATGCCCGGTTTCATTTTTCTTATCAGTATTTTCGAATGACGCTTTTTGTATGGCATTGAAAGACAGTAAAGAATTATCTGTCTGGCAGAGGCTGGCCTTTGTCGGACAGCTTTTATGGAGATTATATGAAGAAAATTAGTTTGAGAATTGATGACAATTTAGAGGAAATGCTGGCGGATCTGGAACGGGAAGATGCATTGTCTTCTGAATCAGAAAACAGAGAACCAATGAACAGAACCCAGATCATTCGCCAGGCCATCCGGCAGTATTATGCTGCCCATTCCAATGGCAAAGCACAGAATGCATTTCTGGATATGATGCGCATTGAGATGGAGACATTGCTGGATGATTATTTCAAAAAACAGTATGCAGTGATTGCTGGAAGAACGAATGAAATTGATGCACATCTGCAATGGTATGCAACTAAAAATCTGCTGCTTTGGAAAATGTTTTTGGTCGATAACGACTGGAACACAGTAACAGATCCAGAAAGGATCAGACAGTATCTTGATGAAGATACAGTGTTTGAAACGGTAGTGGACGAAAGAGTCCAAAAAGAAATGAGGAAGCATAAATAACAATGGACATCAAAAAGATTGATACGAGAATTGCGCAGCTTGAAAGAAAGCTGAATGAGAATCAGAAGAAACTTGATGTGCTTCAGGAACGAAGGATCACTCTGACAAATCAGATTTCTGATATGAAGAAGCTTAGAAAGCGAGAGGAGGAAGTGGAAAGAATCTGGGGCGATCTTACCAGTACGGAACGGGGTTATGATGAAGAAAAGAGCACAATAGATAACTCCCTGCAACAGTCGGGTTCCATCGTGCTGGCAGAAATTCCCAGAATTGCCATAAAGGATAATCAGTGAGCTCATGGCACATGCTGAGATAATTGTGGATGCTGCATTTCTCCAGTATGGACAGCATGCGCCATCCAATTCAGGTTTTAAAGGTATGGTAATTACCTCATCGCTGTTTGGAGGATTTGTTAAATATACCAGCCGCAAAAACGCGACAAAGGATTCTGTTTATGATGGGGATAATGTTTCGAGCCAGGAACAGAAGAATCAGAAAAATGATGAAACTAATGGATCCTTTGTCGGGTATACATCACGTGGTCATGCAACAGAACACTCGTCACAGCAGGGCAAATATTTCACAATGACAAATGATGGCAAAATCTATACAGAGGAAGAAAGAAAAGCATGGATTAAACGGTCCATGTCTTCATTTTCCAAACCGGGAGATCTGGCATGGACAGTTGTTGTTTCGCTGGATAACTATGATCTGCTGCAGGATTATGGCCTAAATGATCAGAATGATTTTTCACGCCTGACGCAGCAGTGCCTGTATAAATCATTCAAGGAGATGCATCTGGATCCAGCAAATATGATCTGGTGGGAAGACTACCATACCAATACAAAACATCCCCACATGCATATTACGTTTCTGGAAAAAGAACATCGACGTGACAGAGGAAAGTTTACCGGTAAAGAAATTACTGCACTGAAGCGTGTCTTCATTTCTCAGATATCAGCCAGAAAGAAATACATGGAGATGTATGGAAGAAATGCAGATGATGATCTGCAAAGAATATCGCCGCTGCGGCAGGGTGTCATAAAGAGAGCCGAAACTTTGAATTACCAAACCATTGAAAGCATTGCCAGCCTGTATACACAGCTTCCTGATAATGGAAGACTGCAGTACAACTCATCCATGATGATTCCATTCCGAAAGCAGTTGGACAGCATTGTCGATGAGATCCTGAATACAGAGTCAGTCCGTGCTGACTATAAAGAATTTGTATCAAACCTGCAACGGCTTGATCAGATAATGAATGATGCTGGAAATGAAAAAATTTCCCATATGTTTGACTCAGAAGACCATAAGCTGAGAGTGCAGATCGCGAATGGCATCCTGCAGGAATATAAAAACTCCAAGGAGATTTTGCAGACTCTGAAGGCTAAGCAGGACGCATGGAAGACAAGTCATGGATCAGATATTGTAGCTGTGGTATTGAAAGAAACAGATGCATCTGCACTAACAGCACCACAGAAGGCTGTTGTAGAAGCACTGCAGCAGAGTGAGCTGAGTCATGCTGAAAAGCTGTCTGATCAGCTTGGTGATACTGGCTTTGATGAATTTCTGAAAGGTGTCTGCCGCTTAATGAGTGCGGATGATTCCAGAAAGAATGAAGGTCTGCAGTATCTTCACAAGGCAGAGAAGAAAGGTGTGAGGCAGGCGAGGCACATCCGTAATTATCAGAGAATGTCTTTTGGAATTCCTAAGCGTATGTACCATACAATGCAGGCGCGGATCAGTCCCAGTCTGCTTCATAGTGCCCGAAAAAGTATTAATGCAGAAACCAGAAATATCCATGAACAGCTTTCTGCATTTGCACATAATCAAACACGGATCATCAATTCTGAGCGAAAAGAACAGGGCGCTGAGGAGCTAGCTGAGCAGATGGAAAATATGATTAAAAGAGAGAACGGGAATGGGACTCAGGTATGAGGCCTTAGTAGATGAAAAGAAGGATGGTTGATTGAATGAAGAAGTTTCTGCTGTTGATCGGCAGCGTTTTTTATATTGTGATCTGTTATTTCCTGGCAATGCAGCTGGCATACTACTTGTCGTTTAACAAAAATCTGGTGGCAATGCAGGCTGCTAACCGGATCTGCTTTGACTATCGGATCATGTGGTGGCAGGGCAATAATAACTACTTTAAGCTGGCTACAATCGTCATCCTTACCAGCTACATCGTGATGGTACTGTCTCTTTTGATGCCTTCCAGCAGCCGGAAAAGCAGAGCTGCAAAACGTGGACTCACAAAGGATGAGAAGGCACAATACAGCCATCTGGCATCTCGTCATGAAGCAAAGAAAGGTCTGCAGCGCTTCCAGTTCAATGCACAAGCTGAAAACGATGATCTTTATAATTCCTTCAGTAAACCCATGCATCATATGGAATTCATCATCGGAAATATCCTGGTTATTGTGCAGCTGATGGCTATTGTTCTGCTGGTATTGGATCTGATTGAGATGCTGATAAAGCTTGCTAAACCGGAATTCCATATAGCAGCCAATACGATGCCATGGTTAGTTTATAGTGAGATCATTGGTGGCTGTGCAGGAGCATTTACTTTGATCTGCAGGTTTCACATCCGAGACTATTGTGACCTGGTCTTTAACCCATTCAAACATAAGTGGAATCAATGGATTACGATTACCAAGCAACCTGACAGCCGGAAATTCAATGAATTGCATTATCAGAAAATCAATGATGTTCCAGACTGCAGAAGAGCTGGTCTGCCTATCATCACGAGCAGAAGAAAGATCTGGGTGGAACCAGGTGATAATCACTCTCTGATTGTAGGCACTACAAATTCCGGTAAGACATTCAGTACAATCATGATTTTCATCATGACAGTGCTCATGGCAAATACTTCTGCTTTTATCAATGACATTAAAGGCGAGCTTACGCCAATGTTTGCCCCGATGTTTAAGATGAAGGGGTACAACGTTATCGTTCTGAACTTTGTTGACTCCAATAAATCAGAATGCTGGAATCCCTTTAGCACAGTGTATCAGGAATACCGGAAGGAACAGGCCAGAACAATTGATAATCCTGATGCCTGGAAAGATAAAGCTTTGATGAAAGCCTATATGGATGCCAAAAAGGATATGATGCATCAGCTTGTCAAAACTGTTTCAGCATTTGAAGTGATCAAGCAGATGAATCCCAGAGATCCAAGCCGTGCCTTATCTATGAATGAAGCAACAGAAGCTGTAAAAAAGAAGATGCAGGTGATCTGGAATATCGAAGACAGAGAAGACTTCCCGAGGCCGGATTTCTCCGATGCAAATATTAAGCTTGAAGATATCTGCCGGATGCTTTGTGAGGACAAGAATGCCAAAGATGAGCACTGGTGGAAACAGGCACAGTATCTGATGGATGGACTGATTTCATTTCTGCTTGAATATGAATATCTCGATGAGAAGGATAACCTTTGCCGGCTGCCGGAAGATGCCATTTCTTTTCCTAATATTCAGGCATTGCGGACAGACGGATTTACACCGGTTGATATCGATGGAACAAACCGCATTTTCCTGATCCAATGGTGGATCAGCATGACAAAGCGTTCAGTTGACCGTTCGGCAGAGAAGCTTAATCCAATCTGCTATATGGGAGCTGAGGAGCGAGGATCTGTTATGTCAACTTTTGCCGATAAAATGCAGATTGGGATGATCAGTGAACGGGTAAAGCAGATGACTTCCAGAACCACCTTTTCCTTCCATGATATCTTTGTTAGGAAGACTGCAGTTTTCATGATTGTAAATGATGAGAAGAAGCTGTTCCATCCGTTTGTTTCGATCTTCGTATCACAACTGTATCAGGAGATGGTGGATTTTTCTAGAAACTATCCGAAGCAGCGACTGCCGATTCCTTTTGATATTATCTGGGATGAGTTTGGCATTTCTCCAGCAGTAGGTGATATTAATTCAAAGCTTGCAGCATCAAGGTATCGCGGCGTACGCTGGCACTTTGTTATTCAGGAATATTCGCAGTTGGATCAGACGTATGGAAAAGAGGAAGCCAGAACAATTAAAGGCAATATCATGAATACAGTTTATCTGCTAGCAGAGACACCTTCTACTCTAAAGGAAATATCTGAGCGGGCAGGGCAGCAGAAAGTGTGGAACAAAGAGAAGCAATGTTTTGATACTATCCCGGTCATTACTCCAGACCGGCTCCAGCATTTGTCCATGTCTGAGGCACTGATACTGCGACAGCGAAAGATGCCATATCTTACGAGGTATCTTGCATTTGACAGATATGTCTTTGCAAAAGCATTAAAGAAATCGAATGATAGTCCATATTATCAGGCAGACAGAAACGGTAGACCAATCTCAAAGTTGCAGAGATATACAGAATTCAGTTTGATGGCTGATTATGAAAGAATGAGGAATCCTCAGCATAGTAGTGAACGGAATTGCGAGGTTGAAATGCATCAAGTAGAAGAGAACCCATCACCAGTTGATGTTCTGCAAGGTGCACTTGATCATAAAACAGAATATGATCCCGAAACTGGTGAAATGATAGAGAAAGCAATTTCTGAAGAAGCAAATGGAATGCCGAATATAAATGACAAAGATAGCCGTAAGAAATCAAAGAAGTGTTTTAAAGCAAAAGGATCTGTAAGGAATTCGCGATCATGTGATCTTCCAAATAGTGAGATTGATATTGAAGAAGATCTTTGAATTGAGGATATCTGGTAAAAGTAGAATGAAATATAGCCATCTACGCATTGATAATTCGTCATGTTGATGAATTGGGGATAAGTATACCTTTTCCACAATTAATTGGGACAAACTGGCTACAAACTGGCGACTATTCTCATTTCAAGGCATGATATTCTGATTTCAGGAGGAAAATGAAATGAAAAACTACATTACCATTAGAGACGCGCTTATTGAATCAGTACATATCACAAAAGATGGTACACCAATTATCGAGTCATTTAGAGAGGCTTTTCGAATTCGCAAGCTGGTAAATATGTGGCTTGCTCATGAGATTTCATTTGTACAATTATTAGATGTTATCGATGGAATTTAAAATATGTTCTAACTATCAAAATCTGTTGATTAAAAAACCTTTATTAGCCGTGGCTAATGGGCTCCCGGATTTGAATTTGAAAGTTTAGACAATATGTAATAGCCCTCAATTAACTTGTGTGTTTGAGGATCATCCCGCATACTTGTTATTGGCTTAAAAAAAGATGGGGAAAGTTGTCTCACGTCGAGACAGTAGTTCTGCTCACCAGACAGTAATACATAAATGCCAGGTTTTGGTTTAAATAAAGGAATTTTTGAAACCTCCGCTTTTCTCGTCACTGAGAAGGGTGGAGTTTTTTTCTATTTGCTGGGTGCTTGCATGCGGCACTGTAATGGCACAACTGCGAATATGGGCAAAAACAGGGTCGCAGAATGGCTAAACTGCAATTTTTCCGGGTTGTGATAACAGAACTGCGACTACGGAAGTTACACGATACACGAATGAAATATTGAACATGGTAGCAATCATTGCCGTATTAGTTGCTATTTCTATTCCGATTTTCACAAACCAGCTCGAAAAGGCTAGAGAAGCTACAGATATGGCAAACATTCGTGCAGCATATGCCAAAGTTGTAACAGCAAAGCTGACTGATGATGCCGATGCATCAAAAACTGTCGTGTTGACACAGCAGAAAGAAGGTTGGCAGACTGATGTTAAAATGCCTGAAAATCTGACTTCTACAAAAGATGCGAAACAGCCTACTGCTGGTCAGACAGTTACAATCACTGCCACTGATGCCGGTGCGACAATTGATATCCTTTGCCAGAAGCAGTAATTTCGAATGATTATTTGGCTCATCTTCCTTAACCGGAGGATGGGCTTTTTCTTTACCATTATATCCTTGCTACAGATTTCAACAGATCATCTTTTTCTTCCGGTTGTTATAATCTGCATCCTAATCTTTACAGTTTATGAATCATTCATGTTCGCTGAGCAGACACTCCTGTCTTGTCATTATTTCCCTTCATCTATTAACCAACGCAAGCCATGCCATTTTGTACTATTTTACAAAATAATGTATTTCTTATTGATCTGTTCCATAGGGAACATAAGACAATTAATTTATGCATATGTTTATACGGATGATAAAATATCAATAGAGAGATAATTTATGCTTATAGTGTATTAAAAGAATGGTGGAGCGTCTTTAATAGGACAGTCAATTTAATTGTATATCATGCTAAATGCACTAACTGATTAAGGGGAAGAGCGTCATGAATATTTATCAGCAGTTCAGAAAGGAACATGGAAACCTTTCTAGAGAAGAGGTAGAAAAAGCAACAGATGGAAAATTATCTGTTCGGAGATTAGAGAAAATTGAAACTAATCAGGCCTTGCCACATCCTGAAGATATTATTGAAATGGCAAGGGTATACAAAATGCCGGAACTTAACAATTATTATTGCACTAATGAGTGCGCAATTGGCAAACGGTATATACCTTCTGTGAGGGTTGGAAATTTGTCTCAGATTGTGCTGCAGATGTTAAATACACTTGAGGATTTGGACGAGCAGAAAAGACGACTAGTGCAGATAACAGTGGATGAAACAATTTCCGATGATGAAATGCAGGATTTTGCAAAGATAAAAAAGATGATTGAACAAATTTCCATGGAAGCCCAGGCGCTTCAGGTGTGGGTTGAACAACAAGATAATGAAGGAAAAATCAATAAGAAGAAATTAGATCAACTTGAAGAAGAAAGGAAATAAAAGTGGCTGAAGATTATGCATAGAGATGTTGCTGGATGGACGCTTAGTATTGTAGAAGAAATTGCGTTTCTCGGTTTTGTGTCAGTAATACTGTTTGTCGCAATTGGACATGTAGGAATCAAGGAAATATGGACAGGAGGAACAGGAGAAGGAATCGACTTCTACTACCGCACCTATATTAAGTATTCCATCATTGCTTATCCTGTGTTAATTGCTATATCCACTCTGTGCGAGAAAACAGGAATTTTGTATGATGATGAATATAGTGACATGTCCGTGATTGGCCTGATTTTCTTCAACATATGGAACGATATCATTTTTCCAATTTACGCATTAATAAATATTGTTAAAGCACCTATCCCGGTTTTGATTGCAGTTGGCCTTTGGATTGCATATGTGATGTTCCTATATTTTAAACTTCGTTAATTTCATTAAGGTGCTCTTTGAAATCCACCAAATCGGTGGATTTTTTTATGCTTGTTCACCGGTTTGTGTCTGATAAAAATCCGATGCTAATCCTAATATTTAATTATTCCAAGAGGAGGAGAGAAAGATGAGAAACGTTGAAGAAAGAATTCTTACCTGCAGGTTACTTCAAATGATGAAAAAGAATCCACAGCTCTCCGAAGATCTTGGATTAATCGATGAATCTACGTTCCAAGAAAGACCCGTTGAATTTTAGAGCAGATTCGTGATGTAGGTATGCCGCAACAAGTGCGGTGTTACATCGAAATTCAGGGTATAGCGAATCTTGGGATTGTTCCTCTGCGTTGTTCCTAATGTCGGCTTGACGGTATATTTAATGCTCTGTCCATTCACATATTTATAGTAGGTTCTCTCTTTTGCAGAACGAACAACTACATACTGCCAAACTCTCGTAAATTGAGAATAGGAAAGCGGCTGTCCCTCACTGTCCGCAATCACATACTCCGATATGGAATTGGCTTTTGCTTCCCGCAGGCAGTCCACCAGGCACTTCGGAATGGGAATGTCCCTTTTAGCTGCCTTTGTCTTTAAGACGGTGGAGATCACTGGCCTGTTATGCTCTGCGCGCCATGCACGTCTCACGGAAATATATGGGGTGGATTCATCCAGGAATACACTGTCCCATTGCAATGCAAGAATTTCTTCCCGACGCAAGCCGGAATACAAACCAATCATAATAAAAAGATATGGCGGAAGCTCTTTCACCGTATCCAGCAGAATTGCAACCTGTTGATCTGTTAAGGCATCTTTCTTTTTCGATGCTTTTCCGCCCTTTGCTGAAATTCCCACACATGGATTATCGGTTATCAGCTGACTGCGCTCTGCCGAATAAAACACACACTTAATCAGCATATTTACCGTATCATACAGTCCTTTCGATTTTTGAGACAGCGGAACAAGCGCCAGACGAATATCATCCGCAGTCACTTCCTCCATATACATATCTCCCAGAGGGTTAATGACATAATTCTTCATATTCTGTCTGTATCCTTTTATAGTAGCCGTAGATACCTTTGCTGACTGCATCAGCAGCCATTTCTCACAATACTCGGCAACCGTTGGATGCTTTCGGTGAAAGATGATCTCATCCACCTGTCTCCGGGCCTCCAACTGCTTTTCATATAATTCTTCACAGGTGGTCGCATATAAGCTGACCTGCTTTCCATCGGCATCTGTAATTCTGGTTCTGTAATACAGTGTTCCTTTTCTTGTAACCGTTCCGTACTCTGGAACGCTTTGCTTTTTCTTAGCCATACAAATCTTCCTTTCCTGATAATGAGTGTTCTTAAATTCACACCTTCTTTTTATCAGAAAGCACCCACTTAATCAAAGATACGGATTATGTAAAACAAAGAGCGAGACATCCTTGCCTCGCTCCAGCTTTGTTTCCTACTCTTTATAATTGTTATGCCTGTGCTGCATCCCACTGGGCAAATGCACCACCCATTGTTCTTACCAGCTCATCCGGTCTGTTGTATTTGACCTTTGCGTAAATATCCATCGTAATTTTACTACTCTCATGCCCCGCCAGGTATTGAACCGTTTTCGGGTCCACGGACGAATGAATCAGATTCGTAATGTATGTATGCCGCAGTTGATGCGGTGTCACTTCAAAATCTAAGCTGTAAATCACTTTTCCGTTATGTGCTGCCTTTTCACCGAGGACCGGCGTAACCGTGTGCTTTACACGCTTTCCATCCTCGTAGCGATAATAGAAACGCTCCTTGACTGTTCGGGTTACAATGTACTGCCAGAGCCGCTTGAACTGTGTATAGGACAGCGGATCGCCCTCCCGGTTCGGCACTACATATTCTGACTGTGAATTAGCTTTTGTCTCTTTCAGACAGTCCGCCAGGCAAACCGGCAACGGAATATTTCGATGCGCGGCTTTCGTTTTCAGCTCATCCAGAATCACCGGTCTGTTATTTTCCGTGTGCCATGCCCTGCGTACCGTTAAATAAGGACAATCCACATCCAGATATACAGAATCCCATTTTAGGGCAAGAATTTCTTCTCGCCGCAATCCTGCATACAGCCCTAACATGACAAATACATACGGCGGAAGTCCCTGAATGGCATCCAGCAGTCTGGCAGCCTGTTCATCCGTCAATGCCGCTTTGTCCTTCTGCGGAACGCCTCCACCTTTGGCCGTAAGGTAAATCGTCGGGTTGTTATCAATAATCTTACTTTCTTTTGCTGCACGGAAAATGGATTTATACAGGATAACCACTGACTTATATACTGAAGCGGACTTCTCGGAAACAGGAACAAGTGCAAGCTGAATGTCATCCAGTGTCACATCTGCCATCCGCATCTGTCCCAGTTCTTTTATAATGTGCCGTCTGACCTTTGATGTATAATCTATCAGCGTGGTTGCCCTCACATGAACCGACTGCATCAAAAGCCATTTTTCACAGTAGTCCGCAACTGTCGGTGATTTCCGGCAGAATGTATCGTTGTCGATCTGCTCTAATGCTCCCAACTCTTTATCATATAATTCTTCCGGTGTTCTCGCATAAAGGGCCACCAGTTTTCCATCTGCGTTCTGAACCCGCGTTCTATAATAATCTATGCCGTTAAGCGTAACTGTACCGTATTGTGGAATTGCTCTTTTTCTTTTTGCCAATTCCGCCACCTCCTAAGAATATACTCCAGCGCTGTATCTATGTTTTATCAGACCATTTCGTTTCCAGCAAGGATACGGATCGACTCACACTCCAGCTCTGCGAGGTCTACGATAAGTTGCGTTCTTTTCTGCCGGCTTTGCTCTGTGGGTGCATTTTGCGATATACTCCTGAAGGCCCGCTGAAGTAAAGTACACACAGCCATTCTGCACATATTGCACATAAGAAATAAGACCATTGTTACGGGCCGCGTCCAGCGTTGCAATGCTGATACCTAAAATTTCTGCTGCTTCTTTTCGTGTAATAAGTTTTTCCATAAAGCATATTTCCTCCAATCTGTCAAGTTTGTCATCGTGTTTGTTCAAAGCCACATGAATACGCTGGCAGCCGAAACTGCCAGCGCATGGTATCTGATTTTGAACAGGAAGCTGCAAACGCCTCCTATTTATATAACTCAGCTTTCATCACATTTGCCACGCCCCCTGACGATGGGAACACAACAGGTCTCCGCTGGCGCGGCTGTCATAACTCCGCAGCACCGTTCGTATCGTGTGCCGCAGGGTTCCCCCCAAGTCTTTGGCGGGCCGTGAGGAAGTATCTTTAAGCCCCCATGCAGTCATCGCGCCGAATCTGCCACAATCCATTTTATGAAATCGTAGATCGCTCCGAAGCAGTTCTTTCATCACCTCCCTGACTGCTCCATCTTCGCGGCGTTTCATATTCGCTCGTACATGGGTTATGTACCTGTTGTGCTGTCTATTCGATTGTCAATGTACTGATGAAGGAGAAAAACTTGTCCTTCTTATTAACACTGACAAAAAAGGCAAAAAACAGGCGCATCAAATGAAATTTTATCAAAAATATTTTCCAAGCTGCTTTAGTCCACGGCGGATACTGTCTCGGACACGGCTTGGATCTACACCTTCTACTTCGGCAATTTCATTTACCGTCATTCCCAGATAGTATCGGGCATAAATTCGCTTTGCCTGTTTCTCCGGCAGCTTCATCACAGCG
>OMXQ01000085.1 GCA_900315065.1 uncultured Erysipelotrichaceae bacterium
GTTTCCGTTGCATTAGGTTACCTCTTCACAAAGATCGGCATGTGCCCGATCATGGTTGTCGATGCTCCATGGACAACACCTGCAGGTATCCTTGGCTTCCTGGCTTCCGGCGGCCACTTAATGGGCGGTCTGTGTCAGCTGATCTGCCTAGCAGTATCTGTAGTTCTGTACGCTCCATTCGTCATCGCTGCAAACCGTCAGCCTGCCGAAGAAGCTGCTTGATCAGTCATAATCAATTGAGTATTGATGGGAGACATGCACAAGTTTGTGTGTGTCTCTTTTTTTCGTCTTTCATCCTTAATAAGGATGGTGTTCTTTTTATTTATGGTTGTTCTTGGTAAAATAATGACATGAGAATTATAGACAAGCTCCATGAGCGTTCTGCTTTGACACCAACCGAAAGAGAGATTGCCGGATATCTGGAAGACAAGGGAAAAGATTGTCTTTCTTTATCATTAGATGAATTGGCGGATGCTATTCCTGTTTCCAAGAGTACTTTGATTCGTTTCTGCAAGAAACTGGGATACAAGGGACACAAGGAATTCATATTGGCTTTCAGCAGGGAACTGAATACTTTTCTGGTTGATGACAGACAATTGAATGCGTCTTTTCCGTATCTTGCAGAGGATGATGTACAGAAGATCATTGATAAGACTTATGCACTGAACTATGGGGCGTTGGTACAGACATATCAGGACATCGATCAGGAGGCTTTGGTCAGAACTGCCAGACTGATTTATGAAAAGAAAAGAATTGCATTGTTTGTGGATGCCGAGACATTGCCGCAGGCATTGAACTTTGAGAATAGTTTGGAAACGATTGGTATACATGCAAAGATCATCGGGGAGCCTGTTGAAAGAGCTTCTTTGCTGGAGAGTGACAGCGTTGCTTTGTTTGTGTCTTATAAAGGAAGAAATGAAAGTCTTGTGCAGGCGGCGCGTTTATTGGAATGGAAGAAAGTGCCGGCAGTATTGATTACCGGGCCTCTGCCTTCGCCATTGAAGAGTGTTATTCCGGATGTGTTGTCCGCAATTGTGTATGAGAGTTCTCCCAAGGCGGTGAGTATTTCTTCCAGGAATGGAATCCAGCTTGTATTGGATATGATCTTTGGTCTTCTGTATCATAAGGATTGTGAAAAGAACCAGAGAAAGATTGAGGAAAGAGATAGTTTGTATAAGAGTATCTGATCCTCTTCTTGATTTTTCCTATGGGTTGATTATGATTATTTGGCGAGGTTGTGTATGGAAGAAGTATTAAAAATAGAAGGCGGTCATCCGCTGGCGGGTGAAGTTACCATCTCCGGTGCCAAGAATGCAACGGTTGCTTTGATTCCGGCAGCAGTATTGGCAGATGGTCCGGTTACCATTGTCGGGATTCCTCAGATTGCGGATGTAGATAGTTTGTCTGAAATATTAAAGAGTCTGGATGTCGAGGTCATTGAAGTCAGAAAGGATCATATTGTTATTGATCCTACGCATATGGTCAATCGTCCACTGGTTGGGGAAGCAGTTACCAAGCTGCGGGCTTCTTATTATTTCATGGGTGCCTTGCTTGGCAAGTATGGGCATGTACAGATGAAGATGCCGGGCGGGTGTTATTTAGGACCGCGTCCGATTGATCTTCATATCAAGGGTTTTGAAGCACTTGGGGCAAGTGTTAAGTTTGAAAAGGCGTGTTATACCATTGATGCGCCGCATGGTCTGCATGGAGCCAAAATCTTCCTGGATATTGCTTCGGTTGGTGCAACGATCAATATCATGATGGCTTCTGTGTATGCAGAAGGCAGAACAACAATTGAAAATGCGGCCAAGGAACCGGAAATCATTGACGTAGCAACCTTATTGAACAGAATGGGTGCACATATCAGAGGTGCCGGTACCAACGTTATTACCATTGACGGTGTAAATTCCCTGAGCGGGTGTTTCCATGAAATTATTCCGGATCGTATTGAAGCGGGTACTTTCGTCATCATTGCAGCAGCGTGTGCAACCCATATGGTCATCAACAACATCATCCCTCAGCATATTGAAGCTCTGACTTCCAAGCTGCAGGAAATGGGCGTAAAGATGAAGATTGATGTCGATAAGATCACGGTTGAGCATAGTGATCATCTGAAACCAGTCGATATCGTTACCAAAGTGTATCCTGGTTTTGCGACAGACTTACAGCAGCCGCTGACCGCATTGTTGACGCAGGCGGAAGGTCAGTCCAAAGTCATGGAAACCATTTATTCTGAGAGATTCAAGCATTGTTTTGAATTGAATTCCATGGGTGCCAATATTGAGCTTATTAATTCCGGCGCTTTGATTAACGGGCCTACGCCGTTATATGGATGCAGTGTACAGGCAACTGATCTGAGATGCGGGGCAGCAATGGTCATAGCAGGTTTGATGGCAGAGGGTGTCACGGAAATTCATAATGTATATCATATTGACAGAGGATATTCAGAACTGGATGAAAAGCTGAGAAGTTTAGGTGCCAAGGTCTGGAGAGAGTTTGTTGAAGAAGAGCAGGAATAATCAAAATTCCTGTTTTTTTCGGCCTGAATTAGTTGACATTAATCTGGCTGAGATTAAAATGAATATAGTATTAAATACATGGGCAAACCGTGTGAAAACGCGGGACGCAAAACTACAGGGCCTGATCAATGGCAGCCAGCTGCACAAATATATGAACGCAAAGGAATCATCCTTTCGGTATATATGAATGTGTATACTGGAAGCGATTCCTTTTTCCTTTCATGTATTTGATACAAATCCGGCTGCAGTGTGTTTGATTTTCTCTCTTTTACAATTTATCAGCCGGTGAGTCTGTTCCTTTTGCCAGAAGGAAGCGTTCTTCTGCTGATTGCCAGTCAGTATAAATGAATACACGTGCATTGTTTCAGAGCCAACTGACTAATGTGATTGCTTACTGCCAATAAGCATCTGGTATTCTGAAGAACATTCAGATTCAACTAATCTTTTTTGGAAAGACACCCCTTATCCCCGGGTGTTTTTTCATTGTGGAGCAAATAAATTATGAGTTTATGATATTATGAAAAACAGTGGAGAAAAAACAGGAGATGAAAAAGTTCTTGCTATTTATTTTATCTGCAGCCGTATTGTTAGGGATTCTCTCCTGTACAATCCGACCAAAGATCGAGGCATATGATTATGTGGAGTGCGATACAGTAAGAAAAGGGTTTGATGCAAATGAGGAGAATACACTCGATGCCGTTTTTATGGGAGACAGTGAAGTGTTCAGCGGTGTGTCACCTCTGGATATTTATCAGAAATCAGGGATCAAGTCCTGCGTCTTCAGTTATCGTCTGATGAGATTGGCAGATATTGAATCTGCTTTGTCATATGTGTTTGAAAAACAGTCTCCTTCCGTGATTGTTCTGAATATGTCTTCTGTGTATTTTTCTGGTGGAATTATGGATCAGGAAAATGATGAGGCATTGACCAGAGCAGATCATATTTTTCCTTATCTTCATTACCACATTATGTATAAAACATTGCCAAGTTTGAAACAGCTGCTGAAAGGCAGAACCTATAAGGAAATGGTTCCACAGCTGAGTTTATATAGAAACTATCGTCCTAAGACGGGAGTTGTCCCGGCAGGCAATGGTGCTGTTTATATGACGCAGACAAGTGATGTTGATGCGCCTGCTGATGAAAGTCTGACACGCCTTGAAAACATAGAAAAATTGTGTGAAGAAAATCATGCACAGCTGGTATTGATGGCAATGCCCAATACCTGGAACTGGACCAGTGCAAAGCATAATTTTCTTGTGAAATATGCGGAAGAACACGATCTGCCGTATTTTGATCTGAATACAGAAAATGTCATTGACTGGAATAGTGACAGCTGCGACGGCGGCGATCATCTGAATGACAATGGAGCAAAAAAGGCAGATGCGTTTATCTCGGAATTTCTGCTGGAGCATTTTGATCTGAATACTGATAAATCTTCAGCATGGGATGAAGCAATCACGCAGAGTATTTATGGGGGAAATCAATAATGGGATACCATTCTATAAGTTATTTTGCGTTTTTCCTGCCGTTAGCGATGATTGCTTATCAGGTAGTGCCGCAGAAATATAGAAAGTTTGTATTATTGCTTGCGAATGCAGTTTTCTTCTGGATACAAAGTAAGTTCCTGATTGTCTATATTTCCCTGGAAATTCTGCTTGTGTATTTCTTTGGAAAGAAGCTTGGTTCCATGAAGAAAGGAACCATGGACAGGAAGGTTTTTCAGAAAAAGAAGGCGCGTGTACTCAGAATTGGTGTTCTGCTTCTTCTTGGTATTTTAATTGCATTGAAATATACGAATTTCCTTGGTGAAACATTTATTTCCGGTTATCAGAAGATCAACATCCTGGTACCGATCGGCATTTCTTATTATACATTGCAGGGTATTTCCTATCTTTCTGATGTAAAGAATAAAAAGTATCCATCCGGGTCATTGATGCAGGTTGCTTTGTATTTGTCGTTCTTCCCGACGATTATGGAAGGCCCGATTACCCGTTTCAATGAAGTCGGTGAAGACCTGATTGCTGGAGAAAAGCTGAATGGCAGAAATGTGACCATGGGTTATGAGAGAATTCTGTGGGGCTTGTTTAAGAAGCTTTGTATCGCAGATCATCTTGGCCCGGCCGTGAATTATCTTTTTGATCATTGGGACGGGAGCGGTGTTCTGGCATTGCTGGGGGCTGTTCTTTGTACGATCCAGTTGTATATGGATTTTGCCGGAACAATTGATATTGCGATTGGTTCTGCAGAGATTTTCAATGTAACTTTGCCGGAAAACTTCAGACAGCCTTTCTTTGCCAAGAATGCCGGCGATTTCTGGCATAGATGGCATATTACTTTAGGCACTTTCTTCCGTGATTATATTTTCTATCCGGTTTCTTTATCAAAGCCGGTACAGAAGCTGACAAAGAAGTGCAATGGGATTTCAAAGAAACTGGGAAGGTATATCGGTCCAAGTATTGCGTTATTGCTTGTGTGGTTAGCGAATGGTTTCTGGCATGGAGCTAACTGGACGTATGTCGGTTATGGTTTGTATTATTTCGTATTGATGTTTATAGAACAGTTATTTACGAAGCCGTTTGAAGAGCGGTGCAGGAGAGTACATCTCGATGGCTGGCCTTTAAGGATTTTCCGTTTTGTTAAGTTATTCATCATTGTCATCATCGGAGAAATGTTCTTCAGAGCTGCTACGTTCTCTAACGGGTGGAAGATGTTTACGGCAATTCTGACAGATCATAATCTGACTTTGTTAAGGGCAAGAATAGGCATGATGGAATTTGACAGTTATGATTTTGTGTCAGTAGGAATCTGCTTTATCGTTGTCATTATCGTTAGTGTCATGGAAGAAAGAGGTATTCATACAGCTGACGAGTTTCAGAAGAAGCCGCTGGTGTTCAGGTGGATGATGTTATATATCCTCTTGTTTGTGGTTATTACATTTGGTGCTTATGGTTCCGGGTATGGCAAAGCTGCCATGATGTATGCAGGATTCTGATCATATAGCTTAAGCAATTTCTCTTCATTCGACACAAATACTGCTTTGTAGATGTAAAAGCAATACAAAGTAGTATTAAATGAAAACAGGAAGTAAAGTTTTTGTATGAAAAAGGTATTGTTATTGGTAAATGGTTCTGCCGGCAGAAAGCAGGGCAAGGATAGTTTATATGATATCGTGCGTGCTTTGGCATTGAGAGATTGTGAAGTCACAGTATATCCGATTGAGCCGGGAACGAGTCTGGATAGTTCTTTGATTATTGCCGCAAAGGCTGCAGATTTTGATGTGGTAGCTTGTTTCGGTGGAGATGGTACATTGAATCATGTTGTGTTTGGTTTGCTGGATAACGGGATCAGAAAGCCGGTAGGATATATTCCTGGTGGTTCTACCAATGATTTCGTCAAGAATTTTACGGATGACATCGATATTGAATCTGTTTGTGACGGCATCGCCAATGGTACAATTTATTCTTATGACATTGGTAAATTGAATGACCGGTATTTCAATTATGTAGCTGCATTTGGTGCATTTACGGAAGTGAGTTATTCAACCGACCAGGCTGCCAAGAATCTGTTTGGTCATGGGGCATATGTTGTAAAGGCTGTTTCTTCTTTGAGTGATGCATTGAGTTATTCAAGAAAAATGAGAGTGTATCATGATGATCAGATTACAGAAGGTGAATTCATTTATGGTGCTGTTTCCAATAGTCCTTCTGTCGGCGGCATGACTTTACCATATTCCAGAGATGCCAAATTGAATGACGGTTTGTTTGAGGCTGTGTTTGTGACAGCACCGAAGAATGCGGTTGAATTGGCTACAGTTTTGTCAGATCTTGCGACAGGGTATCTGGACAGCCAGTATGTCATGACTTTTGAAACAAAGGCATTGAAAGTAGAAAGTGATATGCCGGTTGACTGGACAGTAGATGGTGAGTTCGGCGGCAGTTATAAGAGTGCAGAAATAGAAGTATTGCCAAGAGCTGTAGATTTAATGATCAGGTAATAATGAAGCAGAAGGGACAGTTGTTCTTTCTGCTTTTCCTGTGTCTGCGTTAGAATGAAATTATCAGAAATAAAGCAATCAATCATTTTAATCATTTATGGAGGCAGTTATGTATTTTCATACAGAAGATCATTGTCTTGTGTTTACCAGAAATGGGGAAACATTGAAGATTCAGCCATGGGCAGAGAATTCCTTTCGGGTTACAGCAGTCAGATGGGATAGTCATGATATTCCAAAGAATGCATTGACAGAGAAAGTTAATACAGGAACCGGTGAAATATCTGTGACAGAAGATTGTGCCAGAATAACAAATGGGGGTATTTCTGCTGTAATCAATGCTTATGGCGTTTTGTCTTTCTATCACAAAGATCAATTGATTCTGCGTGAGTATTATCGTAACTACGATGGGACTTTGTCAGAAGAAAGCAGGTGTCTTCGTTCAATCAACAGACAATGGAAAGGAATTCCAGGCGGCTTGTATTCCATAACC
Source organism: uncultured Erysipelotrichaceae bacterium (assembly GCA_900315065.1). GTDB lineage: Bacteria > Bacillota_I > Bacilli_A > Erysipelotrichales > Erysipelotrichaceae > Bulleidia. Next base: position 7,004 of record OMXQ01000085.1, read on the forward strand.
CAATCTTTTGAAAGCAATGACAGCGAGAAAATCTTCGGCATGGGTCAATATCAGCAATCCTCTACCAATCTCAAGGGCTGCATCCTGGATCTTGAACAGAGAAATTCCCAGGTAAGCATTCCTTTCATGGTTTCTTCTTTGAATTATGGGTTCTTATGGAATAATCCAGCAGTTGGAAGAGTAACATTTGGCATGAACAAGACCGAGTGGCATAGTGCTGCTTCTGATCACATTGACTATTGGATTACAGTCGGTGATAGTCCTGCTGAGATTGTGGAAAGATATGCAGATGTTACCGGACACGCGCCGGATTTCCCGGATGATTTACTGGGCATGTGGCAATGCAAGCTGCGCTATAGAACTCAAAAAGAAGTACTGGATGTTGTGCATCGATACAGAAAGAAGAATATTCCGATCTCTGTTATTGTCATTGATTTCTTTCATTGGACATATCAGGGAGATTGGAAGTTTGATCCTTTGTATTGGCCGGATCCAAAGGCAATGATCGATGAATTACATTCGTATGGAATCAAGGTTATGGTATCTGTATGGCCTTCGGTAGATAAGAGAAGTGAAAATTATTGTAGAACATCACGTTATTTTCAGCTAAGCGAATAGATTCAAACCAAATTATATGCAAATAGAGGGGCAGTGAAATGACTAAGTACTAGTCAGATT
>OMXQ01000065.1 GCA_900315065.1 uncultured Erysipelotrichaceae bacterium
GCCGATAGATCTCCGCACGGCCTACGAGGAATACCACTATGGCATATTTGCGGAGACTAATTCAGATACCGGGACCAACACTTAGCTCGAACATAGCGACGGAATAAAAAAATATCCGAAGCCAAAATTTTACTTTTCTTCAGATGTGTATTATGTTTTCAATATGAAAACACTTGACATCAAACAACTGAATATTCCTCAGCCTGAATCCCTGATTATCCGCAAAAAAAATGCCAAGCGGAAAGCTCTGCTTGACGCTGCTTATGCTCTCTTTATGAAAAAAGGCATTGCCGCTACTTCCATTTCCGAAATCTGCACCGGAGCCGGCATTGCCAAAGGCACTTTCTATCTCTATTTTTCAGATAAGGAAGCCATATTGCGTGCCCTGAACAAAAGACTATCCTATCAGACACTGAAAAAGATTTATGAATCTTCTGATCTTTCTCATCCTGACTTTGCGGAAAATGTTGTTGAAATGGCAAAAAAACTGATCTCCTATTTTGAAGAAGACCATGAAATCGTCAAAGTCATGAAAAAGGACTTTATCTTCCCGATTGATGAAGAAGAATTCAAAACAAGCAATGATCCTGTAATGACCAGCATCCGCAATGAAATTAACGCCTATGCAAAAAAAAGCGGCATATCCTCCCACCAGATTCTGGTAAGAATCTATGCCCTCATTTCCATGATTACCAGTGTCTGCTACTCTTCGATCATTGATCAGTTCCCGGCTGATATTGAAACGATGAAACCGGAAATCTATACAATGATCCGGAATTCATTCCCGGCTGAGCAGAAGCAGGTAAAAGGAAACAGCTGACTGCCGGTCTTCTCTTTTTCCCTCCACTGCCGGAACGAATCTGACGCATGGAACGGACGTGAAGAGACCTGTATTTTCATTTCTCTTGGCACAAACGGATACACCAGCTGCCTTGAAGCTTCCTTCGGCAGCTTTTTTTACGCGCTGATAAATGGAAGCAGAAGACGGTACAACCTGGCTGCTGTGTCTGACTTCTGCGTGTTCCAGATACAAAGAATACCGGGAGGCATCCTCGCCCAGCTTTGCAAGAGCCTCCATCAATAAAGCATCGTTGCAAGCCTGCAGAATCAGCCGCTCATCTTTCTTTATCAAAGAAGCCTGCGCCTGGAATCTCAGACCCGGCATTTCTTTCAATACCGCCGGCAGATACTTTGACGGAAACAACTTTATAAGCATCCTCTTCCAGAAGGAAACACCCAGATCATCAAGCGAGCGCATCAGATCACGCGTGGCATGCATTTCAAACAAAGAATCGCTTCTTACGTGAGACAGCCATTGTCTGCTTCGCTGCGGGTTGCCGTTGACGCTGATTTCCATATAGGCAGCTGTCCGGGTGCCGATCAGCGCCTTCCATGCATTGGTGTGATCAATGTGTTCAATATCACTGCCGTTCAGAAGCGCACCTGTGACCCTGATACTGTTGGCAAGCAGAAAAGTTTCCGTTTCTTTGACAGATTCTGCTTCCAGCCTCGAAGTATAAGGAAGCACAACCAGCGGACTCACTCTTTGCAGCAGCTTCTCTTCCATGATTCTTGTTTCTGCCTGAAATAAAGAATCTGCATCTTTCGCATTGTCCATGACAAAGACGATCTTTTCTTCTTCACTGACCGGTCCCCGCCATTCAACCAGAAGACAGTGATCCATGACATGAATCTTCAGATACAAGGCAATCTCAGAATAACGAAAGAGAACTTCTTTTTTCTTTTCTTCACCAAGCAGACTATAATCCACCGCTTCTTCTTTCTTTGCAAGACGCTGGTTTTCCAAAGGAAGCTCGGATTTTTCTTCTTCTTTATTCAGTACTGGTGAATTGATCAGTTTCTTTACGCTTTCTGATACAGAAGAAACTTTCTGATCCTTCTTTTCTTCCTTTTCTGTTTGTTTGTTTTCTGCTGTCTTTGTTTCCTGTTTCTTTTCAGGATCCTTGTCTTCATTGACAGCTTCAATTGCCTGGCTCAGGGAAATATCTTCCGCTCTCAGCTGCTGGGTTTCTGAGGAAGAATCTGTCTGCTTTTCTTTTACTGTCCTGACTGCTTTCTTCTCCTGCTTTTTCTCCGGTTTTGAGAATATGCAATACACGATGCCGGTAGCGATCCCTGCTGTCAGAAAGATGACAAGAAGTGGAACAAGTGCGCTCATCGTCTTTCACCTCCGAAGGTATCATGCTGGTCAAGAAAAACCGGCGCTTCTACCTTTAATTCTCTCTGCTTTGAAAAACTGAAGGCAAGCAGGACACTCTTCCCTTCTTTGTTCTGACTTTGATAAGCAAGCCGCATGCGGTATGCATACATGTCATATTTCTCAGCCGTTCTGAGGATTTCCATCAGTCTTGATGCACGGTGAACCAGATAGAAAGTACCATTGTCTTTCAATAATCTTCTGACGTTGCTGAAAAGATCATCTGACGGCAGATTGATTTCGTGTCTGGCAGCTGCTTTGATCGGATCTTTTGAGATCAGTTCCTTGTTTTCCGTCTGAAAATACGGAGGATTGCAGAGAATTGCCGTAAAGCGCTTATTGCCCGGATAGTCCTGCAGGCGGAACTTTTCTATATCTGCACAAATATGATTCATCTCACAGTTTTTTCTGGCAGTTTCAACGACTTCATCAAAAAGATCAATGCCGGTCAGGGAACGTGGATTCATGGTCGAAGCATACAGCAGCAAAGCACCCGCTGCTGTACCGATATCAAGGACATCATCGCTTTTCTTCAGACGCAGAAAACGCCCGAGAAGCTCAGTATCACTATTGAAGTGATACATGTTCTCAGGCTGTTCAATCAATAAGTCTGTGCCGTTGAGATAATCAGGCTTCATGTGTCTCCCTTACTTCAAACCAGAACGTACTGCCCTTTCCGATTTCGCTCTCTACCCCGCATGTGCCGTGCATCTGATCCGCAATGGCTTTGACTATTGCCAGGCCAAGCCCTGTAGAAGTCTGCGACCGGGAGAAAGAACGCGAAGATTTCTGGTATCTGTCCCAGATGAAAGGAAGTTCTTCTTTCGGAATGCCTTCGCCTTCATCCTGTACTTCAAAGTGTACCGTTTCTTCATCATCTTTCAACCATGCACGCACATAAATATTCTTTCCCTGCGGCGTATGCTTGATGGCATTGCTTAAATAATTGGCAGCGATCTGGGATAGTTTTGTGGCATCCCCGTATACGGTTAAGCTTTCCGGTACATCAACGTGTACTTCCAGCCTGCCAGCCTGAATCAGCGGCTCGTCCATTTCAACGATCTCCCAGATTTTTTCACTCAGGTCCACATTGCTTAAGTGCAGAACTTCATTGCCGCTTTCCATTCTGGATAATTCTGACATATCTTCAACCAGCCGGTTCATATATTCGATTTCACGGATGATGACATTCAGGTGTTTCTCCCTTTTCTCAGGATTATTGCCGGAAATATCACGGATCATTTCCGCATATGCACGAATGTTGGTAAGCGGGGTCCGGATATCATGCGAAACATTGGCCATCAGATCCCGTCTCATTTCTTCAATCTTACGCAGTTTCTGATCTGCATTGTTCAGTGTATTTGCCAATTCCTTTGTTTCCGTAAATCTGCCGCCGTCAAAAGAAGCAGAATAGTCCGCATGGGCGAGTTTCTGTGCTTCGTGTTTCATATGCACGATCGGACTCGTCAATAAACCGGCGATATAGAAACCTACAAATGAAGCAACAATCACCGCCAGAATTGTATAAAGCAGATACTGATTGAGAAAAAAGGAAACGATACTGTCCACCGGCTCCAGCGGCGAATTGACAAAAAGATAATATCTGCCCAGTTCTGCATCAATCTTTTTCCCATAGACAATCATTTCCTGGCCCGTCACCTGGTTGGTGACATTTTCCGACAGATCACCGTTTGCCGTACTTGCAATCAGAGCATCAGGATCCTGCATTCTCTCATCGCTGCTGGCCGCAGAAAAAACGCAGCCTGCTCCGAGTGAATCCGCATTGTACACCTGCTGGGAAGCTTCATTGTAAATCACGACGCACACATTGTTATTGACTGCTTCCTGCAGGGAAGCATCAATGGCTTTCTGGGAACCATCGTGAATCAGATTGTCAGCGATGTCATCTGCTACGGTCTTGATGGATGAAATCTTGGCATTGCGGTAATAAGGACGGATCAGGCCGATCTGCAGAATACCGATAAAAAGGACAATGCCGGCAGCCATCAATAAGAAAGCCAGCCAGAGGCGGTAGCGGATGCCGTTATGATCAAGCTTCAAACTTATACCCCATGCCGCGTACCGTTACGATATGGTCACGATACCTGCCGAGATTATGACGCAGCATCTTGACATGCGTATCAACGGTGCGGTCATCTCCATAGTAGTCATAGTTCCATACTTCCTCCAGCAGCTTCTGTCTGCTTAAGGCGATGTTCAGATTCTGTACCATGTACAATAACAAATCAATTTCCTTCGGAGTAAGGTCTGCCCTTCTGCCGTCAACTTTGACTAATCTGCCGGCAACGTCAATTTCCAGTCCTTCAAAACGCAGGATATTGGAAGGCGTCCGCTTGCCTCTTTCCAGAATAACCTTGATTCTTGCCATCAGTTCTTTCGGAGAGAACGGCTTGGTTACATAATCATCCACCCCGAGTTCAAACCCGAAGAGCTTGTCATATTCTTCCGTTCTTGCGCTCAGCATAATCACCGGCACATCGCAGATTTCCCGGATTCTGCGGCAGGCGGAAAAACCATCCAGCTTCGGCATCATGACATCCAGCACCACTAAGTCATACTGGTTGTTCTTCACTTCTTCAATAGCCTCCATGCCGTCGGCTGCTTCATCGATCTCATAGCCGTTCAATTCACCATATTCTCTGACAACTTCACGAATGTCCGCTTCATCATCAGCTATTAATATTCTTGTCATAAATCAGTTCCCCTTTCGCTTGATCTGTTCGATCCTGTTGGCCAGGAATGATCTTTCATCCTCTATTTTAGCATTGAAGCGGATAAAGACACCCTTCATCAGGAAAGATGCAGTTCTTTGATACAATGCCGGCATAACTGCCATGTCAGCTTCCCCGGTTTCGTCACTCAGCTTCACAAATGCCATCATTTCTCCCTTTCTGGTCCGGTGGGTATGGACATTTCTGATCTGAGCAAAGCCGTCATATTTCCCCCGTTTGTTTTTCAATACGGCAAGCGGCGGGTCTTTGATCTGGTTTGCTTCTCTCATCCTGATGATCGGATGTGCACCAAGATTAAAGCCCAGGGCAGTTCTTTCTCTTTCCATTTTCTCATCTTCATTGTCCGCAAAAAGCGTGAGCGAAGGCGGCGAAATCAATGAGAAATCAAAGGAAATCTGACCATTGCGTCTGGTCAGAACCAGATCTGCATACTTCATGGCATTATCCATGGACTGCCGCCAGGTATTTCTGCTTTTGCCGAAACAATCAAAACAGCCGGCATCAATCATGCTTTCTATCTGATCTAAGGCAATACCAGCGGCATTGGCTCTTACAACAAACTGGAAGAAGTCTTCATAAGGACCATTCTTATCTCTTTCCTTTTTCAAAGTTTCTGCCATCGTTGAACCGATGCCTTTGATCAAAGAGAAAGGCAGAATGATTTCGTTTCCATTCTGTACGCATTCATTTCCTGCCAGATTGACATCCGGGGCCTTGATCCGTATGCCTCTGCGGCGGCATTCATCAACATATTGGGATGTCTTTTCCTGATCTCCATTGACGCCGTTCAATAACGCACAATAAAAATCAAGCGGATAACGGGCTTTGAGATAAGCCATCTGATAAGAAACCAGTCCGTAAGCAACCGCATGGGACTTGTTGAAACCATAGCCGCCGAATTTACGGATCAAAGCAAATAATGACTCAGCAGTTTTCTGAGGATAGCCGTTCTGTACAGCCCCCTGCACGAAGTCTTTGCCAAGCTTGTCCATTTCTTCCGGATTCTTCTTACTGATGGCTTTCCGCAGAATATCAGCCTTTGCCAGAGAGAAACCGGCAGCTGCCTGGGATACCAGCATGGTTTGTTCCTGGTAAATCATGATCCCGTAGGTTTCCTGCAGAATCGGTTTCAATTGCAAAGAAGGATATCTGATTCTTTCCGGATGCGCCCTGTTTTCCAGATACAGCGGAATGGAATCCTTGGCACTTGGTCTGTACAAAGCCAATGCAGCCACAAGATCTTCATATTTCTGCGGCTTCATCTGCTGCAATAAGGCTTTCATGCCTTCTGATTCAAACTGGAAAATGCCCAAAGTATCTGCTTTTGCAAAAACCTGATACACAGCAGGATCATTGAGATCAATTCTGCTCAAAGCAAAATCCGGTTCCTTCTTCTGTATTTTTTCAACGATTTCAGCAATGATCGAAAGATTCCTGACGCCTAAGAAGTCCATCTTGATAAGGCCTCTTTCTTCCAGATACTCCTTCGGATACTGGCTGGTCCGCATGCCTTCTTCCAATTGAATCGTCGGGATAACATCATTGACATTTTTACTGGACATGATGATGCCGGCCGCATGAATACTGGTATGGCGCGGCAGTCCTTCCAGTTTCAAGGCATAGGAAAACAAGGTCTTGTATTTATCATCAGAAGCAATGATTTCACGTAATCTTTGCGAAGACTGATACGCATCCCTGAGCGTCACTTTGGCGGTATTGGGAATCTGTCTTGTCACAAGTTCGATTTCCCGTGCTGACATGCCTAAAACCTTGCCAACATCATGGCACACTGCCTTGGCCCCGAAGGTTGAGAAAGTGACGACATTGGCAATATGATCTGCCCCGTAGGTTTCATACACATACTGAATGACTTCTGCTCTTCTGTTATCAGGAATATCCGTATCAATATCAGGCATGGTAACCCGTGAAGGATTGAGAAAACGCTCAAACAGGAGGTTGTACTTTACCGGATCAATCATCGTAATGCCTAAAACATAAGCAACCAGAGAACCGGCTGCAGACCCTCTGCCTGGGCCGACATTGATGCCTTTCTTTCTTGCATAGCGGATAAAATCGTAGACAATCAGGAAATAATCCGCAAAATGCATCTTCAGAATAATGCTCAGTTCATATTTCAGTCTCTGCACATATTCCGGATCCATGTTTCCATGAAGTCTTTTCTTCAGACCAGCTGCACAAAGAGCTTTCAGATATTGTTCAGAAGTGATGCCGGGTTCTTTGACGTGGAAGGCAGGCAGCGAAGTTTTTTCAAGCTGATAATCCGCTTTGCAGGAAGCAGCAATTTCATCGGTACGATCAAGGTCATCCTTGTCGTAGATCTTTGCCATTTCTGATGGAGAAAGAAAGTGTCTGCCTTTCAATACAGTCAGGGAATTATCACTTACTCTGGTGCCTCTGCAGATCCCGGTCAGAATCATCAGCGTATCTGCGTCTTCTTCCTTCATGTAATAAACCTTGCTTAAAGCAAGGGTCCGGATGCCGCTGTTTCTGCACATGGTTTTGAGATTGAGATTCTTCATGTGCCACAAAGAAGAATCATGATAAGACAAAGCAACGTCAAAAGGCGGCAGTTCCTTCTTCATTTCCGCCAGTTTTGCCATGACACCGGCATTGTCATCATTGACAAGTTCCGTTTCAAAATAGCCGCCTTCGCCATAAGCAATCAGAGCACAATGTCCTGCATATTTCAGAAAATCAGAAAAAGAAGCAGGTCCCATTCCACTGCTAAGAATGGATGAGAGCTTCATCAGATTCTGATAGCCGGTATTATCCTGAGAAAGCAGAACAAAAGGCACGACTTTATCATGATACAGAACATCCGCTTCCAGGCCTACAATCCCGTGAATTCCTTCTGATTCACAAGCATGAATAAAAGAAGCTGCCCCAAAGAGAACATTGTGGTCGGTCAGAGCAACTGAGGTGTAGCCCATTTCCTTAGCAGTATGAACAAGAGCAGGAATGCGGACAGTACTTTGCTGCAAGGTATAGCAGCTGCGGACGAAAAGATGAACTGACATACCAGTATTATATCACGCAATAAGGAAGCCATTATTCACTTGGCAATGACAAGACCGATGGTATATTCAATGTCCTTGTAGGCAGTATGAAAATACTTTGTTTCTTCCTTTTCTGCACCCAGCTGATCGCACACTGCATCATAGGCATGATCCCAGGCCGTACCATGCTGGTCATCATCACCATAAATCACCCAGACTCTGCCTTTGACAGACAAATCATCCAGAGACGAAAGCACTTCCATGTGATCGTTGAATGCCTGATAAGCCTTGAGACTCTCATCGTCCCATTTTTCTTCATTCCAGTAGATCAGCGGATGATCCGGATACAAAGAAGCCATGATAAAGGAATTAGGATCATGATTGGTATTGGCAACCAGGATCGTATCCCCGTCCTGGATATTTTCTTCCAGATACGCAAACGGGGCATTGTTGGAAGATGCATAATTCATGCGGCAAAGCGAAACCAATGCAATACCTGAACAAAGACACAATGAAACAATCAAAACAATCAGGTTCTTCCCCTTTTCTTTCAAAGAGAAAGTCAATGCATACCATAAGATAAGACAGGCAATTGCGACCAGCTGGTATCTTGCATACAGGATCAGCCTGTGCATGACAAGTGAAGCCAATGCGGCAATCACCAGAATCATGATGTAAGTACCCAATGTATAGAGATGAGTTTCTTTCAAAAAAGCTTCTTTCTTATGCTTTTCAGAAACCAGGTTCCATAAGATCACCAGCAAAGGAAGAATGCCGGTCCAAAGCGGTACATACACAGCCTTTTCCAGATTGCCGGTAAAAGGAAAAAGAACAATTTCAATCACTGACCAGATCCCGTGCCACGTCAGCCAGAAATTCTGCTGTACTGCTGAAGTCTGCCTGAACAAAACAAACAGCCATGGCAGATACGCTCCGATCTGAATCAGGCCCGTAACCAGCCAGACAAGCAGTTCTTTTCCATCCTTTCTGACCAGCCAGTGAAGCAGCAGGAAAAGATTGATCACGGCAGCTGCCAACAGACAGTAGTAATGCGTATACGCACCCAGCACTGCCGCAATCACAAAGAAAATCCGGTCAGTCAGCTTTGCCTGCTTTCTTTCAATGCGCATGGCATAGAAAGCACAAAGAACAACTTCCAGTTCTGCTAACATGTACATTCTCATCTCTCCCCCATAGATGACGTTGCATGGCAGAATGAAAACAAGCAATGAATAAAGCAGCCCTGCTTTTTCCCCGTAATCCTTACGGATATGGGTAAAACCAAGCAGCCCGTTCAGACAAAGAAGCACATAGGAAAACAACCGTGCTGCCAGAACGGAATGTCCGCATAGCAGAAATACAACATGAAGACAATCATAATAGAAGACCGGATGTACATCATGAATATCAATATCCCAGATCGAGGCAAAGGAATGATTGGCCAGCGCATAGCTGTATGCCTCGTCAAACCACATGTGTGTATGAAGAACCGGCACCAGATTCACAATAATTCCAATAAGAATTACCCATACATGAAGCTTTTTCAGATTAAGCGTTTTCATCGTATGAATTTTACTTCCATATATTCAAAGTATGCAACTGGCACGGGAAAAAGAGTTGAAGTTTGCTATAATAATGATTGCAAATCTGCTATGAAAGGAGAAAGAGAATTTCTCAGTTTATTAAGATTTATGAAAATTGCTTATGTAACAGATTCCGGTACCGGAAGATCCATTTCAGACCTGGCAGAAGACGGGATTATTTCCCTGCCTCTGCAGATTTCGGATGAGGCCCGGACTTACCAGGATATGGAAAATTATACGCATGATGATAACTACAGACTGCTTGAAGAAGGTCATGTTCTCCATACATCCCAGCCTTCCCCGGGCCTGATTGAAGAGTGCTTCACTTCTTTGAAAAAGCAGGGCGTTGATCTGATTATTGCGGTTCCGATCTGCAATGGTCTTTCCGGCACCATTTCAACCATGACGGCCACAGCCAATGCTTTGAATATGCATATTATTACGCTGGATACGTATGTGACTGCCGTTGTCCAGGATTATCTCATTCACTTCATCAAAAAAAGCTTTGAAGAAGGAAAAAATGACATGGAAGTACAGGTTGCCTGTCAGGAAGTCATTGATTCCACCAACACCCTTGTCATTCCGAAAACCCTGGATCAGCTTGTGCGCGGCGGCAGATTGACCCCGATGGCCGCAAGACTCGGCAAATTGCTGAAGATCAATCCGGTGCTGCAGATCAATAAGAAAACTTCCGGCAGAATTGATACACTTGAAAAAGTCAGAACCTTCCGCAAAGCCCTCGACAGAGGCATGCAGGAAATGGAAAAAGACGGTGTCAATGACGGCGATCCGCATTGGAATGTCACGATTGCCCATGTCAATAATGTCACCCAGGCTGAGGAACTCTACCACAAGATGAAGCTCCGCTTCCCATCCGCAAAGATTCAGATTATCCACCTCTGCAATGCAGTTGCAGCACATACGGGTCTTGGTGCAATCTGTCTGCAATGGTTCCGCGAAGCTGAATAAAAAAATTTTCTTCTTACGTCTACGTCGTTTACAGAGGTTTTTATACAATGGCGAAAAAGAAACACAAAAAGAATTACAAAAACAAAAATAAAAGCAAAAAGAATACAGCCGGCCGTTCTGCCGCTCAGGCAAAAAGAACCAGCCAGGTAAAAAATACAGTTACAAGCCGGAAAACGGTAACGAAAGCACCTGCAAAGCAGGAAAAAGCTGCCGTTTCCAATAAAACTACGCCGGCAGTAAAACCAGTACAGAAAAAAATACCGGAAGCACAGCCGGTTGTTCAGAAAGCTGAAAGTCAAGGCAGGCCTGCAGAGACAAAGAAGCCGGTCAGCCAGGAAACCACTTCCATTCCTGCTTTCAAGGCACAGCCGGTTGAAAAGCCGAAAGCTTTGATGCCTGAAACATCCGGTAAGCATACCGCAAAGAAAGCGCATCATAAAAAGACGGGTCTGTTCTTTGTCAATATCTTCCTGGTTCTGATCCTGTTAGTCTATGCTGCAGGCGGTGCCTTTGCGGTTGACAAGCTGCAGGATCTTCTGAAAGATGAACCGGAATTGTCATTGAATTCTCTGGTTTCCAATGAATCTTCCCGTATTTATGACGGCAACGGCAATCTGCTCACGGAAGTCGGTGCTTATTATCGTGAAAACATCAAGTATGACCAGTGTCCGGAATCTCTGATCGATGCCTTCCTGGCGATTGAAGACTCCCGTTACTTTACTCATAACGGGTTTGATATTCCGCGGTTCACGTCTTCTGTCATCAATACAGTTCTGCATGGCAATATGCAGGGCGGCTCTACCTTTACAATGCAGCTGATCAAGAACTCCTACTTCTCGATTGATGACATTGAAGGCGGCAAGGAAAGAGAAGCTACCATTCAGTACAAGGTCCAGCAGATTGATATGGCCATGAAGCTTGAAAAGAAGATGACCAAGAAGCAGATCTTTGAACTTTATGTAAACAAGCTGAACTTCGGCGGCAGAATCAGAGGCGTTCAGAAAGCAGCTGAATACTACTTCAACAAAGATGTCAGCCAGCTGAATCTGACAGAAAGTGCATTGTTAGCAGGGATTGTCAATCTGCCGAACAAGTACAACCCATATGAATATCTGGATTACGCAACCGAAAGAAGAAACGAAGTTCTCGGCCAGATGCTCAACCACGGCTACATCACAGAGGCTGAATATCAGCTTGCGAAGTCCGTCAGGGTTGAAGATGAACTTGCCGGTACGCAATCCTTTAACAGTTCTACAAAATATGCCCAGTATCTCGATGTCGTCATGCAGGAAGCTGCAGAAATGACAGGCCTGGATCCGACTACTACCGGCATGAAGATTTATACTTGCCTGAATCCGCAGATTCAGGAACAGATTGAAGCAATTGAAAACGGTGATACGGATGTAACTTTCCCGGATGATCTGATGCAGACGGCAATCATCTCCATGGATAATACCAATGGTGAAGTTGTCGGGATCGGCGGCGGCAGAAATTACGGCGGCGGTGCATTGCTGCTGAGCCGTGCTACCCAGCAGTTCAAGCAGCCTGGTTCTTCTGTAAAGCCGGTTCTGGATTATCCGCTTGCCTTTGAGTATCTGGGCTATTCCACTGATGAAATTCTGCAGGATGGTCCGATTACCTTCCCGGCTGAAAGCAGAGTCCTGCATAATGCCGACGGCAAATATACAGGTGATATTACGATCAAGGATGCCCTGGGTCTTTCCCTGAACATTCCGGCTATTCTGACATTGCAGAAAGTTGTCACCAAGATCGGTTCCGATGCGGTTGTAGATTACATGCAGTCGCTTGGCTTCTCACAGGTTTCCAAGGACGGCTTCCATCTTTCCTACGCAATCGGCGGCAACCTGTTTACAACTACAGTTGAAGAACTTGCCGGGGCACATGGGGCAATGATCAACCACGGCATTTACAATAAGCCGCATACCATCCGCAGAATTGAAACCACTTCCGATACCTATGAGCCTGATGGTCTCAACCGCCAGGTTCTCTCTTCCGGTTCTGCGTATCTGATTTCTTCATTGATGGAAAATAACGTTTCCCACAAAGAATATTGGAACTACATGGATGTCCTGATTCGTGATTATCCTGTTTATGGTAAAACCGGAACCACTGACTGGGGCCAGGATGGTCTGCAGTATGGAATTCCGGAAGGTTCCATGAAGGACAAATGGATGGTTTCTTCTACTTCCAAATATACAAATGCTGTCTGGGTCGGCTATGACAAGGCAGTGGCTGGTGCAGGTACTTACTTCAGTACATGGAAAGCAAGAATGAATATTCCCGGCATGATCAATTCTACCCTTCTTGATGTAGAAGCTGCCGTTTCTCCTGACGAAGTCAGAGCTGGCGTTCAGCAGCCGGACGGTATTGTCAATGTTTCCTACATTCAGGGAACCTATCCTCATGTTGAAGCAGACAATGGCGTCAAGGCAGAAATGCAGGATAGTCAGGTTTCTTCCAAGGGTCTTGAAAATACCCCGATGATTCCTTATTCTTCCTACAAAGGATCTGCTCCGAATCTCGATGATTTTGAGGCTTCCATGTCAAACGGCATTCTGTATCTCAATTTCAACACCCAGAATTTATGTTCCGGTTCCCGTGATATTTCTCTCCATGACGATTACAACAACATCTCTATGTCAGGCAAGTGTCTGGTCAAGACAGCCGGTCTGTTCAACTCAAGCCGGAACACAAAATACTATGCGGATGTCTACGTCAATGATGAATACTGGGGACAATACACCAGCAAAAAGTCACTGAGTTCCTATTATGCAGCAACTTTGGACGGAGATGTCAAAGTCTGCGGCTGGTACACCAACAGCAAAGGCACCTCCAACAAGGCATGCAGGTTTGCCGGTACCAATAAAGCAGGCTCACCAAACGGTTTGGGGGATTGAATAAACTCCATGGGGGATCTCATGGGGGACCGAATCAGAAGTGAAGCTAAAGAAACCCACGTTTACATGATA
>OMXQ01000026.1 GCA_900315065.1 uncultured Erysipelotrichaceae bacterium
AATCTGACTAGTACTTAGTCATTTCACTGCCCCTCTATTTGCATATAATTTGGTTTGAATCTATTCGCTTAGCTGAAAATAACGTGATGTTCTACAGCATTGATCAATATATGCATGCAGGGCTTCAATCGTATTCTGATTGACCGGTGCAAAGATTGTATTTCCGTTTTTATCTGATGTTCTGATTGCAGAAGTAACAAAATCGATGTCTTCCAGATCGATACTGACGAGATCTGATAATTTCATGCCGGTACATAGAAATATTGAAATGATTGCATAGTCTCGTTTTTCAATAAATCGATGTGCACCAGCTTGTTTTTCACTCATTCCGGAAGTACTCATTACTGCTTGGAATAATCGGGTCTCGTAAGCAGAAGAGAGGGGAGAAGTCTTCTGATATGGTACTCCTGGTACTTTTATCTCCTTGCCAAGTGAACTTGATGTTTTACCTTGTTCTGCATAATAGCGGAAGAAAGCCCGCAGAGAACACATTCTTCTGGCTAAAGAGGAATCAGATAATGGTTTTGTTCTGCAGGATCCGTCTGTATTGTAATGGCGCAGCCATTCTGTATATTTCTGTGTGTCTTTCAGAGAAATTGAATCCAGAAAAGCAGAGCCGGAAACATCCTGATCAGAAGGTTTTTTGTTTAAATGTGATGCACAATAAGCAAAGAAAAGTTTCATATCATAGGCATACTGCAGCAATGTGCCAGGGGACTTGTTCATATATAAAAGATGATCAAAGAAATCCTGAGCAAAAACAGGCATTTCACTAATCAACTGCTGCGTCTTTGAATCTGATTTTGAAGAAGATGATTTATTATAGGCTGGCATACATTTATATTTTAGCAGAGAATATAATGAATGTCGTAAAATGTATAGATATAACAATTAATATTTACCAAAAAAGGATCAATCCTTCTCTTATCAGCAAATCTATAGTAAGCAATATATAAATCTAAGGAGTCCGTCTCATTCATGCATGGCAGAATAATTAACTGGTATATCCAACAGCAATATTTAACAGGTTCTGTAAGCAGCATTCCATGAGATCAATCCATAGATCCGAATATGGATTACAATATGGATGGAATTCAATGCCGGATTATGGCAGATCAGATCTGATCCAGAATATTGATGATATGTGTGAAATTTCTATGTATCTATCTGATATGGATTGCTGCATAAAAAGAGCGTTCCATGAGAGCGCTCCAGGAATGGCTGGCAAGGTAATTATCTGTCTGATTGTCTCTGAGGGAATGAAGATAAACCGCAATATTCTGCAGCACTGCCAATGAGACAGCATCTGCTTCTTTATATTGAATATTGGTTTCTGCCAGAAATTCTTTGCCAGTTCATAGCATGGCCGCATCAATATAATTCATATGAATTAATGAAGTGTAATTTGTTAACTGTCTTGAAAATGTCATGTTTAATAATTAGCAGCAAATAGCAGCTGAAATCCAAATCATATATAAAGCTTTTAAACAGGGGTCAATTTTTTTACAGTTTCACAGTGGATTGACATCCAAAATAAACGTATAACATACATTATGCGAAGTTACACGTGAATGTCTTAACTGTAAAAAAAAGGAATATTTGAATAAATGGAATAAGAGCGGGTACAGGACACTGGGCAAAAATATAGTGATGGCAGAGCTGCAGGCAGAGGTTGACAAAAAGCTGGGCAGCCCTGAAGGAATTGAAATGAAAACCCAGCGCTCGATCCAGGTATAAGGAGACTTCGTTGTAATCAAATAGGACTTTGGATTTACGAGGTTCCACAGAAAAAATTTGAAAAAAGCGAAAATGGAATTTCTTCTGGTCTGCCTAGAGTACGATCTGAGAAAATACTATTTTTCCCAGCTGAAGGATGGACAGTTGAAATTTCTCGCATAGATGTCAAGTACCAAAAATCAGTGAAAAGATGTTTTTGTTGTACCTGAATATCAAAATCTGACCATTCAAAGAAAAACAAAATCCGGATTTCATCAAAATGCCAAAGAAAAAAGAAGGAGTTGCAGTTGAGTTTGCCTAAAATTTCTCAACTGTTACACCCTCTTCTATTATTATCCTTTGCGTTGGACTGGTTCTGATGCAACTGTTGGCCGTTTCAATATAGCAGATGAAATCACTGATATTGCTTCAAAACAGATGGTTAGGTATCATGTTTGCATGATTACAGTAGATGAAAAGCACCGGACCGTTGCATATAACGGTTCTGAATGGGAATTTACAGCAGAGAAAAACTGCTGTGTTGTTACAAAGGATGATATTTTTTCATTTGTGGACGCTTCGGAAATCCAACATGGTGATAAGGAAACCGTATATGCCGGATTTGGAAACCTGGATCTTGTTCTGAAAGAAAGTATTTCGGTCAAAGACAATGAAATGACCCTCAGACTGGATGTACTCCGCGAAGATTCACGGGTGAAAAGGATCGTATGGCCGGCCCCTGTCTGCTTCAACAATAATGATGAGCATGCTTATACCTTGCTCAATCTGAGACAAGGTCTGCTCATTCCGAATACCTGGCCGGTTACGCTGTCTCCGCTCCCCTTTAACGGACAATTTGAAGCTGCCGGAAACTATATGCCATGGTATGCGCAGATCCGGCAGGGTCATGGCTTGCTTGTAATCTGCAATACACCATGGGATTCCGGCATTCATGTTATCCATGAAGCAAATAAGCCTGGAACCAGTGTTCAACCCTATCAGCTTCCTTCCCTTGGTCTGTTCCGGTATGCCCGGAGCATGACGTATTGTTTTATTGAAAATGCAGATGAAACGGCAGTAACACAGTACTACCGGAAACGGATTGAGAAGGAAGGCAGACTGTATACCCTCCGGGAAAAGATGAAAGAGAATCCTTTGATTTCCCGGCTCATCGGCACTTCCTGGGTTCACTTCGGGATTTGTAAGAATGTTGTACCGGAGTCCAGTTTTTATGATGCCGGAGACCCGGAAGAAAATCATGCCTGCGTTCCCTTCTCTTTCCGGGCAGAAGAAATGGCCAAATATCATGAATTAGGTGCAGGCAGATGCTATATCCACCTGGATGGCTGGGCTGATCCCGGGTATGACAACTGTCATCCTGATCCATATCCCGCCTGTATCGAAGCCGGCGGATGGAATGGCATGCGGAATATGATCCTCTCCTTTCATGATCACGGAGATTTCTTCGGCATACATGATCAATACCGTGATTTTTACTTCAATGCGCCTTCTTTTGACAGAAATCTTGCTGTGCATTTGGAAGACGGATCTATTCCGGAGCACGCCCGCTGGGCAGGCGGACATCAAACCTATCTCTGTGCTTCCCAGGCACTTTTCTTTGTCAAAAGGAATTTCACCCGTCTGAAGGAACATGGAATTACAATGGATGGTGCTTATCTGGATGTGTTTACCTGCAATGAACCTGACGAATGCTTTAGCGCAGAACATCCAATGACAAGAAAACAATGTCTGGAATACCGTGGTGCATGTCTGCGCTGGCTGCTGGAGCATGGCATTCTATCTTCAAGCGAAGAAGTCAACGAGTGGGCAATGAAGGACCTGGTTTTCTGTCATTATGCTCCGTATGATTTCATGCTCAACAAACCGGATGCACCGAGAGAAGGCATACCGGTGCCTTTGTAGAACCTTGTCTATCACGATTGTGTCATTCAGCCATGGATGATGGAAAAACTGGAAGATGATCTTATGCTCTATGCTTTGCTGAACGGCGGCGTGCCATACCTGATCCGGGAAGGTGCTTATCCGCATGTGGACGGTGCATGGGATGAAGAACGTCTCAGGAATGTGCAGGAAGATATCAGCCGCTGCAAAGCTGTTTGTTCACTGAATTCAAAAGTTGCCCTGGAACCAATGACAGAACATCATTTTCTCAGTTCTGATTATCCGGTGGAAGAAACCATATTCGGTAATAGCATCCGGGTACAGGTGGATCACAGGGAAAACAGTTGGAGAGTCATAGAAGAATAACAAGCATCTAAGAACCGTATCAATCCTATTAAGCTCGTCTTTTTCTTGAAAATAAGCAGCCATATGATCTACGCAGACACGCATGATCCGTATTATCGCCGGTTCATTGCAGAAGACGGTCATTTAGTACCGATTCGGAGGAAACAGGCAGTACCGTTTCGGCGGAGTACCGGTACCGAATCGGCGGACAGCAGTACCACTTCGTCAGAAAATAGTTTCATGTTCATGAACATCACCAGAGCAGCTGTGATGTCACCCTGGCAATTTCTCTGGTTGTAACGTGTCCTACACGAGGTGCCTTTAATACTTCGCACATTGCCTGTTTCATGGGTGTATTGTGGTAGCTACGTTTATGTCTGAGTCTCTTCAGAATGCTCCTGCAAGGCATGACGCGCACTATTTCAAAGGCCATTATCCATGTATAACCATTCCTTGAAGATACAGAGTATATGACTTATTTTCCAATAATAAACCTCATAGAATCTCTTGCCTTCATTGGTAAGTTCTTCTGCACTGCTCAGAATTGGTTTGGAATAAGATCCGTTCAAGTAAAACCAGGTGCAGCCGCAGGAACAATTCTTATTCCAGAACTCTGACTTATCTTCGTCTACGGCACCATTGCAATACTGATGCACTTCTTTCTCAATGCCGGAATGTTTGTCAAGGTCACTATCGTTTTCTTGGACAAAGGCAATTCACTCCTTGACATTTATATGCTCATTTTGAAAGTGTGCAGGATCAAGCCCGTCAAAAGTTAGAATCTGTACTTTTCCCTTTCTGCTTCCATAATATTTTTTCAGATCAATCCGGAAATGAGCCGCGTTCATGAACGCGTCCTGTTGACATTAAAACACCGGAATTCAGGCACAGGTTTCTATGCCGTCATTCCGGTATCATAGCTCCGACGAAGCGGTACTTTTTTTCCGACTTTCCGGTACTTTCGTACCGCCATTTGCAGTTCATCTATAATGTTAAAGCTCCCGTGTCTGAAGACACAGGAGCTTCAAGTGTTGGTTCAATCGACTCTTTCTGACAAGAAGCCGATAGATTTCAGCTCAACGAACATTGCTTTCATAGCAGCATCAATTCTTTCGCGCTCTTTACCCTGACAATTGAAAAATGACAGAAAATACAGGCTGCTATACAGATAGGCGTCCTTTTCTTCTGTCATTGCCTTCTTATTTCAGTGTTTGTGAAGTATGCAGAACTTCGAGTTCATTGATCTTCTGCAGGTGATATTTTCTGACAAGTTCTTCCCCTTTTTCCAGACTTGCTGGATCCCATACATCTTCTTTTCGATGGGCATCCGCGCCAAAGATTACTTTGCATTTTTCTTCACCGGCTATTTTCCAGAACTTCTCATTGGGATAGTTTCTGTTTCCCCGGATACCTAAGAAATTGATTTCAAGCGGAACTTTCTTTTCATTGGCAGCCTGACATAATTTCTGCATCCAATAATCGTATACTTCATCATTTCCAATGAAATTGATGACATCAGGATGAGCGAAATACAGGAACTTTCCTTTATGCATCGCTTCAATACATTGCCTTACATACTTTTCCAATATTGCCGGATCTTCAGTCGGGGCAAAAGAAGAAGGCTCATTGACACGATTGCCAAGCCAATGCTGACCGAGAATCATATATTCAATCGGGAACTTTGCAACGTAGTCCATGAGTTCCTGAAACAAGGCAGGATAATATTCCACTTCAAGACCGATATGAATCTCAATCTGATCTTTGTATTCTTCTTTGAGTTTCAGAATAGTTGTGACATAGTCTTCCAGCTGGTCCATTCTCATCTTGTCTTTATCAACGAAACCGTTTTTGAAAGGCTGCGGTGTATGGTCAGAAAAGCCTATGATCTGATAATGATCGATTGCCTGTTCAATATATTCTCTTTCTGTACCGGTAGCGTGATTGCATCTCCAGGTATGCATGTGATAATTTGCCAGCATTCTTCCCCTCCTGTTTTTTGATCCTAATAATAATCTATGTTTCAAAAAAAACCTGCAGACATTCTCAGCAGGAAATTATCTGTTGTAATTCATGCCGGGTCTTTTTTCACCAGGAATCATCAGCAGAAAAGAAACCAGCAGTAATGCACAGCTCAGAAGAACCAGTTTCAGACTCAATATGCCGGCAAGCATGCAGCCGAATCCTGAACCGATCGCAAATGACACAATAATTGCAAAATAATGCATGGATCTTTCAAACTGATCTTTATTTTTTGTCCGGGTCCAGATAGACAAGGCATCCATGCCGGACCGCAGATTCCCGATGCACATGGTACTGGCAAAAGGATGTCCGTTTACTTTGCGGAAACTCTGCACCTGCATGGCACACGAGAATGACACCAGTGCATTTGCGAAATTATTCGCGCTTTCCGGAATAAAAGCAACCAGAAACAGGAGCACTATTTCAATAGCCAGTACAATCTGCCGCCAATGGACTCTTGTATTGTTTCTGAATGCACCTGAGATCTGTTCAGCCGCAAATGTCCCTGCCGCAAAAGCAAGAACCGGAATCAGATACTTGACGCATCCTGAAAAATCACCGGAAAACAGATGAGAACTCATCAATACAATATTGCCTGTCTGGGCATTGGCAAAAACCTTGCCCCGCAATACATAAGTATATGCATCTTGAAGACCGCCTGACAAAGTCAGAAAAAACATCGTTATAAAAGCCTCGGACATCTGTCCATTCTTTGATCTGAATATCTGAAACACTATAAACAGCCCCTTCCTGCTATAAAATGCACTCTTGGCAGCGATAGCAGAACACACTATAACTGCTACGGTGGTATTTTACACCAGCATTCTTAAGACTGTATCCTGTTCTCATGTTTTTTACTTTCAATTATTAAAATGCTTATTCATGATCAGAATATGTTCATGGCTTGATTGCCCTGGTCGCTAGAAAACAAGGAATATGGAGATCATGCAAATGGCCTTCACTATTGGTATCTTCATACAAATCTGTCAGGATAAATCCGGCTTTTAACTGACCGCCGATTTCTTCTTCCAGAGTATGAGAAAACTGGACACCGGAATCGGTTTCTCTGCATTGTCTCATCTGATCTTCATTTTCCAAAGGATTGAAAGGAAGCGAATTGACAATCGTCGTTTCCTGCTCATCCGCAAAGAGATAATTGATGCCCTTGTCCTGTCCCGAGATCAGAATGCCGCCGTGCTTCAGAATACGGTAACACTCTTTCCAAACCGGCAGGATTTCTTCTATATAGCAGAAAGAAACCAGATTGAAAATCACATCAAAAGTCTCATCCGCAAACGGCAGCGGTTTTGTCATATCTCCTTTGAGAATCGTAAACGGATAGCCTTCTCTTTGCGAAACAAGTCTTTCCCTATTGAGCTGTTCTTCTGAATTATCCAGTACTGTACACCTTGCGCCAAGTGCCGCAAAAACCGGCATCTGCTGACCACCGCCGCTGGCTAAACCCAATATTTCTTTTCCTTTCAGGTCTTTCAACCATTCATGCGGAACCGGTCTGGCGGGTGTCAGGACAACATCCCATTGTCCTTGTTTTGCTTTGAGAAATGTTTCATGATCAATGGGCTTTCCCCATTCCCAGCCTTCTTTTACCCACCTGTCTATGGTCTCAGAATTGATTTCCTGATACGATTTTTCCTCTGTTTTGTTTTCTTTATTGGTATTCATTTTTATTCTTTCAAAGTTTCTTCAGTATGGTCTTGTATTTTGAAAAATCAAGCGGCAGATCGTTGATCTGCATATCAAACACATCTGCTACGACAACTTCTTTTTCCTCACCATTTGCACGTACAATGACATGGTCTTCCGGCCTGAGCTTCAGATTTCCTATGAGATAGTCATAGGTTCTGCCTTCCGGCGTAAACCTGACACTGGCAAAGTGCAGCACCTGATCTTCTGTTTTTGTTAATGGAGGTAATCTGAGTTCAAATCCTGAAGCAGTTACAGAAGCAACTACCACACCATGATGCAGAAATTGAACAACTGTATCCTTCCCCGATTCCGGATAAGACAATTCATCTGCGACAAACTCGTCTCCTGCCGGAAATTGAGACTCTTTCACATTGAGTGCTTTGACCTTGACATGATCAATCAGTTCACAGTATTGATGATCTGCTTCACAAATCAGGAATTTTCTGATTCTGTCTTCATCCGGATTCTTCAGCCGCTGTGCATTGATCGTAATACCTGTCTTCGTTTCTTTGCAGCTGATGAGACAGGCATGATTTCTCAATGCCATTTCAAGAGCATTCGGGAAAAGCGTGATCAGTTTCCTGTCTTTTACCAAAGGTCTTTCCTTACGGATCTTTGCCAGTTCCTTCTGAATGCCTGTAAAGACAACCTGGTCTCCATAATTGCTGAATCGCAGGCGTTTGCGAATGGCAAAATCTGCAAGCGTATAGAAGATATAAGCATCATCCTGCAGAACGCCGTCCCGGCAGAAATTTCCTTTCCGCAAAGCCAGGTCAGCAAACTTGCAGTCAAAGTTTTCATTCTCTATTTCATGCAGATTCTGATCCCAGATGAAATCGATCATATTGACGGCAGCAGTTTTATTGACCGGGGTGCCATACCCGTGCAGATACATATCAGAGAGCTTGTAGATGGATTCAAATACGCCCCCTGCTGCCCCAAGCATGAAGTATTTCAATGCCTTGTCGTATTCCGGTATTCCGTTGTTGTCCCTTCCATAATAGAAAATATAGCCTAGTGTATTGGCGTAAAAGAATTTTCTCTTTTCATCTACTGTATCGAGTTCCAGAAGTTTCAGAAAGCAGTCTCTTGATGCTGACCAGTCGCATGGAAAGAATGCATTGCCGCCATAGTAACAATACCCAAGTCTGTCCAATGCTTCAGGATCATTTTCCTTAGCAAGTCTTAGTGTAATTCTGCGGAAATCCTGTATGATGGATGGATCCGGATTTTCAGTCTCCTTGTCATCAAGATGAAAAATGATATTTCTTTCAGCTGCGAAAGACCAGTGCCATGGATGTATTTTCTTTCCTGCTCTGAAGGCATCAATGTCTTTCAGTACCGGCTGAACATCCAGTTTTCTTTTATGATTGCTGTCGTTTTCAATACGAAGCCAGTCAATGACAAGGGCTGCCATTTCATTGTCATCAGACGGCTTCAGCTTTTCAAACCAGGACCGGCTGTCCATCTGTTCATCTGAATGCGGCAGGATATAGTCATCAAAATTCCATAAAAGCGGGGCACACCAATCTTCAAAACAGGTGATCTGCTCATCCGGATCAAGACTTATTCTGGTCAATGCATGGATAAGATCATCCAGAGTGATTGTGTACTGATCATTGCAGATGAAATTGTACATAGGAAGAGCTTTATGAAGAAGTTCTTTTTCTGAAAGCTCAAATCTTGCAAAACTGCGCAGATCTTCTTTTGTCAATCTGATCGGCGGCAGATATTCCATCTGCTCTGTCTTTACTTCAAATGGTTCTCCATCCTCGTCTTCGATCAGATTTACCAGAGCATTTCCAGCTTTCACTGCTCTTACAATGACAAAAAGTTCAGTTTCCTTCTGAAACAGGCGGGCGTATTCCCCGGCTTTGAATTGATGTTTGTTCATATCATTGCCTCGTATAAAATCATTATATGCCATGAAGAAAAACCTGTACATTTCTGTACAGGCTGTATGTGAGTATTTCAGATGTCTTATTTTACCTGCTCAATTGCAATTGCAAAGCCGCCTTTGATGTCTCCTGTGCCATAGGATCGGAAGCTTTGTTCCTTGTCTGGATAGTAAGGAACGTCAGAACCAGGATCAAATAACTTGCATAGAAGCGTGTGTTCCTGCTTGTTTTTCAGAATAATTTTGTCATGGAAGAATATTGACTGGGCAGAAGATTCACTGACATTGACATCGAGCAATTTCTGATTTGTCTGCTCTGATTCTGAGGAATCATTTCTGTAAAGTATCGTAATATGGCCGGTATCATCTGCGTAGAAAAGCTTTATGTCATTAGTTTGAGGAATCAGGTGTTCTGATGCGATCTGTTTCCATTCAGAATCTTTAAATTCATAAACAGAAATTACATAGTCATGTCCTTTTCCGTACTTAAGCTGTGACATCCGGATAACAGGAACTTCAAATGCGCCTTCCGGTCCGCCGTATTCTGCAATGGCAGGTCTATGGGCAAGGAAAATATGGCAGATGATACATACAGGAATGGCAGCTGAAAGAAGAAGCAGGATAAAAAGCCATGTTCTCTTGTTTTTCATATACTCTCCTTTATGAATGATAGATGAAATAACATGTGGATGATTACAACCACAAAATAATGGAGAAGCATGAATTTGTCAACAACACGACTGAACAGATCTGGTTACTTGTCAGAAAAAGCTTTGTCACTGACTTTGATGCTGGTAATAAGGGGCTGCTGGTCAGACGGGATGGTGCCGTTATTATCGATTGGTTTTGCATCCTGGCAGATATGATCAACGACTTCCATACCGGATGTAACATGGCCGAAACCTGCATATTTGCCATCCAGGTACTTAGCGTCCTGCTGCACAATAAAAAATTGAGAGGAAGCAGAATCCGGATCCATGGATCTTGCCATGGAAATGGTGCCTCTTACATGAGAAATCTGATTCTGCCTGAAGCCGTTTTCGCTGAATTCCCCTTTGATCGTCTGATCACTGCCGCCGGTTCCGTCCCCATTCGGATCACCGCCCTGGATCATAAAACCATCAATGATTCTGTGAAAAGTCAGACCATTGTAGAAGCCCTTGTCTGCCAATTCCTTGAAATTGGCAACTGTTTCCGGTGCAGAAGAAGGATCCAGTGTCAGATCAATTTTTCCATAGTCCTTTACATCAATTTCTGCATACAAAGGTGCCTGGTCTGCACTTTCTTTCCGGTTGGAAGCACAGCCTGTACCAAGAACCAAAGCTCCAGCCAGGAACCATACCAGAAATTTTTTCATACTGTTTTCTCCTGGAAGAAGGAAATGAGTTCTTCTTCATTCGTCAGAATGTGTTCGACGGATTGACAAAGCATCAGGTTTGGATCATTGCCGATAAAACCACGGGCATCTGTTCTGTAACCGATGCATCTTTTGTGACTGGCATATGCGTAACCCAATTCAAAGCAGGCACCTTCATCCGGAACTCTCCCGTCAAAGAGAAAAAGAATCGTATCGCACCAGTTCAGATTCTGAAGATCTGTCTCAAACAAGAACTTTGCCTTGTCTCTTTCTTTTGCAAACTGACCGCCGTCTCTTTGCGGAAGATATGTTTCGTGTCCTGCTTTTCTTAAAATTGCATCGATTCTTTCATTGAATGTACGCTCAGCCTGATTGAATAATGGTCCTGCAATATAAATTTTCATGTCAGTCTTCTTTCTCGCTGAGTTCCAGCCAGCGGTTTTCTTTTTCGTCTTTTTCGTCTCGCTTTGATTCCAGTTTGTCACTGATTGCCTTGATGTCTTCATAGGAAGTGACATTGTTTAAGTCTGCTTCCAGCTGTTTGACTTCTTCCTCAAGTTTCGGAAGTTCCTCATTCAGCTTTGCCAACTCCTTCTTTTCCATATAGGTCAGACGATTCGGATTTTTCTTCAGAGGCTTATCTTCTGTCCTGGTCTCTGTTTTCTTTTCTGCTGGTTTTCTGTCCTTGTTTTCCAGGTAATCAGAATACAATTCCTGCTGTACAGAAATATTTCCATTTTCAAAGATAAAAAGACGATTGGCAATTCTGTCCAGGAAATACCGGTCATGACTCACTGCCAATACTGCCCCATGGAACTCTTCCAGATACGCTTCCAATACAGTCAGGGTATCTGTATCCAGATCATTGGTCGGCTCATCCAGAATCAGAATATTCGGGGCTGTCATCAGGATGGAACAGAGATAAAGTCTTCTCTTTTCTCCGCCTGAGCACTTGCCGATCGGCATGTATTGTTTCTCTTTGTCAAACAGGAAGCGCTCCAGCATCTGACTGGCAGAAATCTTTTCATGGTCTGATGTTTCTACCATCTTGCCGTATTCTTCCAGATAATCAATGACTCTTTCAGTATCATCGAATACATCGTTGTGCTGGGCAAAATAGCCGATCTTTACGGTTTCACCAATCTTCACGCTGCCGGTATCCGGTTCTACCTGGCCCATAATGATCTTCAGCAAAGTAGACTTGCCGCATCCGTTAGGACCGATAATGCCGACTCTGTCCATTCTTTCTACCCCATAGGAAAAATCCTGGAAAAGAACTTTGTCTCCATAGGCTTTGGAAATGTGATTGATTTCGATGGTATTGCCGCCAAGTCTTGTATAAGCAGACTTGAGTTCGAGAGACTGGGTCTGTTTCGGTGCTTCCATGGCAGCGATCTTTTCAAATCTCTGGATTCTGCTTTTCTGCTTGGTGCTTCTTGCCTGGGCGCCTGCCCGGATCCATTCAATTTCATTACGGAGATAGTTCTGCCGCTTGGCTTCTGATGCCACGGCCTGCTGCCTGCGGACTTCTCTTTGTTCCAGATAATCAGCGTAACCGCCTGTGTAGCAATACAACTTGCCGTCACTGACTTCAACGATATGATTGGTAATCCGGGAAAGAAAATAACGATCGTGAGTCACCAGGACGACTGCCTTGGTGACTTTCATTAAAAAACGCTCCAGCCATACAATCATATCCTGGTCCAGATGATTGGTAGGTTCATCCAATAGATACAGATCTGCCTTGCGGATCAATGAAATTGCCAATGCTACCCTTTTCTTCTGGCCGCCGGAAAGGACTTCAATCGGCTGGTTGTAATCCGTAATGCCAAGCTTATTGAGAATGGATTTGATCTGATACATTTCCGTATCTTCATGCATGTAAGATGCAGCCGTTTCATAAACGGTTTTGCCAGAAGGAAAATCCATGGTCTGCGGACAATAGGAAATGGTAATGTTCTTCATGGTCGTGATCCCGCCCGCATTGGGCTTCTCTACGCCTGCCATGACTTTTAACAAAGAAGACTTGCCGGCCCCGTTCTGACCGACTACGCCCCATTTTTCCTTATCATTGACGACAAAGCTGACATGATCCAGAATCGGCTTTGTCACATATTTCAAACTCACATCATCCAGTGAAAGTATCATATTACTCACCTCAAACGTACTTATTCTACAACAAAGAAAGCAGACCTGCTTGTCTGCTTCAGTTTCAGATTTTCAGAAAATCTGTATTCTTGTATGTGATGAGTGTATCGGCGGCTTCCCTACCCCAAACCTGGGCAAAGGCATCCAGCACTTTGCGGTTGATTTTTTTGCCATCAGGCAATACTTCTTCAATGGTTCTTGCGAAAGTATAGAAGAGATGAGCGCAGTGGTAATCCATTCCCTTCTGGTTTTCCTTTCTGAGTGCAGAAGGTTTTAATTCTTTGCATTGTTTCTGAATCTGCAGGCAATACCCGTCTTTACTGAGATTCTTATCTGTCAGAAAGACAAGAGACGGGTTAAAGCCCGAGACAATAGATGGATCAATCAGCGAACAATACAAGGCACCAATTTCCTTCGCATCCATCTTTGCAAACTGATCTGCCCAGGGACAATTGAGAAAACGGGAGATTCTGTCCGGTTCTGCCTGTTCAATCTGGATACGGGAACCAGCATTGTTCTTTATGACTGTTTCAGAAGGATTCCATTCCCGGTAATCCGCATAAGCCTGCCAATCCAGGTTCCTTTGATCTCTGAGACACCGCTTTGCCATCCGCATGCCTCTTTCCCTTCCGTATTGTTCTACACAATATGAGAAGATTTCTTTCCCCTTCTCTGCCTTCAGGAGCTGCTTTCCAAAAAGAACAGCAATAGAAGCGTGCATATATTCAGTGAATTCTGCGGGTTCAGGATGATTGAAATGTGTTTTCGAAACAAATGTATGATCCATTGTTTCTTTTTCTTTGTTCATATTCAGCTTATAGGATTCCTTACTGTTCTTATTTTAATATACGTACGCATACAAAAACATGCATGTTTGTTGCCACGCATGTCATTGTTTGTTTTCATTATAGGCACAGGCTGTAAAGATCTTCTTGTTATCCTGGGAACATTCCATCTTTGTCCCTTCTGCCTGGATATCTTCAATCTTGCCTGGTACTGGCAGATTGACTTCCTGCATGTCAGTGTTATTCATTTTCAGAGAAGTCAGTTCCAGGTTCTTTGATAAATCAAGACTGGTGATCTTTGTGCCGGATACATTCAGATTCTGCAGATACTGATTTTCAGAAACATCAATTTCACTCACTGCAGAATTGGAAATGTCCAGTGCCTGCAGCAATGGAAAATTACTGATACCAGTAAGATCACTGATTCTCGCATCTTTTGACAAATTCAATACAAGCACAGAATTTCTTTCCTGGGGACTTAAGGAACCATTCTTATCCTGATCAATGTTGCTGGAAATGAAAGAACGCAACGCAGCATCCGGAAAGGAAGCTTCATTAATGGCAAGCGCATCTGCATCCGCCGCAACCCCAGGTGTTTCTTCCTGTGTTTCTATGACAGGTGCTTTATGGGTTTTATTGTAATGGAAACTCATGATTCCTAGTGCCGCAAGTGCAGAACCAATTAACATAATCAGAATAATGAGACGAATGACATTGTGTCTTTTCTTCTCATTGTATTTCTGCAATCTGACTGCCCGCTTTACCTGATGTTCTACTGGAACATCACGGTCAAAGTGAATCATGTTTGTGCGGGTAAATACTTCCTGATCTTCAGGGGAAAGAGTCTCAAATGCTTTTGTGACTTCCAGCTCGATATTTCCTGTCTTTTCCTGTTCTTTTTCCTGAAGCTGTTCATCAGAAACGCCGCGCATCTTGTCAAAGCGCTCAAAAAAGTCATCCTCATCGTTCTCATCCGGATGCAGAAGAGAATCATAGGATGACGTGCTTTGTGCTTCTTCTTTTGTATCTTTCTGATCTTTCTCGTTTACCATGCCACTGCAATATCAAGCTGGTAGGGATTGGCACTCGCAAAGCCGCCTGTATCGCAGACCATTGCAACGCCAAGCGAAGTCTGTACCAGGGAGCCGCGTGGATGAACGCCGAGATTCGCCGCAACCATGATATAGTCGCCTAACATCTTGACGCCGTCATCTCTGACCCAGTAATCTCCGCTGACGCCGGATGCCTTCATCATGGATACAACCCCGCTCATATTGAGGTTATAGTATGTTTCCTTGCCGGAAGGACCGATGATCGTGCCTGCCATTGGTGTCAATACAGCGCCGTTATAGCTGACAGTGCTGCTGGCAGCTGATTCTGTTTCAGTGGATGTATCTGCTGCTGCGGCAGCGGCTTGGGCAGCTGCCTTCGGCTTTTCAACTTCCTTTTCAGCCATCATCTGATCATGATCGACATAATATGTATTGCCGTCTTTTTCAATCTGCCAGTATTTTAATGATTCAGAAGAACCAGTCACATGAATCTCATCATTTTTATTTAATGTTGTCACTACATTACCGTCATCAAACGGGATGGATTTTACTTCTGTACCTTCCTTGGCATACAAGGTGACATTTTCTTTGACAAAGACATATTCAGGCTGGGATGTCAGCGCATCAATCGATACATAGCCGA
Organism: uncultured Erysipelotrichaceae bacterium; assembly: GCA_900315065.1. GTDB lineage: Bacteria > Bacillota_I > Bacilli_A > Erysipelotrichales > Erysipelotrichaceae > Bulleidia. Next base: position 15,572 of record OMXQ01000026.1, read on the forward strand.
TATTGCCGGACTGGGTGATGACTCTGCACATATCACCATCCACCTGAATAATCGAAACTGTTGTGCCTGCTCCCTGGGATTCAATGACGGTAGAAACCGGGCTGCTTTCAGCCGTAATCTTTGTATCATTCAGTAAATACATGGTCTGTTTACTGGATTCTGCGATCTCTTCAAAATCACGGGACGATTGGTCAAGCAATGGATTTACTTTGCCTGTCGAATCAAGTGCGTATAACTGCGTGCTGCTTAACAGCAACGTAATCACAGCAATCGGCAGGATTCTGTAATATTTCTTCATTTCTCTTTCCTTTCGTTATTGTGCTTGTGTCTAGTATAACCCGAAACCCATAAAAAAAGAAAGTCCTGCCGGAATATGTCTCAGAAACATATTTTGATACAGGCTTATTCCTTTTTCATTTTTTCAGGAATATTCAGACTGCTTAATTCCTCGCCCGGATGGAATTTTTCATAAGAATCAAACATCTGTCTGTTCTGAATATGGGTATAAATCTCAGTTGTAGCAATGTTTGCATGCCCTAATATTTCCTGAATAGTTCTCAAATCTGCCCCGCCCTGCAGCATATGCGTTGCATAAGAATGACGCAATTTATGCGGCGTAATATGTTTTTTGAAGTTCAGTTCATTGGTCTTTTCTTCTAACAGCAGCTCAACAGACCGTACAGTTACCTTTCTTCCATAGGCATTGATAAAGAAATACGGCAGATTCTTCTTCAGAAAGATGGGACGGATCACATCACGATAATTCTTCAGAAATAAGATGCTGCCATGAGGGATCGGGACAATTCTTTCCTTGTCCCCTTTGCCAAGCACCCGTAACATGCCGGTATCGAGATCCACCCTGTTCAAAGTCAGGCTGACTGCTTCCGAAACCCTTAGTCCGCATGCATAAATCAATTCCAGAATGGCGTGATTGGTATATTGCTTTGGATCTTTATCGTCAAAACTAGCCATCAGGCGGGTAATTTCATCTACAGTGCAGTATACAGGCAATGTTTTGGCATTCTTATGGACTTCCAGATTCAAAGCAGGATCATTTTCATTGGTCAGAAAAGAAACATCCCGATGAAAAGACCGGATAGAAGCTGCCATCCGCACAACAGAATTGCTGGCTTTGACCTTGCTTTCTTCCATAATGAAATTCTGGATCAGATCATAGGTAATTTCTTTTGTATCATGGATTTCATTCTTCCTGAGATAGGCAAGATACTGCTTCAGATCTTCTTCATAGGAACGTACAGTATGATAGCTGCGTCCTTCATTGATCTTCATATGAACCAGGTATTGGCGGAATGCTTCCTCAAGCTCCATGGTTTTTCTCCTTCAATAAAGAACTGGCTCTGACAAATGCAGTTTTGCCAAGCTGGCGGTTGAGATCCTGCAGGACATCTCTGGTTTCCTTTTTCTGTGCTTCCTGGATATGGAATAAATCCATCTGCACGCTTGCAGTATCAGAAATAAAATCTGATACTGATATGCCTAACAAGCGGACCGGCTCATCGTCATCCCAGGAATCATCAAACAACTGCATAGCCTGTACAAAGATATCATCTGCGCTCCAGATGCTCTTTTCCAGCTTCCTTGACTTGTCCGTATTGCGGAAATCATAGTAGCAGATCCGCAATGACAGGTGTCTGCCTGCTTTGTGTTCTTTGACCATTCTTGCGGATAGTCTTCTGCTCAAAGTCCGGATCAGACCGCGCAGTTCTTCATAGTCGGTGACATCTTCCAGCATGGTTTCTGATACACCGACAGATTTCGGATCCCATTCCGTTACCAATGTTCTGTTATCATGTCCGTTGGCTTTTGCGATAATGTCATCTGTATTCTTTCCGAAAATCTGTCTCAATTCATCTTTGTTTTTGTAATTGGCAAGATCTCCGATGGTTTTAATATTCATCTCTTCCATCAAAGGCAATGTTCTTCGGCCTACCCCTCTCATATCAGAGATAGGCAGCGGCCACATGATCTGCGGCACATCCCGGATTCTTAATACCGTGATGCCCATGGGCTTTTTCATATCACTTGCCATTTTGGCAAGAAACATATTCGGTGCTACCCCGATGGAACATGGAATGCCGACTTCCTGCTTTACCCTGCGCTGGATTTCCCAGGCAAGATCCAGAGGCCTTGCATAGGTCATGATTTTTTCAGTCATATCGGCATAGCATTCATCAATGGATGCCTGTTCAATCTGATCGGTATAGGAATGAATGATATTGATAAAAAGATGAGAAAGTTCCTGATAATACTTGTAATGACCCGGTACGACGATCAGATCCCGGCAAAGCTGTTTTGCCTGTCCGATCGGCATGGCGCTGTGAACTCCGTATTTTCTTGCCTCATAGGAAGCAGTTGATACAACTGAGCGTCTGGTATTGCCTGATACTGCTAACGGCTTTCCTTTCAAAGAAGGATCCAGAAGAACTTCCGCATTGGCGAAAAAAGCATTGAGATCAATGTGAAAATACACCCTGCTCATGAAGCCTGGTTCCTCTTGTATAGTTCTTCTGCAGCTGACAAGGAAGCCGGTGTCACTTCACCGCTTGCTATTAAGGCTAACTGACGGATTCTCTCTTCTTCACTCAGCAGTTTTACATTCGTACGGGTGGTTTTTCCATCTGTTTCCTTGGCTACCAAATACTGCCTTCCGGCGCAGGCCGCTACCTGGGCTAAGTGGGTGACAGAAAAGACCTGACACTCATTGCCAAGCTGCTTCATTTCTTCACCGATTGCAGTTGCGACCGGACCGGATACACCAGTATCAATTTCATCAAAAATAACTGTCTGAATGCCCTGCAACTTTGTGAAGATGACCTTTAAGCCGAGCATGAGTCTGCTCAATTCACCACCGGAAGCCGTCTTTACAAGCGGTTTAAGATCCTGACCCTGATTCATGGCAACATAGAATTCAACGTGATCTGAGCCGGATGGAGAAGGTTTTCCTTCCGTAATCAAAGTGATCATGGTCTGGAAGCGGGCATGATCCAGCATCAACTTGTGAAGATGCCTGGCAATTTCCTGATCCAGAGAAGTACTGTACTTCTTTCTTTCCTTTGTCAGTTTTGCGGCTGCCTTGTCATAAACTGCCTTTGCTTTGGCAATCTTCTGATCCATCTGATCCAGATATGCCTGCTTGTGGGTAATCATTTCAACCTGCTTTTCCAGCTCATCCTTCTTTGCCAGTATATCTTCAATGGTATGGCCGTATTTGCGCTTGAGTTTCTGAATGAGATAGAGTCTTTCTTCCATCTCATTGATTTCATCTTCTGATAAATTCATATCATCAAGCTTTGCCCGTAAGGAATCCATCGCATCAGACAGACTGTAATAGGCATCATTGACCGTATCCGCAATCCGGCTGATCTCTTCCCCTGACTTCAAAGAAGAAACCAGCTTGTTCAATTCATACAGATCAGACGACAAAGAATCGTCATACAAAGAGAAAATGGAAGACAATTTGTCATAGGATTCCTTGACAGCCTTGTATTCTTTTTCCTTGTTTTCAAGTTTTTCATCTTCACCGATTTCAAGATGACTCTCTTCTATTTCCTGAATCTGATATCTGAAATACTCAAGATCATTTTCGTTATAGGTATCCTGCAATGCCTGTTCTTTTTCTTTCACAAGTGCATCATAGGCATCAAATGCCTTCTTTGTTTCCTGCAATAAGGCATCATCCTGAATATAAGCATCCAGCAGATGCATATGATTCTTTGTATTAAGAAGATACGCGGTATCTCTCTGGCCGTGAATATCCAGCTGGTTCTTCAGAACTTCCTTCATTAACGAAAGATTGACACTTCTGTGGTCAATTCTGGCTGCCGACTTTCCGGAAGCATAGATTTCACGAGTAAAAACAGTCTCATCATTTACATCAAACCCGGCATCTTCGAGAACGCTGCAGGCCCACTTGTCATTTTTGAGATCGAAAGTCCCTTCAACGATGGCTTTTTCACAGCCTTTCATGACAAAAGAAGCACTCGCCCTGTCTGCTCTTAACAAAGAGATGGCATCGATCAGGATCGACTTGCCGGCACCGGTCTCCCCGGTAAAAGCAGAAAAGCCCTCTTCAAAATCAAGGGACAATTCTTCGATTAAGATGAAGTTTTTCATGTAAAGATGTCTGATCATAGTTACTTTACCTGTTAAGCGATTTCTTTCTGAATCTGATCCATCAGGGTGTTGAGATCAATATGAAGGTCTTTTCTTAAAAGACGTTCTGATCCCTGCGGTACATACTGATCACCGATTCCGAATCTTGTGATATCTATATTCAATTTATGATCTGCGCACCAGCCTGCCATCTTTTCTCCCAGCCCGCCGGCACTCATATCAGATTCATAGACAATCCATTTCATATTTCTCTGAGCAAGTTCTGCAAGCATGGATTCATCCATCGGCTTGAAGAAACGGCAGTTGATTACCGTTACCCCTAATTCATTGACAACCACTTTATCCAGAACCTTGTCTACATCAGCCCCATAAGTAAATACGGCAGCTTTGTTTTCCGGTTTGTCATTGAACTTTTCCCAGGTGCCGATTTCAATCCCTTTGCTTTCCTTCAGATTGCGTACTTCAACGCTTCCTTTTGGGAAACGGATGGCAAAAGGATGTTTCTGCGCAAAAGCAGCACGCACCAGATCTATGGTTTCCTGACCGTCTTTCGGCTGGGCAAGAATCAGATGCGGCAGCGGCGTCAGAAAACCGACATCGAAAATTCCGTGATGCGTTTCCCCGTCCGGGCCGACCAGGCCTGCGTGATCAATCCCGATGACTACCGGTAAATCCATCCGGCAGATATCATGGTTGATCTGATCATAGCATCTTTGTAAGAAAGAAGAATAGACGACCAGATATGGGCGCTTGCCGGCAATGGCAAGACCTGCCGCAAAGATTGCCGCATGTTCTTCCGCAATGCCTGTATCAAAACTTCTTTTCGGAAATTCCGCAAAGAACTTCTGCAGATGAGAACCGTTCACCATGGCTGGTGTCAGGGCGACAACATTCTCATCCTTTTCAGCGATCTTCCTTACTTCTTCACTCATCAATTCAGCCCACGGCATATAGCCTTCCGGTGTTTCATGAAGTGCTTTGCCGGTTGTTACATTGAACGGACCAACGCCGTGCCATCTGCCTTCCTTGTCATTTTCGCAAGGCTCATAGCCCTTGCCCTTTTTGGTCATGACATGGACGACAATCGGACCTTCATGGTCTTTGACTGCTTCAAAAACCTGAATCAGATCATGAATATTATGGCCGTCGACCGGACCGATATAATCCAGGTTGAATTCACCGAAAATACCGGAATCAACCACATTTTCCTTAATGGAATCCTTTAATTGTTTCAAGCCTGAATAAACAGCAGAACCAAAGGCAGAAGAACGCAGATTTCTCTTTAAGGAATTCTTGAAATTGGTATAGGCAGTCGAAGAACGCAGACGGGAGAAATTGGAATTCAGTGCACCCACGTTGCGGGAAATAGACATGTTATTGTCATTGAATACAATAATCATATTTCTTTTTTCTGATCCGATTTCATTCAGGGCTTCCAATGAAATGCCGGTACTCATGGCCCCATCACCGATTACCGGAATGACCTGGTATTTATCCCCGTTCAGGTCTCTGGCAACTGCCATGCCAAGAGCTGCTGACAAAGAAGTGGAAGAATGACCTGCTTCCCAGACGTCATATCTGCTTTCATTTCTCTTTTCGAAACCGGAAAGACCGTCATATTGGCGCAGGGTTGAAAAAGACCCGGCTCTGCCCGTCAGGATTTTATGCGTATAGCACTGATGTCCGACATCAAAGAAGATCTTATCCGCCGGTGCATTGAACACGTAATAAAGGGCAATCGTCAATTCAACAACCCCTAAATTGCTGGCTAAATGACCGCCGGTATGAGAAATGGACTCAATCAGGAACTGCCGGATTTCCCCAGCCAGTTCTTCCATCTCTTCCACATTCATCGATTTCAGAAAATCGGGATTCTGGATGTCATTCAGATTCATGAAAAACTCCTCCTATTTGCGGCGTGTTTCGATTGCTTCAATCATCGCACACAGCTTCTTTCCATCAAACCCCTCAAATGCTGCAATAAGATTTTTCCCCTTTGCGTACAGCGCATTCATTTCTTTTTCTGCTTCGTCTTTGCCAAGCAGGGTAATACTTGTTACTTTATCGTTTCTTTCATCACTATTGGACTTGCCGAATTCTTCCGGTGTCAGTTCAATGTCAAGAATATCATCCTGAATCTGGAAAGCAAGACCAATTGCGTCTCCTGCTTCATGCCACTTTGCAATGACATCATCGCCTTGTCCGGCCAATATTGCCCCCATCATCAAAGGTGCGCTTAACAGACACCCTGTCTTGTATTTTTCAATCAGATACAGATCATGAATGGAAGAAATTCCATTCACTGCATAAATATCAAGATTCTGTCCCAATACCATGCCGGCAGGCCCTGCCATCCTGGCAAGAACAGAGATGCACTTCTGCACTTTATCTGCTGGCTGCTTTGAAGAAGAAGCAACTTCAAATGCATATGTCAATAAGCCGTCTCCTGCTAAAATTGCAGCAGCTTCATCAAATGCCTTATGGTTGGTAGGTCTGCCCCTTCTCAGATCATCATTGTCCATGGCCGGCAGGTCATCATGAATCAGAGAATACGTATGAATCATTTCAATGGCAGCCGCAAACTCATCAGCAGCACTTTCATCCAGACCATAGCCCTTTACGACTTCATACAGAAAATTCGGACGGATCCGCTTGCCGCCGGCCATCAGGGAATAAGCCATGGCATCTTTGACTCTGCTTGCCGGTAAAAGATCCAGCTTCTGCTGCAGAACATCTTCAATTCTTGTCATCTTGTTCTTCGCCGCCGTCCTTTCTGATCAGATCATTGACCTTGTCTTCAAATTGTGCAAGTTTTTCCTCACAGCTTTTTACCAAAGTAAGACCTTCTTCAAATAATGCAATCGATTCATCCAGAGGCTTGTCATTTGCTTCCAGTTCATTCACGATTTCTTCCAATCTGTTCATGGAGTTTTCAAATGTTACTTTTGTTTTCGGCATGGCGTTTCTCCTTTATCCAATACGCGGGCACTCAGCCGGCCGTCCTGCAGGCGCACATCGATATCCGAACCGATTTCCACCTGCGTGACACTATCTATCGTATGTCCATTCAGGCTGGCAACTGCATATCCTCTGCTCAGAACTTTGAGCGGGGAATAGGCATCCAGCAATGCTTCATTTTTCTGCAGCTTTTTTCTTGTATCAAGAATGGATTGCCTTGTGTTTCTGACAAGACCTTCTTCATTCTGCGTCAATATATTCCTTGTTGAAGAAATTTTCCCTTTTGCTAAGAGAACAAGCGATCTCTTTAAAGGAGAAAGACTCTCCTGTTTTCTCATTGGTACTGCTGTGAAAGTCATCAGCTTTTCTTTGAGATACTTTAACTGCATGTGCTGGCTTTCAACCATCTTTTCAGGCTGGCTTAATACCGGACGCCCGGCTAAATGATCCAGATGAATCCTTTTTTCATTCAGCTGTGACTGCATTAAGGATATCATTCTTTTGCGGATGACACCAAGCTGCTGCTCTACTTCCATCTTATCCGGTACGGCAGCTTCAGCTGCACCCGTCGGTGTATTTGCACGCAGATCTGCAACGTAATCAGCAATCGTAAAATCGATTTCATGACCAACGCCTGTAATAATCGGCGTTCTGCAATCATATATGGTTCTTGCCAGTGCTTCGTCATTGAAGCACCACAGATCTTCCAAAGAACCTCCGCCTCTGACTAAGAGCAGGACATCATTCCCGTCCATATCCGCTTTTTTCAATGATGCAATGATCTGTGGTGCTGCTTCTTTCCCCTGCACGGCACAAGGATATTCATGGATCTCAACGAGGGGCCATCTTCTTTTCAAAGTGATCAGAACATCTTCTCTCGCTGCTGTATTATTACCGGTAATCAGGCCGAGTCTATCAGGAAAAACAGGAATTTTTTTCTTGTGTTCTTCTGCAAACAGCCCTTCTGCACTCAGTTTCTTTTTCAATGCTTCCAATTGCAGATAGAGGTCACCAATACCGCTTGGCTGCAAAGACGAAGCTATAATCTGCATGGATCCGCCTGCTTCATAGACACTGACATCTCCGCGCAATATAACCTGATCACCGTTCTTCAACGGAAAGCTGACTCTGGCATTGGCACTTCTGAACATGACGCAGGATATTGAGGCATGATCATCTTTCAAAGAAAAATACCAATGACCGGAATAGGGTTTTCTCAGATTGGAAACTTCTCCCTCAACCAAAACGCCATGGAGAACAGGATCGCCTTCCATGGCTTCTTTCAGATAATGAACTAATGTACTGACCGGTACTACACGGCGGCTCATATGATATCAAGGACGCTGTTAATGAGCTTGTAGGAATCGGAATCGCAATACTTCTTGGCAAGCTGCACAGACTCATCAATGATGACAGCAGCTTCGATCTTCTTCAGATCAAATTCTGAGCACCCGTTCAGAAGAATTGCCTTTTCGATAGTTCCAAGACGGTCAAATGTCCAGCCCTTCAGAACCCGGTCAATGTACTGATGATAACGATCTACGTTATTTACAGACTGATGAATGACCTCAATAAAATATGGATCTGCTTCGGAAAGCTCTTCCCCGAAAACATCCTGTATTAATTCATCGATGTCCCTTTCTACCAGCAGATACTGATATACGGCAATCATCGCTTTTTCTCTTTGTTCGTGACGATTCATTTTTCAATTTCTCCTGCAGGTATTTTATCATGAAACAGATGATTATGCCCGAAATCTTGCATGGCTATGGTCTTTCATTTAGAATGGTTTCTATGAACATGGAAAAACGAAGCACGCTCTATAAATTCTTTCACCACCTGCACACGATTGATACCCACCGCTATGCGGTCATGCGCAATTGTTTCAAATGCGGCCTGATCAGACAGGGACTGACCCATGATTTATCCAAATACAGCTGGAGCGAATTTCATGAAAGCGTGAAATACTTCCAGGGCAATCGTTCCCCATATATCTATGAAAAGGAACACTTCGGCTACGCACCCGGCTGGCTTCATCATAAAGGCAGAAACAAACACCATTGGGAATACTGGTACGATATGATCAATGGAAAATGGACACCCTTGGAAATGCCCTTCAACTATTTTGTCGAGATGGTCTGCGACAGAGTAGCAGCCTGCCGCATTTATCAGAAAGACAAGTACACAAAGGAAAGTGCGCTGAATTACTTTCTGACCAGGAATGACTCTAAGTACATGCATCCGGAAACTGCAAAGATGCTGGAAGCAGTATTAAGAGACATTGCAGAAAACGGCGAAGATGCTGTTTTTGCAAAACTCAAAGTCCAGGTGAAAGAATTCAGAAAACAGCAGAAACAGAAGAAAGCCGGTCACTAAGCCGGCTTTTATATGATAAAGCAATTATATTCTTCTGACGGTTTCCTTCAGATCCTTGCGCTTTGCGTGATTTGGTAAAGGCTTCCCTTTTTCAGAAGCATAGCCGAGATCCATTGCCATCACGACTTTGAGATTTGCCGGAAGACCTAATGCCTGTGCCATTTTTTCCGGATCAAAATAATTCAGCCAGCAGCTGTCAACGCCCGCATCTGCTGCCGCAAGAATCATGTGTGCTGCAACAATTGAAACATCTTCCATGCCGGATTTTACCTGATTGCCAGGATACGTAAAGACATTGTTTTCATCATAAGCAGCGACTAATACTGTCGGTGCACCATAGCGGCATGGACAGACTGAATCAAAAGCAGTCAGAGCTTTCTCTGATTCCAGTACATAAATCATCTGTTCCTGCAGGTTCTTGGCAGTCGGAGCAAGTCTGCCTGCTTCCAGAATTTTCTGCAGAGTTTCTTCATCTACTTTCCTGTCTGTATAGTTCTTGCAGGAATATCTCTGCCTGATCAGTGTTTCGAATTCCATATGCAATCCTCCCATTCTGTTTTTTACATTATAAACCATGAAAATGAAAAGAGCCCCGCAGGACTCTTTCAGAATTGAAATTATAAAACAATGATCACTTGTTATAGCTGTTATCGTTGTTCTTGACGATAACATCATGAGCACCGCCTTCGACAATGGAAGTAGAAGATACCAATGTCAGCTTGGCCTTCTTCTGCAGTTCAGCAATTGTCAATGCGCCGCAATTGCACATGGTTGCCTTGATCTTCAATGTTGTCATACTGACATTGTCCTTCAGAGGACCTGCATAAGGAACATAGGAATCAACGCCTTCTTCAAAGGCAAGCTTCTTCTTGCCGGAGCCTAGATCATATCTGCCCCAGTTGCGGGCTCTGGCGGAACCTTCGCCCCAGTATTCCTTGACAGTGTTGCCGTTAACGACAAGCTTCTGGCCTGGTGCTTCTTCAAAACGGGAGAAGTATCTGCCTAACATGACAAAGTCAGCACCCATAGCCAAAGCCAATGTAATGTGGTAGTCATAAACGATGCCACCATCAGAACAGATCGGAACATAAACACCTGTTTCTTCGAAATACTTGTCTCTTTCGCGGGCTACATCGATAACTGCTGTTGCCTGGCCTCTGCCGATACCCTTGGTTTCACGGGTAATGCAGATGGAACCGCCGCCGATACCGATCTTGACAAAGTCAGCACCTGCATCAGCCAGATATCTGAATCCTTCACCGTCAACGACATTGCCGGCACCGATCTTGACGGTGTCGCCATAGTGTTCTCTGACCCATTTGATCGTATCAGACTGCCATACGGAATAACCTTCGGAAGAATCGATGACGATGCAGTCAACGCCAGCCTTGACCAGAGCCGGAATTCTTTCCGCATAGTCTCTGGAATTGATGCCGGCACCAACCATGAGTCTCTTTTCTTCATCCTGCAGTTCATTTGGATTTTCTTTATGAGAATCATAGTCCTTGCGGAATACCAGATACATCAGATGATCATTTTCATCGACTACCGGCAGCTGATTGAGCTTGTGGTCCCAGATAAGATCATTTGCACTAGTCAAAGTTGTATCCTTGCCGCCGACAACCAGCTTTTCTCTCGGTGTCATGAAATCTCTGACTTTTTCTTCGCCAGTCATGCGGGAAATACGATAGTCACGGCTTGTAACCATACCAAGCAGCTTGCCGGTTGCGGTGCCGTCATCGGTAACAGCCATTGTGCTGTGGCCTGTCTTTTCCAGCAATGCAAGAACATCTTTTAATGTTGCATCCGGAGTAATATTGGAATCGGAAATAACAAAACCTGCCTTGTAGTTCTTGACGCGTGCAACCATAGCAGCTTCACTTTCAATAGACTGATTGCCGTAAATAAAGGACATGCCGCCTTCCTTGGCAAGAGCGATACCAAGTCTGTCACCGGAAACAGACTGCATGACTGCAGAAACCATCGGAATATTCAGAGAGATTGCTGGTTCTTCACCCTTTCTGAATTTGACAAGCGGTGTTTTCAGAGAAACGTTTTCAGGAATGTTATTCCTGTCTGTGAAACCTGGAATCAGAAGATACTCACTGAAAGTATGTGATGGTTCATCGTAGAACTTTGCCATTCTGTTGTTTTCCTCCATGTATTTAATTTGTCCATATTATATGTAAGAAAACCTTTTTCGTAAAGTAAAATTCGATGGTATAATCAAACAGATTAATAAAGGAAGAAAAATAAAGATGAAGTTAAAAAACAGTTTCTTTTATACCCTTCGTGAAGATGTGAAGGATGAAGATTCCGTCAGCTCCAACCTTCTGGTCAGAGCGGGATACATCAGGAAGAGCTCTGCCGGCGTCTATATGATGATGCCGCTTGGTCTCAAAGTAATGAATAAAATCATGGCTATTATCCGTGATGAAATGGATAAAACCGGCTGCCAGGAACTCCTGATGCCGGCATTGATTCCGGAAGATGTCTATGTTGCTTCCGGCAGACGTGCAGGTTTTGGTTCTTCCATGTTCTCTCTCAAGGACAGAAAAGGCCAGCCTTATGTACTGGGGCCGACCCATGAAGAACTCTTTGCCAATGCAGCCAAGATGAAGATCAGATCCTACAAGGATATGCCTTTCTCTCTGTATCAGATGCAGACAAAGTTCCGTGATGAACCTAGACCTAGATATGGTTTGATCAGAACCCGTGAATTCATCATGAAGGATGCCTATACATTTGATAAGGATGAAGCAGGTCTGGATGCTGCTTACCAGAAGCAGTTCAATGCTTACAAGAACATCATGGACAGGCTCCACCTCAACTATCGGATCGTAAGAGCTGATACAGGTATTATGGGCGGTCTGCTTTCCGAAGAATTCCAGGCTGTAACGCCATTAGGTGAAGATATTCTGGTTCTTTGCGACAAGTGCGGTCTTTCTTCCAATATTGAAGTGGCTGCCTGTGTTCCGGAAAAGCCGGAAGTTCAGGAACCTGAAGAAGAACTCAGGCTTGCTGAAACGCCGAACAGCAGAACGATTGATGAAGTTGTATCCTTCTTCCATAAGGACGCCAAGCACTTCGTAAAGACCCTGATCTATAACGTTGACGGCAAGGCTGCTGCAGTTATGGTCAGAGGCGACAGAGATGTCAATGAAACCAAACTCAGAAAGTTCCTCAACGCAACCGATGTAGAACTGGCTGAGCCGGAAATGGTCAGAGAAGCAACTGGTGCTGATATCGGCTTTGCCGGTCCAATCAATATCAAGTGTCCGCTTTACGCTGATGAAGAAGTTACCTATATGCAGAACTTCATCGTCGGTGCAAACAAGACAGGCTACCACTACACAGGCGTCAACCAGAAAGACATGAAGATTGATAAGGTCGGCGACCTCAGAAATATTATGGAAGGCGACACATGCCCTGTCTGCGGCGGCAAAATTCACTTTGCACATGGTATTGAAGTTGGCAATACCTTCAAGCTCGGTACAAAATATTCCAAGGCTATGGGTCTCCAGTATCTGGATCAGAACAACAAGCTCCAGGATGTATGGATGGGCTCCTATGGTATCGGCCCGGCGCGTGCAATGGCAGCTTTAGCTGAACAGAACGCTGATGAAAACGGCATCAACTGGCCGGTCAATGTAGCTCCTTATCAGGTAGCGATCGTCATCATCTCTATGAAGGACGAAGCTCAGGTTGCGGAAGCCAACCGTATCTATGATGAACTCACAGCCAAGGGATATGATGTCATTCTCGACGACAGAGATGAAAGACCTGGCGTCAAGTTCAAGGATATGGAACTCATCGGTATTCCTTACAGAATCACTGTCGGCAAAGGCATCAAGGACGGCAATGTTGAATTCAAGAGCAGAACCAGTGAAAAAGAAGATATCAGGACAGCTGATATCGTTGAAAAAGTTACTGAAATCCTTTCCAGGTAAGACAATACATCAATCACACAAGAAAGAGGCATCCCCTCTTTCTTTTATTATGCGAAAAACCAGAAAGAAAAAAGCATCTCCGAAGAGATGCAGAATACAAACAAAGTAAATCAGGCAATAAACAGGACGGTAATGGTATAAACAATCAGAGTAATGCTCATATACAGAGAAACAAAAGCAGACGCAAACTCTTTCTCTTCGCTTGTCTCCATCACTGGATTGATAATCGGAATCAGGCCGAAACCGGTCGGCGAGAAGAAATAAATAATCGGCGCTATCATAAAGACCGGATCTTTCATCAAAGACGGGAATAAGACAAAGAAACCGAGAATAATCAGAACTGCCAGTACTGTTTTAACCAATGCCAGTTTCATGATCGATCCCAGCATCTTCTGATCAACCGTCAATTCATAGCCGAGAATAAACAGAATCATCGGGACAATGCCTTTGGTTGCCATATCAAAGACTGCTGTAACTGACGGACCGAATGATGAAGAAAGAAGGGTGCCCCATAACCCGGTCAGATTCAGGAATAAGCCTGCAATGACGGCAATCACAAAGGAATTGGTAAAGATCTTCTTCATTATGTCACCTGCTGAGGCGTTCTCTGCCGTCTCTCTTGCGATGAGAACCGGGAAGACAACAAAGGCGGTAATTGTGCCGGCAATATCAAAGATGACCGTGTTGCTGGAAGAACCGACGATGGAAAGATACAAAGGCAGCGCAACATTGCCGCCTTCAACGACAGTAATCATGTGCGGAGAAAACTTACCATACTTCTTACCTGTAAACGTCGTAACTAACTTACCGATAATTAATGCCAGCATGAAGCAGACAAAGACATAAAGAATGATCCAGATATGTCTGGTCTCAAAAGAAACATTTGCGATCAGAGAAAAGATCAGAACCGGAAATAATATCGAGAAGACAATCTTGTTTGCGCCTTCTTTCTGTTCCGGCGTAATCCAGTGCTTTACTCTTGCAATAAAGCCCAATAATAACATGAAGAATACCGGTGCCAATGTTTCCAATGCTTTCATAAATGGTATATACAAATTAGGCTCATCCAGCCAAGCATAACTTGTATGCGTCTCCTTTCTCTACCGGGTTTAGTATCGGTCCGGTAACCGTGTAGAATTGAG
>OMXQ01000069.1 GCA_900315065.1 uncultured Erysipelotrichaceae bacterium
CGATAGATCTCCGCACGGCCTACGAGGAATACCACTATGGCATATTTGCGGAGACTAATTCAGATACCGGGACCAACACTTAGCTCGAACATAGCGAATATCTTTTCTTTCTTTTTCAGAAGAGAAGATACTTTTCATTTATGCATGTACGATTTCTTTTTTCAGATCTTACGGACAACTTCATTCTTAAAGCGTTTCGGATCTGTTGCGATAAAGAAGATCACTGCACCAATCACACTGGTCACCACACACAGGAAGAGGATAGACTTTAACGGCATGATCTCAATCATCAGCCCGCCCAGATAATTGGCTGCCATGGCACAGACGCCTGTAGCCGCAATACCCATAATAGCCTGGCCTTTGACAATATCCTTTTCGCCGACAATGGCATAACCGTAATACACAGCAGATACCTGATAGAAACCAGACAGGAAGAAGTGAGTTACGTTCAGCCAGGTAAAGAAAGTAACATTCATCGCAATCCAGAACAGGAAGGATTTGACAATGCCGCCGACAGCACTGATCCGTAACATATTTCCTGCTCCGATCCTTTTCATAATATTGGAACCGAACATAACCGCCGGAATTTCTGACAAAGCCATGATGGATAAGGCAAGGCCCATATCTGCACTGGTGCCGCCGAGATCCTGAATGAAGTAGATCATGTACGTAGATAAAAGAGAATTGCCGAACCAGACAAAGATAATCCCGACCATGAAGACTGTGAAACGGTGATATTTATGGAAGAACTGCCGCATCGAGGAAGGCTGTTCATCTTCTAATAATTCATTTCCTGCCACAATCTTCGCATCAGCATCCTTCTGCGGTACTGGAAATAAAAACAGAAGAACCAGGACAACCGCATAAATACCGATATAGATCGGCAGAATGATCTCAGGTCCGAACGCATCTGTAATATAGCCCATCAGAAAGGCTGCCAGGGAATAGCCGAAGGATCCCATCGATCTTGCAAGACCGAAATTGATATCGTAGTTGTTATTGGAAAACTGCAGACACAGGGAACTGATCAAAGGTGCCAGAGCTGCCTGCAGAGAATAAGCTGTGATATAGAAGACAGCGGTAACCATGATTCCGTGCGGCAATATCATCATTGCCGCAAAGGAAAGCACGCAGACACCGATAAACAAAGAAACAAGATACTTGAGCGGAATGCGTTCATACTTGTCCGCAATTGTACCCGATACCTGCTGCAGAACACAGGACAATAAAGCAGAAACTGCCATCAGAGTGCCGATCTGGCCGGTAGTAAATCCTCTGCCGCCTAAGAACACAGCCGCAAAAGAAGCGATGACCAGGTAATCCATCCAATAACCTGCCTGGATCAGGCCGTAGCGAAACGTCGGTCCTTTTTTCATATATTTTTCTTCTTTCTTACGGAGATAATCGTATCACATGGATCAGTTTCATTGATTCCAGCTTGTGGAAATCAGATCTTTATTCTTCCTCATTTTCCAAAGCCGGAATATGCATTGCAATGATATCATCCAAATTGACAATGCTTTTGTCTTCAAAAAGAATCTGCCGGTTATAGAGATCCAGCCTGACCGCCTTTTTTTCAATAGTCAGATACTGACCCCCGCTCTTGGTTTCATCTTCTTCAAAATACGTTACGGAAACTAACGGGCAGGTGCGGATGATTTTCTGCAGGCCGGTTACTTTTTCACTAAGTTCTTCCTTTTCTCCTTCACTCAGTTCAATCCGAGGCTGGGTGCGTCTTGCCGTTTCAATGATGGAAGCTTCATACCCTTCCAGAGCTGCAAAAGGCGCAAACTGGGCAGCTCTTTTAGCCATTGACATATGGCGGTGCGTTCCGGAAACATGGTGCTCCATGTTGAGCATGTCATCATAGCGATGCGGATCATTCGGGTTTTCAGAAACTCTTCTCATGCCTTGTGTCCTCCGATCTGCTGGTTTCTTTCTCTGGTGGTTGCGCCTTCTTCCCAATCCATGCCTCTGACGGCAGCGTTCTTCCCGTATTTTTTCTTGATTTCCAGAATTGCCTGCTGTACTTTCTTTTCCTTTTCTAGATCATATTTGAAATTAAGATCACTTTCGCTTTTGTCAGCTTCAAAAAGACTCGGCTGCCGATACGATTGGGATACATTATCCATAGCGGTAGAAGCAGTCACATTAATTGCCACTACATTAATCCGGCGTATAAATAACTTCTTATTGATCTTTGCATGATAAATCTTCAAAGCTGCTGCTCTGAGCAATTCCGAAGAAGCCGTTTTCCGATCCAGATGCACGGCACCATGGTTTCCTTTCGGGACTGCTCTTCCATAGAAATCAATGGAGACATCGCCTTTATAATCTTCGTCTTCTTCCAGAGAAATGGCATCATAGCCGACTGCCAATCCGAAAAAGTCCGTGACAAGATTCCGATCGACAAGTTTCAAAGAAAGCTGATCTGTCATTTCTTTTACGATGACTTCCCCTTCTTCATAGGAATACGGTCTGGATAAAACCTGGCCGATGCCTTTGGAATGATCATTCGGGGAATAGGACTTGATATCTTTCATGCCCGCAGGTTCATAGCCCCATGCGTGGTCTATGATCAGTTCTGCATTGACACCGAACATCTGATAGAGGAGATCTTCATTGTAATAGTCTTCAAAGGAACCGATCGAACAGCGTGCAATATCTCCCATCGTATATATGCCTTCGTTTTCCAGTCTTCTTGCAATACCGGGACCGATCCGCCAGAAATCCGTTAACGGCCGATGCGTCCATAGCTGTTTCCGGAAAGAATATTCATCCAAAGCTGCAATTCTGACCCCGTACTGGTCAGCAGGAATATGCTTGGCAACAATATCCATGGCGCACTTTGCCAGAAACATGTTGGTACCAATACCGGCAGTTGCCGTAATCCCGGTTTCCTTCATCACTTCCAGAATCAAAGTCTGGGCCAGTTCGTGCGGCGTTTTGTGATAAAGCTTTAAATAATGCGTCGCATCGATGAAAACTTCATCAATGGAATAGACATGAATATCTTCCGGGGCAATATAACGGAGATAAATATTATAGATATGAGAAGAATATTGAATATACAAAGACATCCGGGGCGTAGCAGCCAGAAAGTCCAGTTTCAGATTGGGATCAGCAGCCAGTTCATCCGCGTCCATGCTGGAGCCGGTAAAAGTCTGACAATAGGCATTGCGCTGTCTTTTCTGATTGATCTGCTTCACTGCCTGATTGACTTCAAACAGACGCGCTCTGCCCGGGATGCCGTAAGCTTTGAGAGCTGGTGAAACGGCAAGACAAATGGTCTTGTCCGTCCGGCTTGCGTCCGCTACGACAAGATTGGCCTTAAGCGGATCCAGGCCTCTTTCCTGGCACTCAACGGAGGCATAAAAGCTCTTGAGATCAATGGCAAGATAGGTTTTTGTTTCCGGTGTGTTCATAGTTCTAGTAAATATAGCACATCCTGCTTCCTCACAAGCATTGTAATAATTTTCATAGCTGTCTGAAAATCAGAAACATGAATGTCTGTAAATGAAATATTTCCACGTAAATTCTGCTAGAATAAAATCTGTGAAATACAGGATTGATGACGAAAAACTGGAGATTGAAGAAGTTCACGGCTATGACACTCTGGATGCTTTCCTGGATGCCTATTGCCAATCGCGGAAGAACAAGTACCTGCTTGTGCAGAACAAACAGCTGCTTCTTAATGACATGCCTGTTACCAGTCTCCAGGAACCTCTGCAGGGAAAATTAACCCTGCTTTTCAAAGAAGAAGACGTCGACTGGGCACCGGCAGAAAATGAATGCAAAGTCGTTTATGAAGACGCATTTCTTTATATCGTCCATAAAGATCCGGGCATAATCATTCACTCTTCCCCGGAAGAGACAAACTGTCTGAATGCACTTGCCGCAAGATATCAGCTCAATCATCACATACATGCCCCGGTCAGACCCATCCACCGGCTTGATGAAGATACCCAGGGCCTGGTCCTGTATTCAAAAATT
Source organism: uncultured Erysipelotrichaceae bacterium (assembly GCA_900315065.1). Lineage (GTDB taxonomy): Bacteria > Bacillota_I > Bacilli_A > Erysipelotrichales > Erysipelotrichaceae > Bulleidia. Next base: position 3,994 of record OMXQ01000069.1, read on the forward strand.
CCTTTCTTTCAGCCCTGGTTTGACAAACAGCTGGCTGAAAAGAAAATTCATAGAACATATTTAGCAATCTGCACAGGAAACTGCGCACCTGGTACAAAGATGACCATTCATGAACCTTTGGGAAGAGACCGCCACAACTCCAACCGCTACCGGATCTCGCCAACCGGCAAAGACGCTTTGACAAAAGTCACGTGTCTTGATCAGAAGGGTCCCTACGTTTTGATGAAATGCGAACTGGAAACCGGACGTACTCATCAGATCAGAGTCCATCTTGCCTCAAAGAATTTTCCGATTGTCAATGATCCGCTCTACGGTACCCGTTCCCGCGACTTCAAAGAGATGGATTTATGGGCATATGAAATAGAATTCCGCAATCCCTTAACCAATAAAAAACACAAGATTCATGATTTCAGGAATGAAGATTATGATTACTTCAGAAAGGACAGAAAAAACTATGACTTATGATTTCACAACGATTCTCGACAGAAGAGGACAGGATGCCATTGCGGTAGACCTGCCGAATGAAGGCAAGTACGGCGTCAAGGCCAAAGAAGGCTATGACATCATCCCAATGTGGGTAGCCGACATGAACTTCCCTGTTTACCCGGGCATTCAGAAGGCTGTCATCGGCAGAACTGAAATTCCTCACTTCGGCTATTTTGAACCAAGAAAAGAATACTTCGATGCCATTATCAACTGGCAGAAAACACGCAATGGCGTTGAGGGACTGAAAGCTGAAAACATCGGCTATGAAAATGGTGTATTGGGCGGTGTGATATCCGCTGTCAACGTTCTGGCTTCAAGAGGCGACAATGTTCTCGTTCATTCCCCTACTTACATCGGCTTTACCCATTCCCTGGAAGGCAACGGCTATCACATCATCCACTCCCAGCTTCACAAGGATGAAAACAATGTCTGGCAGATGGACTATGAAGACATGGAAAAGAAGATCGTCGACAACAAGATTCACGTCGCCATCATCTGCAATCCTCATAACCCGTGCGGCAGAGTCTGGACAAGAGAAGAACTTGAAAAGGTTATGGAAATCTTTGAAAAGCACAATGTCTGGATCATCGCTGATGAAATCTGGAGCGACATCATGCTGGACGGCCACAAGCACCTGCCTGTACAGTCCGTCAACCAGTACGCTCATGACCATACAGCTGCTTTCTATGCCCCAAGCAAGACCTTCAACCTGGCCGGCCTGATCGGTTCCTATCACATCATCTACAATCCGTGGCTGCGCGAAAGAATTGAAAAGGAAAGCTCCCTTTCCCACTACAATGCCATGAATGTCCTCTCTATGTATGCTTTGATCGGCGCTTATGAAGAAGGCGGCATGAAGTGGCTGGATGAACTCAGAGAAGTATTGAGTGCAAATGCAAAATATGCCTGCGACTTCATTGAAAATAACTTCAAGGGCATCAAAGTATCCAGACCGCAGGGTACATATATGCTCTTCCTGGATTGCGAAGACTATTGCAAGGCAAACAACCTTGACATGGATGCTCTTCTGAAGAAGGGATGGGAAGTCGGCGTCTATTGGCAGGACGGCAGACCATTCCACGGTACTTATGGAATCCGTCTGAATCTTGCGCTTCCGACAAGCAGAGTAAAGGAAGCCTTTGACAGATTGCAGAAAGCTCTGTATTAATTCAGATGATAGTCTCAGTATCAGATAAAGGAGAATGCGTACTCACATTCTCCTTTTTTTGCAATATTCTTTTCTGCTTTAATCTTGTCAGTTATCTGGCAAGATACTTCTTCAAAGCAGCAAGGTTTTTTCTCGCATCATGATATCCAAGCCAGTACACATCAGCCAGTGCATTGATATCTCCTTCAAAACGGGAGATCGTAATCGGCTCACTTGGCACAAAGACAAATACCCTGCCGGAAGCTTCCAGCTCATCCAACGTATTCAGCGATACATTGTAGCGGGCATTGCTTGTCAGAAGATCCTGTTCAACTTCCGGATAATCTTTGTAAGCACGATTCAGGATACGATGCTGTCTGGTAATGTCACCGCGGTAGCTTCTGTCTCTGGTGCGGATAACAACAATTTTTTCATAGCCTTCTTCAATTGCCCAGCCATACGGAATCTTGACACTGACGCCGCCGTCCAGATACTTTTCCCCATCAATTTCAACTGGTTCGGAAACATAAGGAACAGTAGCGGAAGCCTGCACTGCTTTATAAATATCAGAACACTTTCCTCTTTCAAAATAGACAGGTCTGCCTGTTTTAACATTGGTAGCTTCAACAACAAATCTCTTTTCCGGATCATTGAACCGTTCTTCATCCAGCGGATATTTCTTTGAAATATCTCCGAAGAGGAAAGTAAAGCCGGTAATGCCGTGGTCTTTTGCCATTGCGCCAAGACCCACATACTTCTGGTTATGACGATACAGAAGATTTACCCTTGCACTTCTGCCGATCTGGCCGGAAACATAGCTCATGCCGCCCATGGCACCGGCAGATACGCCGATGGTTGTCTGCATGTTGATATCATGTTCCATCAGATAATCCAGAACACCCTGGGTATAAAGACCGCGGAAGGCACCGCCTTCCAGGACCATGCAGCCGGGAGTAATATTCAATCCCGCCTGACCAGTCGGGATATTATCAATCCATTCAAACTTTTCACTCATATTCATCACCTGATACCCGGTTATTTTACCAAATACCAGGCCCATATTTGATGAACAGATCCGCCTGTGTGTCAAACAGGATATGAAAAACAAGAGGACATCCGTCCACCTGCTTTTCCCTTCTGAATTATTTTTTCTGTTTCTGTTACTGATTATTATTTCTTTTCAACAATGCAATCAGAGCAATTAAAATCGGTACAATCATGATGACGCCGCCCAGTACTGCAACCGATTTAGCTCCGAACGTATCCATAACAAAGCCTGAATACAGCAAGGCAATCACGCCGGAAAAGGAACCGAACATGGCATCTGCCAGAGAATGAGCAGTTGTGATCAGCGCAGAAGGCACATAGTCTTCAGTAATTTCTCTCTGTGTCGGCAGCATAATTCCATAAGACAGGTTGGATAACATGGTACCGGCAATAATCAATAACGGCGACCAGGCCAGAGCTGTACAGAACATCGTAGCCAATACCAATACTGACATCAGGAACAGACGCAACTTCGGCTTGATGGTTCTGAGATTTCCGGAGAAGAAAATAGCTGCCGCCTGGACCATAACGCCCAGGAACTGATCAATGCCGAGAATGGATACATCGCCGCCAGTGCTCTGAATCAATACAATCTTGAGGTTATTGATCGGCGCCATGGCAAGTCCTGTCAGGAACAGAATGACTAATAACAAGATATAAGGACCAACTTTGAAGAGCTGCTTCATATCTGCCTTCTCACCAGCTGCCAGGTGATTTTCATAAGGCGTCTCACGGATCACACCTGCCAGTAACAATACAGGAATGGCAAAGACAAGGGTCATGAGAGGCAGCATCTTATAACCGGCTCTGGCGATGATCTGACCGCATATCAACATTGCGACTGCGTAGCCTGCCGAACCGATAGAGCGCGCTTTGCCATATACTGCCCCGTCATGATGAAAGGACCGCAGCATCCAGGCATCCAGATTTGAACCAAGCGGAGAAACCAGAAAACCAAAAAGAGGATAAAGAAAAGCTGCAATCATGACATTGAAATATGCTAATTGATAAATTAACAAGCCGGCAATGAGGGCAGCTGTAAATTCCCCCAGGAAAACTTTCCGGTTGGTCTTTTTTCTGTCACACACAGAACCCCAGAAAAAAGAACCGGCAAAGGAAAAAGCCATAAAGACCGCAAGCGCTAAACTCAAAGCAGCAGAAGACAAGCCGCAGTTGAGAAAATGCGCTGTAATATAACCGGCATACGCCGCAAAGAAGGCCCAGTACAAGCCGTCCAGAATACTGAATTGCACAAGTGCTCTGATATCTGTATTTTCCATATTCTCTGATACTTTCTCTTTCTGCCTGATTTTCAACATCAGAATATTACACCTTTGCCATGCAGTAACATAGTAATTTCTCTCAATTCCTGTTTCTGAAACAGTCATGGAAAAAATATAATAAACAAGTCGGATGAAAATTTGTTACAGAACAGTCTGCACAAAATATGAAGACAAATTCCCTGCATTGTCCTCTTTTTCCTGTTTTCTGATATATTCAATTTATAAAGGAAGAACGCTTATGCCTGAAAAAACAGACCTGATCAAGCTGAATGATTATCTTTATGACGGCAATACCGTGCTTAAGATTCTGCACGAATATGCCGGTGACTTAAAGGAAAGTGCTTCCGTGACAAAGAATCCGGTAGATCAGCTTCATGCCGATTTTCTTTATCACTACATTGATCTGCTTGAGCATAATGAATTCCTGACTTCCCAATCCCAGCGGCTTCTGAAATTCTATAAATACCTGACCGGAAAATATCCGTTTCTTGCCTTTACTTTCCGCGGCCGTATCAAATCTCTGGTCCGTACGGAAGAAAAATACAATGGTTATATTCTGCAGCAGATTTACCACGCCAGAAAACACAACCTGGCGGAACCGACTATTTCCCAGATGAGTGAAATCCTGCTTCATTTCCGTGACCTGATTGCGTATCGTTATGTCATTGAATTTCCGGTCTGTCATCTCAAGCCGGGCCAAAGCAAGCAGGAGATCGAGAAGCAGTATCTTTATGAGATTGCCAATGCTTTACCTGGATTCTTACAAAAATACGGGTTTATCGCCCAGCCGTCCGGCAAACAGCAGGATCTGAGTCATTCTCCTTTGAGTGAAGAAGCACGTTCTTATTACCGGGATTATCTTCTTTATCCAAAATCCACCGGCTACCAGTCTCTGCATATTACTTACTTCGATACGGAAGCGAAGATCTATTTTGAAATCCAGCTGCGTACCAAAGCGATGGATGACCAGGCAGAAATCGGCAATGCCAACCACATGCTGTATGAAGAATATCAGGAAAACAGACGCGCTCGACGGGCACTTGTACCGCCTGGATCAAATCAGTATTTTGATGAAGCATGTGAAAGAGAAAATGCTTTGCGGGATCTTGATCTGACCAAAGTATGGGTAAACATGTTTACCGCCCTGAATTCTCAGGTCATGAATGATGCCTGCGGCTTCTATAGGGGCAGATTCATTCTTCCATATGAACACCTTTCAAGATTCCAGAATGATATCATCTCCCTGCCGGAAAAAAAGGAATGAGGAATAAGATATGCTTACATTTTTACTTGTATTGGGAATTCTCTGGATCTTTCTGAAGATCCTGACAGCGATGATCGAGCTACCTTTCAGAATACTGGGCTTTTTATTCAGAAGCCCTTTCGCCTTTATCTTCTGGGGAATTCTGATCCTGCTGATCATTCTCAATCTTTAAGCAGAAGGAGTGCCGCCTGTGCACTCCTTTGTCATTTCCTGAGATATTATTATTTTGTTTCTTCAAAGAATTCCTTGAAAAGATTATCTTCATCCTGACGTATTTCATCAGTCAGTTCCTGACGGCTGTCTTCCTGCTTTTCAGAAATTCCCTGTGCCATGGCAGCCGCCCTGCCGTCCTTAACAGCCACCAGATCCGGCGCAAAGATCCGCTTTTGCTCAACTGCATAGCTGGTACCGTTTTTGTCCTTGACAGAATAGTCTTTCAGGACGTTGTCAAAGTCTTTGACAAGCGTATAATACGCATCCGTTCCTTTGACAGTTTCTTTCAATTCACCGTCTTTGAGCTCATACTTGTTGCGGAAGATTTCATTTCCTTCTTCATCCCAGATATCCACGGCATAAATTGTCTGAATATCTTCTTTCTTTGCGACTTTACATAATTCTTCAATTACAGAGCGGCACCATGGACACATAGGATCTCCGAAATAGACATAGAAAGTTTCCTTGTCATCCACTTTCTTTACAATATCTTCGCCAGTTGTTATGACAAAAGGATTGTCATCCGGAATTTCAATGGTCCTGTGTTCCCTGCCTTCCTTGTTGGTTTTTCCGTTCAGGGCTTCATATTCTGTCTTGAAGCTTGTTTCCTTTGTTTCTGCTTTCTGCGGCGCTGCGCATCCTGCCAGAATGAGTGCTGCCGCACATAATGCATTCCTGATTTTCATTTTCCTTAATTCCTTTTCAGATAATACCGAGTTTTTCCAGTTCCAGGGCAACGCCGTCATCTGCACAATCCGGTGCCACGAGATCTGCATGCGCCTTGACGTCATCTTTGGAATTACCCATAGCCACCCCGATCGCAGCTGGTTCGATAAACGGCGTATCATTGCCGGCATCCCCGAAGGCAATGACATTGTCCCATGTCAGGTTGTAATACTTCAGCGCAGCTTCCACGCTGGTTGCTTTGGTTACGTCTTTCAGGAAGACATCAAAGCCGTTGCGGAAAGACCAGGCAAAAACGATGCCGGGAATACTATCTGTAAACGGGGCAATGACATTTTCATCTCCGACAATAAAGGTACCAAGCGGGTAGCCGTACTTTTCATGATGATTTCTGTTTTTCGTATCATCAAGTACGGTACTTTCCCACGGTGCTCCCTTCTGGACATAACCGTCCATGAATTTCTGGTGACATGCGTAGGTAACAATGCGGTCTTCAAACTTGAAGCCGAGACCGATCTGGTTTTCAACACAGATTTTTGTGATCGCATCCATGTTTTCCTTTGTCATCGGATGTTTTTCCAGTACTTTTCCATTTCTGTCCGTGAGACAGGCACCATTGATTGTACCGATAATTTCCATCGGCAGATCGTCAAACAAAGAAGGCTGCAGAAATGTATAATGGCGGCCGGTATTGATCATGACTTTGATCCCCTTGTCAATTGCTTTTTGCAAAGCTTCTCTGTTGCGGTCTGACAAAGCCTGTTTTCCCCCGGGAATCAGGGTGTTATCAATGTCACAGACAATCAATCTGATGTTTTCTGTATTCATAATTCATCCTCATTTACGCTTGTGTATATTCTACGCATTTTGTCTCCTGAGTGCAAAAAAAGGAAGAGGAACTGCTCTTCTTCCCGTTGTTTTTCTGAAAGATTTTACTTTGCCCTGACTTCGGCGTTGCCGAGATCTCTGCCTCTTGCGAAGTTTCTTGCATTTTCCATTGTAATTGCGGCAATGGACTGCAGAGCTTCACGTGTGAAGAAGGCCTGATGGCTGGTCAGTACAACATTCGGATACATCAGCAATCTTGCCGTGATATCTGTATCGAGATAATCATCGGAATGATCTGTATAGACGTTGGAATCTTCACCTTCATAGACATCCAGTGCTACTGCATGGAACTTGCGTTCCTTCAATCCCTGAATCAGAGCTTCGGTATCAATCAGGCCGCCTCTGGCTGTATTTACCAGCATGACGTTTTCCTTCATCTTATCGATGGCTGCCTTGTTAATGATATGATATGTACCGCCTTCACCCATAATCAGAGGTGCGTGCAGGGAAATCAGATCAGCCTTTTCAAACAATTCATCCTTGGATACATATGTCAGCAGACCCTCATCAACGAGCTTCTGGTTAGGATAAGCATCCCAGCCGATGACATTCATGCCATAGCCCTTGCAGATGCGGGCCATGCACTGACCGATACGGCCGGTACCCAGGATACCTGCTGTCTTGTTATGCAGATCCAGACCCAGCAGACCAGACAAAGCGAAGTTGTTGTCCTTGACCTTGACGGTTGCCTTGTGCAGACGACGGTTGGCTGCCTGCAGAATTGCCATAGCATGTTCAGCAACTGCATATGGAGAATAAGCAGGAACACGCAGAACTGTAATGTTGTATTCCTTGGCTGCCTGCAGGTCAACGTTGTTGAAGCCGGCGCATCTCAGAAGAATCAATCTGACGCCTTCATCATGGAGCTTTTCAACAACTTCACGCGGTGCTTCATCATTAACGAAGATACATACAGCATCATAGCCCTTGGCAAGCCCGACGGATTCAGGTGTCAGACGGGATGTGAAATAATGGATGTCGCAGTTATAAGCACTTGGTCCCTTATCATCAGCCAGCTGGCTGAAGAAGATGCGGTCATAGTCCTTGGTTCCGAAGAAAGCGATCTTCAGAGGTGCGGAATGATCCAGTTCTGATTTATGACGGAGATCATGAAGAACCTTTTCGGAAGCTTCTTCTTCATCGTTTCCTTCAATTGTAACAGTCAGCTCATCGCCTTTTTTGGCACCTAATGCCAGCAGTTCGAGAACGTTGTTGCCGTTAGCTGTACGGCCGTTGAATTTGAAGGTAACCTGAGACTGCAGCTGTACGCAGGTCTGAGCAATGCGGGCAGCAGGTCTTGCGTGAAGGCCTTCCGGATCAGTTAATAGATAAGTGAAAGTTTTCATGTTTTTTTATTTTCTCCTTCTATTTGTGCTTTTATTCACTATGTTCAGTTTACTAGTTTGTTACATGAGGGTCAATAAGCTTGCGAAAACTTTCACGCATAAACCGGTTTACAATTATTAATTTTAAGACTAGATTTGCAGAGTGTTGGTAATTCCTAAGCTCTGAAGTCACAAAAACCGCATTAATACTCATGTCTTGGTAAAAATACATCTCGATATTTCA
>OMXQ01000058.1 GCA_900315065.1 uncultured Erysipelotrichaceae bacterium
AAAATATGATCTTGGTAAAAATGGAACATGAAAAGCGGGAAAATCTCCCGCTGATCTTTAACCCTTTACAGGACATTATCGAAAACTATTGACAGAAAAAATTTACAAAAATATTACAAAAGGCAGGCAATCAGCCTGCCGCGTTAAGAGAAAAATCAGAAGTGTTTTTTTACCGTTGTCCGCAGAGTTACAAATGCAGCAACAGTTGTAATTGCAATAATAGCTGTTTCCATAGCTTGTTTCTCCTTGGTTAGTATAGTCTAACTAAGAATATTTTAGCATAGAAACAACTGATGTCTATTCACTTACACGGAAATGCACAATTTCAAGAATGGCAGGTACCAGAACTTCTGCACTGACCTGGAGAATGATCTCCCCTTTCTCTTTGGAAGCCCCCTTTGGATCACCGCCGATCCCGATTGGTTTGCCTTCTTTTGTTTTCCAATCATCTGCCACCCAGTTCAAAGCAGCACTGCCGGAAATACCGATGTGAGAAAACTGCTTATGGAAGGCCGGATAGCCGGCTTCACTGTCTTCCAGATGCACCAGTTTTTCATCCACTGCCATAACCATGGAAGTTTCCATCTCACCGCCATGGAAGTCAAAACCATTTTTGCAGGAAATCGTTGCCTGTACACGCGGATCAGAGAATGCACCGGAACTCAGGGCAAAAACATACAGACCCTGCCCTCTCATTTCTCTGCTCAATACATCAACATGAGCCCGGTTGCCGCCATGGCAGACTAAGAAAATAATTTTTCTGAAGCCGTGTCTTTTCAAAGAAAGACAAACGTCCTTTAACATTGCGTAATACGTTTCCGGTGAAAAGGAAACAGAACCGCAGAAATCCAGATGTTCAATGGAAAGACCCACCTGGAAAACCGGGAAGAAGAGAAGATCCGCATCTGGTTCCTTTTCATTCAGCTGTTTCTTCAATTCTCTGCACATAGCTTCCGCAATAATGGCATCTGTTCCCAAAGGTGCCTGGGAACCATGCTGCTCAAGAGCACCTAAAGGAATAATGACAGGCGTCTGCGCACGGTCAGCAGCTTCCATTTCCTTGCGGGTCAGCTCACGATACTCACGAATCATGCGGTCTCCTTCTTCACTGTGACAGCCTTGAGGGCATGTGCTTTCAGAAGCCTTTCATACAAGAGATAGCCGATCGCCGAATTGAGCCCGATCTTGATCAGGTTGAACGGAATCGTTGCTAAAAGAATAAATGTACGCAGATCAACAATATGCGGATTGAAACTGGAAACTGCCCGAACAACTTCATCAACAGACAAGCCCATTGCAGCTGCATACATCGGAAGGGTTACATAAGTATTCATAAAGCAGGCAACGCCTGTGCGCAAAAGCGCAGAAACAGACAAAGCAAGCAGGGCACTCTTCAAAGTTCTGCCGCCTTTGTCATAGATAAACCAGACCGGAATGACAAGGAAAGCAACTGACAGCAGATTGGCAATTTCACCGACAAACATGGTGTTGGTACCACTGATCATGATCTTGATTAACAACTTGGCAATTTCAACCACAGCTCCGGCTGCAGGACCCATCGTAAAGATGGCAATCAGGGAAGGCACATCAGAAAAATCAATCTTGTAGAAAGGCGGCATCATCGGAATGGAAAATTCGAATGCCATCAGCACCCCGGCCGCAGCCGTTAACATGCCTGCATACACAAGCTTCTTTGTAAAATCTCTTTTCATGTTTTTTTATCTCCTTTGAATGAATTGAAAATTCAGTAATTCTTCAAAGAAAAAATCCCGATCATAAATCTGAGCGGGACATGTCATATCCGAAAAGATATTTCACTTGTTCTTCTACCATCCAGACTTTACTGTCGGTATCGGAATTGCACCGATTCAACTGCAATGCAGGTCGCGGACTTTACCGCCGGTAGGGAATTTCACCCTGCCCCGAAGAATTATTCAATTTTCTACTAACAAGGTAGCACGTAACAAGTTCCAAGGCAAGGAAATAAATTATATTATTCACAAATAATGATACAATTGCTTTGTTTTCAGGAAATTACTATGAAGAAACTGCACAACTATCAGGCAACTATCTATGTCTGCTTTGCATCCTATATCGTTCAGGCGATCGTCAATAACTTTGCACCGCTTCTGTTTCTGACTTTCTCCAGTCAGTTCGGCATTCCTTTATCCAAAATCACTTTGTTAATTACTTTCAACTTTGCGCTGCAGCTGGTGGTTGATCTTGGGTCTGCTTTTTTTGTTGATCAGATCGGCATGAAAGCATGTGCTGTTCTGGCAAATATTCTCAGCGCAGCCGGCCTGATTCTTCTTGCCGTTCTTCCGCACCTCTTTTCAGATGCATTTATCGGCATTCTGCTTGCCGTTATTGTTTATGCCTGCGGCGGCGGCTTATTGGAAGTCGTCGTTTCTCCGATTGTAGAATCCTGTCCAGGCGGCAACAAGGAAGCTGCCATGAGTCTTCTGCATTCCTTCTATTGCTGGGGCCAGGTCGGTGTCATTGCCCTTTCTACTTTGTTCTTTGCGACGATCGGCATTCAGCATTGGCCTGTGATGTCCCTGCTCTGGGGTTTGTTTCCTGTCGTAACAGCCCTCTTGTTTACACAGGTTCCGGTTCGTTCCATCCAGGAATCTACCGGCAGGCAAACGGTTGGGATGAAAACCCTGCTGACGAATAAAACTTTCCTTCTGTTCTTTGTCATGATGCTTTGTGCAGGTGCCAGTGAACAGGCAGTTTCCCAATGGGCCAGTACATTTGCCGAAAAAGGACTGGGGGTTGCCAAGACAATCGGAGATCTTGCCGGACCTATGTCCTTTGCCTTTCTGATGGGAACCAGCCGTGCCATCTATGGCAAACACGGACCGGAAATGAATTTGAAAAACTATATGCTTTTTTCTTCCCTGCTGTGTATTGGCGGCTATCTGCTTGTCTCTTTTTCACCTCTGCCTGCTTTGTCTCTGGCCGGAATCGGCATCTGCGGCTTTGCAGCAGGCATCATGTGGCCGGGCACCTTCTCTTTGTCTTCGGCTGCTTTGCCGGAAGGAGGAACTGCCATGTTCTCTTTCCTTGCTTTGGCAGGAGATGTCGGCTGTTCTCTCGGCCCGACCATCACCGGCATGGTTTCCTCTGCCAATAACGGATCCCTCCAAAGCAGACTGGCTGCCGCAATGATCTTCCCGATTCTGATGACGATCGGGATTCTGTATCTCAGAAAAACAAAGAATAAATAAAAAGCGAAAGGAAAAATAAAATGACAGACATTAACATGCAATATTTCAAAAGCATCATCGATCAGGACGTCAATGAAATTGTCATCTGTGATCTGGACACAAATATCATCTATATGAATCCGGCTGCGATCAGACACCATGAAAAACGCGGCGGCAAAGCCCTGATCGGCACCAGCATGATGCGCTTCCTTGGAACAGAATGCCAGAACAAGGTATACAAAGGCCTGGCCTGGTTCAAAGAAAGTAAAGACCACAACATCATCTATACGATTCACAACGACAAATACGACCGGGATGAATACATGGTTGCTTTGCGTGATGAAGAAGGAAACCTGATCGGCTATTATGAAAAGCACATCGTCAAATCCCCTGAAACAATGAAACACTACGATTTTCATGAGTAAAGATTCTTCTTCACTTTTTCTTTTGGAAATCAGAACAAAGCTAAGACCTGAAGTTGTATGATAGATACAGCACAAGGAGGATTCACATATGGAATGGGCAGTCATTACAACCTGGGAAATGTCTCTGAAGGGATGCGGCATTACTGCCGAAGCTCTCAGACACCAGGAAAATCTGGATGAAGCAGTTATGAAAGGCATCAATGATGTCGAAGATAACCCTGAATATCACTCAGTAGGCTTCGGCGGCGGACCGGACAGAGAAGGCCATGTCAGATGCGACGGCGGCTTTATGGACGGTGATACGCTTCACTTCGGTGCCGTTGGTTCTATGGAAGGTTTCCGCTCTGCCGTCAGAGTCGCACATGGTCTGGTCAAAGGGGATGCCAACAACTTCCTTGTTGGTCCAGGTGCCGAAAAATTTGCAGCTGAACACGGCTTTGAAAGAAGAGACAATCTTACTGAGGAAAGTAAGAAATCCTGGGAAGAAGAAGTTGAAAAAAGAAAGAAGCCGCTTTCTGCTTATGATGGTCATGATACTGTCTGCTTCTTAGGCATGCAGAACGGCAGATGCGTCGCCGCTACTTCTACTTCCGGTTTGTTCATGAAGGAACCAGGCAGAGTCGGTGACACACCACTTCCAGGCAACGGCTTCTACGCAGATTCTGAGATTGGTGCAGCAGCCGGTACCGGCATGGGCGAAGAAATCATGAAAGGTGCCCTTTCCTTTGCGGCCGTTCTCTATATGAAACAAGGCTATACAGCGCAGGAAGCAGCTGACAAAGCTGTCATGACCCTGGATCAGAGCCTGAAAAAACGCAACGGCTACGCTCAGCCGATGTCTCTGATCGTGATGGACAAAGAAGGAAACTTCGGTGTCGGTACCAACATTGAATTTACTTTCTGTACAGCTTCCAGCCAATCCGGGCCGACTTTATACAAGGCAATGCCTTCTGAAGAAGGTGCTGTCATTACCAAAGCGTAATATCAGAAAACACATGAAAACAGACAGGACACCAATGAATTCCTGTCTGTTTTTTCTGTCTGTACTATTATTTGTTCTTATTCTGTTTCTTTTTTCCACATGAACTTCATATCCACGTGATCCCCGTCCCGGAAAGTCACCCCTTCTGCTTCCAGAAGTTCTCGTTGTGATTCAAAAGCAGGTGCCAGTCTGCCGCAATGATTGACCACTCTGTGACAGGGATACTTCCCGTACCATTCCGCATTGCGCAGAACTCTGCCCACCAGCCGGCTGTTTTCCGGATAGCCGGTCAGATCTGCAATCATGCCGTAGGAAGCGACTTTCCCTGCCGGAATTTCCTTTACTGCTTCCAGAACTGCATAAGCAAACTCATCATCCAGATGCGTCATCAAAGCTCCGTATATTTCCGGCTGTTCCCTTTTGCCTTGTCGACCGGATATTTTTTCTCATTCTGGTCCATCTTTTCATTGAGAATCTGATCAGGATCCAGACCAAGCTTGTCACACATCTGCAGGCAATAGTTCATGACATCTGACAATTCTTCCTTCACGTCTGCTTCCTTATAATGGTCTTCATCCCATTGGAAACACTCCAGCAATTCTCCTGCTTCAATGGATATGGACTTGGCTAAATTGGCAGGTGAATGAAACTGGTCCCAATCCCTGTCGGTTGTGAATTTATGAATTCTTGCAATCGTTGTATCTGTAATCATACATGCCTCTTTTTTTCAATCACATCAGCCGAAGATCTTTGTGCCGAAGTATGCAAGCAGGGACATCAGCACCAGGAAGAACAAGGCATAAGGCATAATCTTTCCCATCAGTTCTGAGTCTTTGCCTTTGCCGTTAATGGATGCTAAGGCAATTGCCAGAGATTGCGGCGACATCATCTTGCCGGCGGCGACCCCAAGCGAATTGAGGGAAACCATCCAATATGGATCAACCTGCAGACTATCTGCTGCCTGCATCTGTACACCGCCGAACAACACGCCGGAATTAGTGCCGGAACCGGTAACGAAGGTGCCAAGAGCCCCGATCCACGGCGCAAAGATCGGATAGAATGCACCCGTAGCAGAAATTGCAAAAGCTGCAATCGAAGAAATCATACCGGAATACCCCATGATCTTGGCACAGCCCAATACACACAACATGGTAATCATGGTTTCCTTCATCTGCAGAAGAGTTTCTTTCAGACAGATGGCAAAGTCAGATGCCCTGGCGCCTTGAATCTTACCGCCGATCAAAGCGGAAAGAAAGATCCATACACCCGGCGTATTGATCCAGGAGAAGGTTAAAGAACCAGGATTTTCACCAGTATAAACTGTCACCTTGGAAGAGAACTGTGCCAGGAAGGAATACACCGGCATCACCAGTTTGCTTGTCAATAAGAGGAAGACAAAGATCAGAATGAAAGGCGACCAGGCCTTCAGACAGGCATTCAATGACAATGGTGTCTTTTCCTTTACTTCCATCGCAAATTCAGGATCCGGTTTCTTCTTTGAACCAAGTATGACTGTTACAAGCAAAGAACACACGGAACCGATAATAACTGCCAATTCTGCTCCGATAAACTTTGAAACCAGAATCTGCGGCACAATAAAGGAAAGCCCGGAAGCAATCGTAATTCCGACAACGCCCTTCATGCCTTTGAGACCATGGCCGGTAACCATAACAATCAGGATCGGACACAACATCACAAACAAAGCTTCCTGCATCGATGTCACAAAGGACAATTGTGCATTTTCAAGACTCAGTAAATTAGCCAATGTAACCGTCGGAATCCCGATAGAACCAAAAGGCGTCGGAACCCCATTGGCAATCAGGCACACCAGACACGAAAATAATGGATCAAAGCCAAGAGATACCAGCATGGAAGCAGGAATCGCAACAGCTGTACCAAAACCAGCCATGCCTTCCATAAAACCGCCGAAACACCAGGCAATCAATAAAACAAGAACTCTTGAATCCGAGCAGACAGAAGTAATCATCTGCTTGATGACATCCATTCCGCCTGTTTTCAAAGACACGCGGTAAGTAAATACAGCCGCCAGGATGACAATGATAATCGGCCACAAGGCCATCAGGAAACCTTCCACACCCGCAGCTGCCATATCAGCTATGCCCATATGCCATCTCAGAACTGCTAATACGGCAGATAAAACCAATGATCCGAAAGCAGCCTTGTAAGCAGGCCATTTCAATCCCATCAAAGCGAAAGCCAGCCAGATAATCGGCAGCAGGCCAAGCAGAAAATCAATCATATTCTTTTTCTCCCTTTGTTTACAAAAAGGATACCATATTTCTTTCCGGCAAAACCGCTGAATTATGGTATCATCTCCTCATTGTGAGGTAGATATGAGCATTCTGACAGTAGAAAATCTGAACCAGTCCTTCGGGGACAGAGAAATTCTGACCAACGTTTCCTTCCGGATGAACAAAGGCGAACACATCGGCTTAGTCGGTGCCAATGGCGAAGGAAAAAGTACCTTCCTCTCCATCATTACCAGCAAGCTCGTCCCTGACCAGGGAAAAATTGAATGGGCAAAGAATGTCAAAGCCGGCTATCTTGACCAGCATGCCGTATTAACGGATGACATGACGATCCGGGATGTTCTCAAATCCGCCTGCCAGGAACTCTTCACCATGGAAGAAAAGATGAACGATCTCTATATGAAGATGGGAGAAGACCCTGATCACATGGAAGAAATGCTGGCAGAAGCCGGATCCATTGCAGACCTTCTCACTGCCCATGATTTCTATATGATCGACGCAAAAATCGATGAAGTCGCAAGAACTTCAGGCATTATGGATCTTGGCTTAGACAGAAAGGTCAATGCCCTTTCCGGCGGCCAGCGTACCAGGATTCTTCTTGCGAAATTATAATTGTGCTGCTGGATGAACCTGCCAACTACCTGGACCAGGAACACATTGCCTGGCTGAAAACCCACCTGCAGAATTACGAAAATGCCTTTATTCTGATCAGCCATGATACAGAATTCATGAATGATGTTGTCAATGTCATCTACTATATGAACCACGCAGAACTGACCAGATACGCTGGCGACTGCAACAATTTTCTGGAAGTCCATGCCGTTCAGAAAGCCCAGAAAGAAGCCGTATATGCAAGACAGCAGAAGGAAATTGCCAACCTCAAAGACTTCGTTGCCAGAAACAAAGCCCGGGTTGCGACCAGAAACATGGCTATGTCCAGACAGAAGAAACTCGACAAGATGGACATGATTGAACTGGAACAGGAAAAACCCAAACCTGAATTTTCCTTCCAGAATGCCAGGACCCCGGGCAGAGTCCTCTTTGAAACAAAGGATCTTGTGATCGGCTATACAGAACCACTATCAAAACCAATCAACTTTACCATGGAAAGAAAACAGAAAATTGTCCTGACTGGTGCCAACGGCATCGGCAAGACTACCCTTCTGAAATCCCTGCTCAATATGATTTCTTCGCTTGCCGGCACAATTGAAAGAGATGACTATCTTGAAATCGGTGACTTTGAACAGGAAACAGATCAGAAAGATGAGAAAACATGCCTGCAGGAAATCCGGGACACTTTCCCCATGTGGAGTCAGTATGAATGCCGGTCTGCTCTTGCCAGATGCGGACTTACTACCATGCATATCGAATCACCGATCAGAGTGTTATCCGGCGGCGAACAGGCAAAAGTCAGATTATGCAAGCTCATGAACAAACCTGCCAATATTCTGATTCTCGATGAGCCTACCAACCACCTGGATGTGGATGCCAGGGATTCCTTGAAAAAAGCTCTTACAGAATACAAGGGTTCCATCCTGATGGTCTGTCATGAGCCGGAATTCTACCAGAGCTTTGCGACAGATATCATTGACTGCACAAAGTGGACAACAAAAATTGTTTAAGGGAAGAAGAAAAATGTCTTCTTCTTTTTTTCCTCTGAAAACGACAAAAGACGCATCAGTGAATTGAAGGGATTCTGACGCGCCTTCTGTCTAAGAAAGGAGTTTAGAAAAAATGATCAACATTACTACTTTTAGTAGCTACACATATACTACCTGTTTTCCGTCAGAAATGCAAGCGCTTTCAAACAAAATCAATGAAAATTCCAGATCCCGTTTCAAATCTGGAACTTTATGATTTCTTACTGTAAAGCTGCATCTGTCTTCATCCGGATCACGGCTGAACGATAGGAAATGATGAAGATTGGAATCAGATAAAGAGTTGCACTTGCCCAGGCTGCCTGATCACACCAGGTAATGCCGTCAAATCCGAATACCGGTACCGCCAGTAAGGAAACAGTAATCCGCGCAACCATTTCTACTGCCCCGGCTACTACAGCTCTGCCGCTGTAGCCAAGTGCCTGGGTTCCGTTTCTGAACTCGTTGAGCAAGCCCAGCACCCACCAGCACAAGCCCATTCTTGCAAGATACTTTGCCGAAGCATCCAGAACCAGATCCGCATTTTCAGCACTTCCTGATACAAACAACATGGACAGATTCCTGCCCGCAAAGACCATAATCACGCAGGCAAGACCTGCATAAATCATCGACACATAGAAAGCTGCCCACATGCCTTTCTTAATCCGGTCTGCCTTGCCTGCCCCGTAGTTCTGTGACACAAAGGTATTCAGGGAAGTTGCCAAAGCATCATATGGACAAATCATAAACTGCTTGATCTTCATGCCTGCGGTAAAACCGGAAACATAGATGGATCCCAGGGCATTGTTGCTTGCCTGCATGACCATGGAACCAATGGCAGTGATGCTGTATTGCAGACCCATCGGAATTCCCATAGAAACAAGCCTGCTCATGAGTTCGCCGGAAATCTGTTTGTCTTCTTTATGAAGATGCAGAATCTCAAACTTCTTCTTAATCAGGATCAGGCAAAGAATGCCGGAAACAGCCTGCGAAAAGATCGTCGCGATTGCGGCACCGGCAACACCCCAATGCAGAACAACAATGCAGAAAAGATCCAGAAAGATATTCAGAACTGCACTCATGGCCAGAAAATAGAACGGTGTTTTGGAATCACCGATAGATCTCAGGACGCCGGAAAGATAGTTATAAAGAATGGTAAAAGGAATCCCTGCAAAGATGATGGACAGATACTGATATGCCCCGTCAAAAATATTGGCCGGCACCTGCAGCAGACGCAGAATCGTACTGCACAGAAGTACAGTGGCAGCTGCCATCGCAATTGAAATAACACCGCTTAAGACACCGCCGTTGAAAACCGTCTTGCGCATGGTGTCATACTTTTCTGCTCCGAAGAACTGGGCAATCGGAATCGCAAAACCGGCACAGATTCCCATACAGAAACCTAATACAAGAAACTGGACGGAGCTGGTAGAGCCTAAAGCCGCCAAAGCATCCGTACCAAGGGTCTGTCCGACAATTGCCGCATCGACCATGTTATAGGTCTGCTGGAACAGATTTCCCAATAACAAAGGCAAAGCAAACATGAGTATATGTTTAAGGGGTGAACCCGAAGTCATTGATTTCATATGTCATTCTCCAACCGCGTTATTATACTACCGATCTTTCAGTTTTCACTACCTGCAGCATTGCAAAATCGGAAACTGCTCCTGCCGGATTTACAGCCTGAAGATACATCGGGATAAAATACCAGAGGCACATAATAGAAAAAACGGCAGTTCTGCTCCTTAAGCTGAATGCCTATGAAACAAGTACATACCGTCTTTATTGTGTTTCTTCTTATTCAATTTCTTCTGCTGTGATCCAGCCGTCTTCTATCGTCATGGTAATTGGATCCGCATCATATTCTTCGCCGAAATAGTCATATACTGGCATGATGTAGATATAAGTACCGTCCATCAGATCTTCATCTTCCATCCTGATATCATCCGACCAGACAATTTCCTCTGATTGATAATCATCCGTATCGTCCAGATTCTCATCCAGGGCCGGCAGAACAAAGACGACCTTGTCCCCTTTTTTCAAAGGTCTGATATTTCTTCCGGAAGAACCCGTTTCTTCATCGATGCCGTCATATGTACCGTTTACAGTGAATTCTTCATCATTCATGTCATAGGTTGCCCGGATGTTGGTTTCATTGCCGTTGACAATCGCAGGGATCGTATAAACGTTATAGTCATCTCCCTGCTCAATCAGATTTGCATTCACATATTGACCGCCGATTGTAATCCAGGTGCCGCCGAAACGGTCAGTAAATTCGCCCTGTTCCCAATCCGCATCAAGATCAGAATCTGTGCCCAGGAATACAAAATCACCGGAATCCGGTTCCAGATACAGGAGACTGAAATCAGCCTGTTCAACGGACTCAAGACCGGATGTAACGTAGACATGCAGGGTGCTGTTGTCATCGATTTCCTGACTCAGCTGAACATCATAATCATCTGCCTGAATCGGATCCAGTTCCTGAAGACCGATCGATCTTTCATCTTCCTCATCCCACATGCTTTCATCCCAGGAATCATTGAGGACGTTCATGTACTGGAGATAGGATCTGTTATCGGAGATTTCTTCATACATTCTCGCTATGTCATCGTCGATCAATAACGGATACACAGCTGACAATCCTTTTGCCCCGGCCCGGCTTGAGCCGTGCACCTGATACCTGACTGCCTTTTCCTGCAGATCCAGAACCCTCTCTGCCGTATCCGGTAATACGCTTTCTGTGTTTTCGGTCAGTCCCCGCAGATCGACCATATCTGTATAGCCTTCTGCTTTATTATTGCCGCCGTAGTTTTCGGTGACATCTGTCCCCTGGCACAAAGCTCTGAAACTAACCGCATCTCTTGTTAACAGCAGCATTTTCTCAGACATAGCCTGGAAGGCAGTGGAAAGAGACGATATCCGGGAAAGATCCACAACTGACAAAGTTGCCATATCATGAAGATCATCCCTTCTGCACTTATCAAAATAAGTATTGCAGATCTCTTCACCCAGCTTTTCACCATCTGCTTCAGAATTCTGGCCAAGATAATCCAGGAAAGCCTTGTAATCCCAGCCCCCGCCTGGTTCATATTCCTGGGAAGCAACCATATATTTTCCGTATTCATCAATTGCTTCTGCAGTTTCCAGCGACGCCATAAGACACGCATCCATGCCGATCATTTCAAACTGCGTATCTGCCTGTACAAGCGCTTTGTTTAATTCCGGCAGGGTCAGATTATCATCATCATGATTTTCATCCCAGCACAAGCCCTGCAAAGACCCGCCACCGTGGTCCCACATGATCAGACCGTATTTCTCAGCCGGATAATTCTGCCTGCCCCATGTGATAAAATCTGCCAGCGTATCCGGATCACCCATGGAAGCAGAATCCAGAGTCTTTTCCCTGACAAGCTTTTTGGAATCAACATGATAATACGCAAGACTGTCCGGATCGATCCCGTCCAGATACCAGTAAGAAGAACCGCCGGTTTCCACAATCACATTGACCTTGTCAGAAAAATCAGCATTCATCATTTCCTTCAGGTTATCTGAACTGGCACCGCCTCCGGATTCAAGATCAGACCCGCACATATACACCATCAAAGTCCATGCCGCATCGGATTTTGCGTCCGGATTGCCGTCTTCTATAGAATAATCCCCGTCATCTCCCATGATCATTACGCCGATGAAGGCAATGATCACGATTGCCAGCAGGAATTTAACAGCCTTCTTCAAAGACCCGCTTTTCTTTCGCGCTTTTTTCATCTCTTTCTCCTTTTCCGGGAATACAAAATAAATTATGTTTATGCTTATCCTTATATTTTCAGATCAGGCCGAGGTCTCTTGCGACCAGTACTGCTTCGCTCTTGGAAGATACCTGCAGCTTGCGGTAATTCTGCTTGATATGATATCTGACCGTTTCCGGTTTCATTTTCAATGTAGAGGAAATCTGCGTTACGGAATATCCCTTTGCCTGCAAAGCCAGCACATCAATATCCTTGCGGGAGAAATCACTCCGGCGGGCATTGGCATCAAGCAGATAGGAAGGATATCTTGCGGCAACTCTTTCCGTTTCATTTTTCACCCGTTTCAGCCAATCCTGATCCAGTTCTGTTTCTGCTTCTGCAGGCATTGCCTTCAGCAGCGGCAATATTGCTGTTCCTTCTGAAGCAATCACCGGAATAAAGTGATACTGTGATGCATGCTTCATGCCTGCATGCAGGTATTCCTGCCATTTGTCATCACTGCGCCGGTAGAACACAATTGCCAGCAGAAGATCAACTTCAATCAGAACGATCGCTCTATGATATAGCTCTGCATAATACTGCAGCTTATCCAAAAGGCTGATGGCCTTGACATATTCTCCCCTGCCGATGCAGCAGCGGACCATGGTCAGATAAATCATCCGTTTCATGACAAAGAAATCCTGTCTTTCATCAGGAGCATCTGCCAGCCACTCTTCCGCTTTGACCACATCCCCTGTCAATAAGAAAATCCGGCACCGGAGCGCATCGATATTCGGAATCAGTTTTTCTGCCTTTGCCTCAGAAGCTTTTGCCCGGAAAACATTCAGCTGTTCCATTGCTTCACTGCTTCTTCCGTTAAGACAATTGATGCCCGCCAACAATCCGACTGCCGCAAATTCCATTTCCATTCTGCCGCCGTTCTGTGCTTCCATCTGTTCCTGGGAAATCCAGGTAACTACTTCCGTCAGGTCACCGCCCTGTTCATACTGACTCTCTGCCAATGCAATCGGCACAAGCCCTCTTCCATACCTGCCCAGAGCTTTGACAACCACTTGTCCCAGCGAAGCAGCCAGAGCTTTATCGTGCCGGCTCCATTCGGAGAAATCCTTGCCTCCGTTCATCAGGGACGGAAGATTGCTGGTAACCGAAAATTCAGGCAGACTCAGACCTCTTCTGAACAAAAGCACAGGTGCTTTCTGGAAGATTTCTTCCAGATGAATGATGCCTCTTTGCGGCAAGGCAATATCGAGATACAGCAGCTGCACTTCGGCTGCATTGCGCGCACTGCCCTTGACCCGATGACTGTATTTTTCCAGCTCCTGATACCAGTATTCGCTCTTCTGCGGTTCAAGAATCAGAGAATACAACATGCTCATCCCGCTCATCAGATGAACATTTCCTCTGATCTCGTCATCTGACAAAGCCAGGTAGTATTTCTTCAATTCATAATAATAACCTTCAGCCGGATTCAAGGATGCATTCTGAATCAGCAGATTGCGGATGCGGTCGCTTCCGCTTTTTTCATACATATGTACTGCTTCCAGAATTCTTCCGCGGCTTTCGTAATACAAGCCGGCATTGTAGCAGAACTGCCTGACTTTATCGGTACCATAGACTCTGTCCCGGCGCTTTTGCAATGCATACAATGCCTGATATCTGAATTTGTATATGCCCTTTTCATTGGTCAGTATACCGGAAGATAATTCACCAAGACGATTCATGAGATGGGCAGTCCCTGCATAGCCGGTAATATACTCTGCCAACGATGCATCGAAAGAATCAACGACACTAACCTGCATGCAGAAATCCATGACATCGGAATCGATTTCCGGGAAAACACTGGTGTTGAGATAATTCAGGAACATGGCCAGGGTTTCCTTCTGCAGGCTTTCCGTCAAAGTCCAGCTTTCCCGACTAACCGTTTTTGTTCTGGAACGAGCAGCCATATAGCTGAAGACCATCGGATTGCCTTCCGCAAAAGCAGCAGCTTTTTCTGCTTCTTCATTATTGATTTCAATCCCTGGAATTTCGTTGCTGAAAATTCTGATCAGGCCTTTGTAATCAAGTTTCAGATCTTCTTCTTCAATCCAGGTCAATCTGCCTTTCATGAATAATTCCGCCAGCCATTCCGGTTTTGCACTGCGGCCGATCAGAATCAGCCAGACCCCCTCTCTGCCGGAAAGAAAAATCAGATATGCATTTATTTCCATGTCATTGAGCCGGTGCAGATCATCAATGACAACCGTTATATCAAGTGCTGAGCTCTTTTCCTTCTGCTGCAGAATTTCCCTTTTCAGGGTATCCGCAGTCCAATCATCATTTTCACAGGAATGATAGATATATTTTCTGGCTTTGAGATAATTGCTGACAAGGCTTGTTTTTCCATATCCGGTAGCGCCGCCTATATAAACCGTCTCGGCAAGAGCACGCGCATATTTCAGTTTTTCCAAAGCCCGGCGGGGCTGAATATAAATGTTTTTCATGAAAAAGTGCTCCTGAAGAGTTTGGAAAGAAACTCTTTCAATGAAAAGGCTGTAATTACAGATGCTTCAACTCTGAACCGGCATATGCAATAAGATCGGACATCCGCTGGTATGGACAGCACATGTCTTTGTCCTATTTTTCTTTCTATCTTATTGCCA
The DNA here is from genome assembly GCA_900315065.1 of uncultured Erysipelotrichaceae bacterium. Classification (GTDB taxonomy): domain Bacteria; phylum Bacillota_I; class Bacilli_A; order Erysipelotrichales; family Erysipelotrichaceae; genus Bulleidia. Next base: position 14,912 of record OMXQ01000058.1, read on the forward strand.
GAGTACCACGCCTGATCTACGGTCCAGACGTGGGTGAATGACCTACTCTTTCTGTGTGTTTATGTAGTGTTTGACAGCTTCAACACTTCGGTCACTGACTGTTCCGATAAAATATGACAAGGACCAGAAGCAGGGTTCACGGTAATACTTTCCGACCTGCTTTTCAAATTCCTTGCGCATTATTCTGGATGATGCAGATTTGAATGCATTAATATAATTTGCAAGATTGATCTGCGGCGGTGCATCAAAGAGAAT
>OMXQ01000068.1 GCA_900315065.1 uncultured Erysipelotrichaceae bacterium
CTATCACCGGATGATAAAATGATTAGGCGTTAAAAAAGAAGTCAAACTATCTGTAAATAATCTGACTTCTTAGCTGTAAATAAATTGCCGTTCTATAATCTGCCAGGCTGTCAAGGCTCATGCCTTCATCTCTGTAACGGCAGGCTAGTCTTACAGCAATTCCCTGGCCGAGAGATGCAGAGAAAGTATCGACGACTCTGACTTTGCACGGAGCATCCTGGGACGCCAGATTTGCATTGCGGTTGCAGCCGGATAATTTTGAAGACAAAGTAATGATCAGAACTTCATCACCGGCAGCTGCAGCATCCGCAATCGCACTTTCATATTGATAGGGCGTAATCTGGGACGTTTTTGGCAGCTCGGTGTTTTCAATCATCATTTCATAAAACTTCTTCGCATCGATATCTACCCCGTCCTGGTAGTCACGCTCCTGCATACGGATCATAATCGGCAGAACCTCAACTCCGAGTTTTTCTGCTTCTTCTTTGGTAATGTCACAGGATGATTCAGTAATAATACGGATGCTCATGCTTTTTCCTCCCTGATCAGTTTTTTCATGTTGGCAGTGATTTCTTTCAATGCCTGGTAAAAATGATGACGGCTTTCTTCATCCATATCGGCTGAAGAAGCTTCTACGATTTTGCGGATGATCTTTTCCATTTCATCCGTGACGGCAATTCCTTTGTCAGTCAGACGCATTGGAATGCCGTATTTTTTCCCGTCCGCTTTTTCCTGTTCAATAATGCCTTTTCCCAGCAAACGGGCAAGGGTTCTTGACATTGCGCCTTTGTCGCTTTCACAGATCCGGCAAAGCTCTGAGCTGCTCAGGCCTTCCGGATGGTATTTCAGTTCCATCAGAACCAGTTCATCTGCGCCATGCAGATCGAATTGTTTCATCGCGTCGTTTTCAATCCTGGTAATGCAGCGGTTCAGTGCTGTAATGGATCTAACAAACTCTTCGTATCTGTTCATCTTTTTCTCCCTATGGTTTTGTATCATACATGCAAAATGTTGATGAGTCAACTAAAGCCAGAAAAATTCAGAAGATCAGATTCAAATCATTTTTTTCATGAAGAAGTTTATAATGAAAGAGAGGTTACTAATATGTCGGACACAGATCATTTTGATTATCGCAGCTTCATCAGGAATCATAAGCCTGATTTCTGCGGACTGGAAAATCCGGATCCGGATCATTTTCTGCTGGTCACGGATTATGCAGAGGCTCAGATCAATTTTTATCAGATTGAAGGGGAACCGGAAATTATTGAATTCAGGATTGATAACCTGAAAAATCATGAAACAGAATTCTTCCTTCATTTTCATGCCGAACCGGAAGAACACGCACGTGATCTTTACCGGCAGATGGTGCAGACACTGAAGGATCTTGGCAATCGGAAAAACAACCGGATATTGCTTTGCTGCACAGCCGGCATGACGACTTCCTTCTTTGCGGAAGAATTGAATAAAACTGCTCAGACCCTCCACGAAAATTATGAATTTGAAGCAGTCAGCGTCAATGAGGTTTATGTAAGAGGTCTGGAATTTGATGCCGTGCTGGTTGCCCCGCAGGTCGGCTTCATGCAGAAGAAAATTGCAGCAGTGCTGAAAGACATGCCTGTCATTGCCGTTCCGGCTTCCATCTTCGGCTCATATAATACCGGTGCGTGTCTGGAATTGGTGAAAGATACATTGAAGAAATTCCGTGAAACAATGGCAGAGCAGGCAGAAGAAAAAATCCTTCGCAGCAAAACCAATGACAAGGTTATTTTAGGTATTGCCATATTGCCTGATGCCAGAAAGACCTGGGTCCGTTTCCGGGTCTATGACCATGGAAAAACTGCAGAGACTTCGGTAGTAACCAAGCCGAAGCTTTCATTGGCAGATATCTGCGATATCATCGAAACATATCGGTGTTCCTGTTCCGGAAAGATGAAAATCGATGCCATCGGCATTGCGGTTCCGGGCATCATTCATGACGGTATGATTGATCTTCGTCCGTCGGAAACAATTGATCTGACAAAAGGACAGGATAATTTTGATATCAGCAGCTATTTCAATGAAAAATATGATGTGCCTGTCTATATTTTCAATAATGTCAATGCGGCAGCTTACGGGTATTATGGTTCCCAGGATTCGTATCAGAATATTGTTTTCCATTCCCAGCCGATCGGCTGGAAGATGGGCGGCGAAGGCATCATTGTAAACGGGAAACTATTGACAGGACATCACGCTGGGGCTGGTGAAGTAAAATATATCATTCCTATGCTGAAAGATCTCGAGGATATACCGCGGCGCGTACAGACACCGGAACAGATGGTCAAAGTCATCGCGGCAGATCTGATTGGCGCCTGCACTTATCTGGATCCACAAGTCATCTGCATCCGCTCGCATATGACACCGGATATCGATGCAATCAGAGAGGAAATGGAAAAACATCTGCCGGCAGATCATATTCCTGATTTTGTTTATATCGATGTCATGGATGAATATGTATTGCTTGGAACCATGATTCTCTGCCTGCAGGAAGAAGCCAGAAACAAAAAAGCATAGCAATAAAAAAGCGCCGTTTTGCCGGCGCTTTCATTACGTTTTACATTTTGGAGCCTTTGGTTCCCTTGGCGCTGTCGGCGCTGTAGGTAGCTAAGAGGTTTGTATCATAGGAGAAGGTCATCTTTGATCTTCTTCTTTCTCTTTCCAGAGCCTGTTCTACCAGTCTGTCCATCAGGGCAGAGAAGGAAACACCCTGCTTTTCCCAGAGATAGAAAGCCAGGGATCCCGGAATAGTATTGATTTCGTTGACATAAACTTTTCTTGTTTCAGAATCCATCATGAAGTCGATTCTGCAGACACCGGCAGCCCCGAGGACTCTGAATGTCTTTACGGCAAGATCCTGAACAAGTTTTGTCTGTTCATCGGAAATAGGAGCTGGAACGATACGGGAAGCAGAAGCCATGCCTTTGGAACCGCCGGTCTTGGAACCTTTGCCGCCGCCCTGATATTTATCAGAATAGGAGAGAAGTTCATCACTGTCACCATGGCTTACCTGTTCAATGACGGACGGCTGGCAATGATAGGAATCACCAAGTACAGAGCAGTTGAGCTCAACCATCGGCTTGACGACTTTTTCCGTGATGACCTTTTCATCATATTGTCTTGCGTCTTCAAAGCATTCCAGATATTCTTCATCGTTATGGGCGATCGCAATGCCGACGGAAGAACCGGTTCTTGCCGGTTTCAGGATGACAGGATAGATGAGCTTGTGTACTTTGCGGAGTATTTCTTCCTTGTTTTCATCAATCTCATCCCCATATGCCCAGAACCAGTTGGTAATCGGAAGGTCATTGTCATGAAGAATGTGCTTCTGCAGGACCTTGTCCTGGCCGACGGCTGCACCATATAGATCACAGCCTGCATACGGAAGCTTGAGCATTTCAAAGAAGCCCTGGATGGTGCCGTCTTCACCATTTGTGCCATGCATGACTGGCAAGGCAACATCGATGGTGCCAAGTTCCTTCCTGCCAAATAAGGAAGCTTTGACCGGCTTGATGACCGTTCTGTTTCCTTCGGAAACGATGGTAACCTGGGTGCACTTGTTTTTCAGTGCTTCCAGGTCTGTATAGTTTTTCATGTCCCAGAGCAGATCGGAACAATATAATTTTCTGTCTTTTGCAACGTAGACAGGAATGACGTTGTATTTTTCTTTATTCAGTGCATTCATTGCCTGATGGGCAGAGATGATGCTGACTTCGTGTTCAACGGATTCACCGCCGAAGAATACTGCTGTATTGAGTTTCATATTTTCCTCCAAGCCAAAATATTATACTTCATTCTCTGCTGATTTTACAGATTGCTAGATGTGTTTTATTTTCCGGATGAATATCAATGTTACTATTTACTAGAGGTGTATGTTTATGAAAAAAGCACTGGTATTAGCAGGCGGGGGAACCCGCGGTATTTATCAGATGGGTGCCATTGAAGCCATGCAGGATCTTGGCGAAGATGACTGGAATATGGTCTTTGGGGTTTCTGTCGGTGCATTGAATGCAGCCATGGTCGTTCAGCATGACTATGAACGCATGTCTTATATGTATGATCATCTGGAAGCAGAACAGATCGTCAACGGCTTTGTGCCAAATGACATGTCCATCGGCAATATTATCAATGAGCGGCAGGAATTTGTTCCGGCGCTGAAATATTATCTCAATAACCACGGCATCGATATTTCTCCTTTCCGCGAAATGGTCGATAAGTATTATGATCCGGAAAAATTCTTTGCATCGGATATGGATTTCTATTGTGTTGCAGCCCTGGCCAAAGATCACAGCGGAGTTTTAGTAAACAAGGAAATGATGAAGGAACATGGCAAAGAGTGGCTGATCGCTTCTGCTTCTGCTTATCCGGCTTTCCCGATGCAGAATATTGACGGCGTGGATTACGTTGACGGGGGTTATTATGATAATTTCCCGATTGACTATGCTTTGCGCAGCGGTGCGGAAGAAATTATCGGGATAGATTTAGGTACAGATCCGCTGCATCCTCTGTATCTGGACAAGGAACACATTATCTATATTCATCCCCGCAAGGAACTCTTCAACTTCCTGACTTTTGATCATACCCTGATGCAGGAAGCTAAGATTTACGGCTATAACGATGCCATGAAAACATTCGGGAGATATGAGGGGTGGCAATATACTTTCCATCATTTTGCCCTGCCTTCTTATTTTGATGAATATTACAGGGGTTTATTGATGCTGGAAACAAGAATCAAGGAAGCCACTGCTTATAATGAACGTTTCCGTTCCCAGCAGGTAATTACAGATATGCTTCTGAATAAAATGCATCTTACCCACCTGACGACAAGACAATATCTTTACGGGATTCTGGATGAATTGATGAGTCTGTGCGGTGCAGATGATACAAAGGTATGGACAATGAAAGAAGCCCGGCATCTGATCCTTGCCTCCTTTGCAAAATGTGCATATGAAGATTATGCCTATAAGCCGAAGGGCATTACTGACCTGGCTGCCTATCGGAAAAGTCTTGACCGCAAGGGGGTCGTTGATAAAATTGTTCATATGAATCTGTATCCGGATCACAGATTGTTTTCTCAGGAAGCTTTGATGACAATCAATCCGTTTGAAGTAGCCCTGGCAGATTTCGTAACCATTATGATGAGGCACCTTCCGGAGGAAAATTGATGGAAAGAATCGCAGCATTTGAAAAAGTATCCTTTGGTCAGTTCTGTAAAGACTGGCAGAAAAATATGGGTGGAAGTGAAACGGATATCCGCAGCATTTATGATGCAATTGTCCTGCCGCAAAGAGCCACCGCTGGTTCTGCCGGCTATGATTTCCACGCACCATGCGATATTTCACTTGCCCCGGGTGCTTCGCTTCTGATTCCTACCGGAATTCGTGCTAAAATAGTTAGCGGGTACTTACTGATGTTGTTTCCAAGATCATCGCTTGGCTTTAGGTACCGCATGCAGCTGAACAATACCGTCGGGATCATTGATGCAGATTATTACGGGGCTGAAAATGAAGGCCACATCATGTGCAAGATCACCAACGATACAAACGAAAACAAAACACTGACAATTCAGGCCGGACAAGGCATGGTGCAGGGCATCTTCGTTCCTTTCGGCATCACCTTTGATGATGAAGCAGAAGGAAAAAGGACCGGCGGCTTTGGCAGTACGACAGAAAAGAGGCAATAATCAATGATCAGTGAAGAACTTTGGAAAAAGATCGATGAAGAAGAACCGATTCCCGAAAATGTTAAGGAACGGATGGAAGAATTAAGAAAACACAAGGCAAATGTAATTGATGACAAGTGGATCAAGCGGCCGACCATGATTGAAGGCATCCGCAAAGCCGGTGTAGTTAATACCGGTGTTCTGGATTTTATCAGCGACCGGATTCATGACGGCATGTCCACCCAGGAAATTGATGATCTGGTTGTGCAGTATACAAAGGACCACGGCGGCATCTGTGCCTGCCTGAATTATGAAGGCTTCCCGAAGAGCGTCTGTACATCCATCAACGATGAAGTATGCCACGGCATTCCGGCCAGAAGAAGAAAACTGAGAGACGGGGATATCATCAACGTTGACTGTACGACAATTGTTGACGGCTACTATGCAGATGCATCCCGTATGTTTATGATCGGCCAGGTTTCTGAAGAAAGAAGAAGACTGGTAGAAGAGACGAAGAAGTGTCTGGAAATCGGCATTGCCGCCGCTCAGCCATGGAACACGGTCGGTGATATCGGGGCTGCTATTCAGAAGTATGCTTCTTCAAAAGGCTATTCTGTTGTCAGAGAACTGGGGGGACACGGGGTCGGCATCGATTTCCATGAAGATCCGTTTGTTTCCCATGTCGGCAGAAAGCACACAGGCATGGTTCTTGTGCCGGGCATGGTTCTGACTATTGAACCGATGATCAATGCCGGCAAAGCAGGTGTTACGATTGATCCATACAACAACTGGACAATCTATACTGCGGATGGCAAAGATTCTGCCCAGTGGGAACACACCATCCTGATTACCGAAACCGGCAATGAAATCCTGACTTACTGAAACGCAGAAAACCTCTGCGTTTTTTTGATCTTAAGCTATAATAAAAACAGAGGTATTTTTCCATGAACAATCATATTTATGTGATCGGTCATAAGCATCCGGACAGTGATTCCATCTGTTCTGCCATCACTTATACCGATCTGCTCAATCGTACCGGTCATTCTGCGATTGCCTGCCGCCAGGGTCCATTGAACGAAGAAACCAAGTTTATTCTGAAGCGTTTCAAGCAGGAAAATCCGCTTCTTTTAACAGATGCAAGAGCTATGTTAAAGGATATTGAACTTGATAAGCCGACTTTTATCCGTCACGATGCGACGGTTCATCATGCCTGGCACGTGATGCTGCAGACACAGAACCGTTCCCTGTTTGTCGTGGATGACAATGATCAGCTGTGCGGGATCTGCACAACTTCCAATCTTGCCAAAGTCAGAATTCATCCGGATGCTGATCTGGAACAGCTGATGTCCACGGCTTCGCTGGATAATATCGCCCGCACAGTCGGCGGCAAGGTCATCTTCCGCCCGGCTCACTTCCATACCAACGGCGTGATTCATATCATTACGCTCTCCGGTAAAGAAGCTTCTACTTTTTATCTGAATGAAGGCACCTGCATTCTTTCTTCCGGAACTGACAAGCAGAAAACCTGTATTGATGCCGGGGCAAGATTGTTAGTCATTACCTGTGATCAGGGCGTGGATCAGAGCGTTGTGGAATATGCCGAAAAACATGATTGTGCGATAGTGACGACAGTATGGGATACCATGCATACTGCCCGCGTCATTACTGAAAGCTATTCCATTGAAGAAGTCATGACCCGTCATATTATCTCTTTCAGAGCTGATGAATATGTCGATGATGTTGCCAACAAGATGAATAATTCCCGTGTGCGTTCCTATCCTGTCAAAGATGAAAGCGGCAAGGTAATCGGTGCTGTTTCCAGATACCATACCAGAAATTATGCCCACAGAAAGTTTGCCCTGGTCGATCATTCTTCTTCTTTGCAGACAGTGAATCATCTGGATCGGGCAGAGTTATTTGCCATTGTCGATCATCATCATATCGGCGATGTACAGAGCGATGTTCCGATTGAATACCGCAACCACAGATGCGGCTGCACCTGTACGATTATCTTCGGCCTGTACAAGGAAAAGGGGCTGACGCCGGATCCGCTGATGGCAGGCTTATTGCTGAGCGCGATTCTTTCCGATACCTTGAACCTGAAGAGTGCTACCACAACCCAGGAAGACAGGGATGCCGTAAAGGAATTGGCAAAGCTGGCAGGGATCGCAGATGTGGATGCTTATGCAAGAGACATGCTGGGCGCTTCGGTTGCCCTCAAGGATTCTACGCCGCATGAGATCCTGACCCGTGACCTGAAGACTTACGAAATCGGTGCTTACAAGCTCAGTATCGGCCAGACCAACTATTCCCATATGGAAGAAGTACAGAAGATTCTGCCGGCTTTCAAGGAAAACCTCGAAAAGGAACAGGCAGAAGGGAAACTGGATCTTCTCGTTATGTTGTTTACCGATGTGATGGGCGAAGGTTCTTTGTTTGTTTTTGACGGACCGTTATCATACGTGCTTTCCGATATCATTGAAACCAAGTTCGATGATCATTCCGGGTTTGATCCGCACATCATTTCCCGTAAGCAGCAATTGATGCCTAAGCTTTCCGCAATTCTCAAGAATATCTGATGAGGCAGAGCCGTGTGCTCTGCTTTTTTGTGTTAAAATTTCATTGCATGTTGGAAATTCATTTACTGGGTACAGGGGGAACTGTACCGCTTCCAGGCAGGTGGCTGACAAGTCTATTGTTGCGTTGGGAAGGAAAAGAACTGCTGGTAGATTGCGGAGAAGGAACGCAGATTGCGCTGCATTCCCTGTCTTTATCATGCCGGCATATCGATACGATTCTGCTGACCCATTATCATGCCGATCATACCCTCGGCTTACCTGGTCTTCTGTTAAGCATGGCCAAAGCAGACCGGACGGAACCCGTTACCATTGTGGGCCCGGCCGGCTTGAAAGATTTCCTGCAGGGCGTGATGGCTATGGCCCGCTATGTGCCTTTTGAAATCCGCTATATCGAATTGAATGAAAGAGAAGTTTCCTTCAATATTGATGATCTCCAGGTTTCAGCATTTTTCCTGAGACACTCAGTTCCGTGCTACGGCTATTGTTTCAATCTGGAAAGAAAGCCGAAGTTTGATGTCGAAGCCGCAAAGAAAAACCAGGTTCCTTTGAAATACTGGTCGGCTTTGCAGAAAGGGGAAACCATTGAAGCAGACGGCGTCACGTATACGCCGGATCTGGTCATGGGCCAGGCAAGAAAAGGCCTGAAAGTAGTCTATGCAACGGATACCAGAATCAATCCGCTGCTCAGACAATATAGTCAGAAAGCAGATCTGTTGATTACGGAAGGCATGTACGGGGATCCTGAAAAGAAGGAAAAAGCGCAGGACAACCGTCATATGATGATGCAGGAAGCTGCCAATCTTGCCAAAGATAATGAAGTAAAAGAATTGTGGCTGACCCATTATTCCCCGTCCATGAAAGATCCCTATATCTATACAGAAGAAATACAGAAGATCTTCCCGCATACAATTCTTGCCCATGATGGACAGTTTACCGATCTGGCTTTTGATCATGAAGAGGAATCACCATGCTTGAAGTGATTGTCAATCCAGCCGGCGCAGGCGGCGAAGCTTTGAAGCTGTGGCATCAGATTGAAGCGTATTTTGATGACATAGAACATCAGGTTCATTTTTCATCGAAAAACAATGATATCAACGATATCGCTTCCTTCCTGACAAGCGGAAACAGAGATGTTTCCATCTTGTTGGTCGGGGGCGATGGTTCCATGAACAAGCTGGTCAACGGCATTCATCATTTTGATCATGTCAAAGTCGGATTTCTTGCCTGCGGGTCCGGCAATGACCTTGCCCGCTCTCTTCATATGTCCAAAGATCTGAACGAAAACATCCGGAAGATCAAGGAAGGCAGGGTAGTCAGAAGCCTGGATCTCGGTCAGGCGGAAATCACAGATACAGATGGAAATATCCACGAGCGCAGGTTCAATATTTCCTGCGGGATCGGCTTTGATGCAGCGATCTGCCATGGCGTAAATACATCTGTCATTAAAAAACCGCTGAACAAAATACATCTGGGCAATCTGAGCTATATCATGATTGCCTTGCATACAATTTTCACCCATAAGCGTTTTGCATTGACAGTGACAAACGGTGAGAAAAAACAGGTCTTTCCTTTTTCCTTGTTTTCAGTATGCATGAATGAGCCTTATGAAGGCGGCGGTTTTGCCTTCTGTCCTGATGCAAAAGGAGATGACGGCTTGCTGGATCTTTGTACCGGCGGCAATCTGAACCAGCTGGATTTCTTTCGGATTTTTCCGTATGCCTATAAAGGAAACCACGTAAAATTCAAGGAAGTATGGATTGATACCACGAAGGATGTCATTTTTGAGACTGAGACACCGCAATGGGTTCATACAGATGGGGAAACCGAGTTTCAGGCAAAGCGTCTGCGGGTGTATCTTTCCGATGAAAAGCTGCAGATGATCAACTGATTTATGATACATAAGCATCATTTCCTGCTAGAATGATTTTATGAACGGTCTTTTATATTTTGTTGAGACAAATGCAATTGTACTTGGTCTTACAGTGCTGATTGCTGTTCGTATACATAAGAGCAGCCGTACTTCTGCGTCCATTGCTTTTGAGTGTGCAGTCATCTGTGTCGGTCTTTTTACAATCGCCGGTTTTTTCAGCGAACTGATAACAAAAGGCGTGATCGGCGGTACATGGTTCAAGGCGGCGCTGCTGAAGGGCCTTTGTTATTTTTTCATGTCACTTCTGTGCTATGCATGGTTCATGTATTTTGAATTTGAAAGAGGCAGTGAAATTGCTTCTGATCGTAATCAGAAATATTATTATGCCATTCCGCTGCTGATTGAGTTCATTCTGCTGTGGATTAACCTGATGTGCGGCATTGTGTATCAGATTGACGAAAATACCCTGCAGGTTGTACGTGGTCCTTTGTATTTCCTCGTTTATCTGTTTTCCGTTCCCTATTTGTTTATCGGCGGTTTCCGTTCGGCGTATGAATTGATTCATCATCGGAATGAAATCAGCCGGGAACATTTTTATAATATTGTTTTCTTCCCGCTGCTGCCTTTCATTGCCGGAATCATCCAGTTTTTTGAAAATGATTATCTGGCTTTCCCGGCAGCTCTTTCACTTTCTGCTTTATTGATGTATATGCATAATACCGAGGATGCGGTTTCTGTCGATCCGCTGACGGGTCTGAATAACCGGCGGGTACTGGTCCATGATATTTCAAATCGTCTGGAAACAGGCAGCGGCATCTACAAGATGTATCTGTGCATGATCGATGTGGATTTCTTCAAGCAGATCAATGATACATATGGTCATGTGGAAGGAGACAAGGCTTTGAAACTGGTTGCCAGAGCTCTTCAGAAATCAGTTGCAGGCATGAAGAAAAGAGCAGTGCTGGCTCGTTTCGGCGGCGATGAATTTACGGTTCTTCTGGAAGTTTCCTATCATAATGAAGCAGATGAAATTATTCAGAAGATGGAAACAGAATTGAGCGATTTGTGTGAAAAAGAAGGAACTCCTTACAAGCTTACCATCTCGATCGGCAAAGCTCTGTATCACGCTTCCATGAATAATAATGTCAAAGCCTGGTTTGATGCAGCAGATGAAGATCTTTATAAAGTCAAGGAAGCAAGGCATTCCGCCCGGCGTTAGCAGTGTTTTATGCAATAAAAAAGAGTGTGAGGCTCATTTCACACTCCGCTGAAGAGGATCATATATCAAGCAGAAATCATGCATGGATATACTTGCCGTAGACAAGATTCCAATGTTCTTTTTCTGCTTCCCGGATTGCTGCCCAATAAGCTTCCTTTTCCGCTTTCTGACGGATGGAACGGCGTGTGAGAACAGCACCGGCAAACATCAATACGATCAATACTGCAAAAAACAATACCATGTAATGTGTCATTCAAACACCTCCTGCATGTAATAAGATATATAATTGCCAGAAACCTACATAGGACATATGTCCTACAATTGAAAGGAGATACAGGCCATGGAAAAACGTTCATTCAATGAAGCAGATCTGAAAGTCATGGATGCTTACGGCATCAGTCCGGAAACTCTGAACGGAGCTGAAGCGGTCAGCTATGAATACGGAGAAACGTTATATACAGCGCATTCTCCTTTTCATGCAATTCTGCTGTTATCCAGCGGCAGAGTCAAAGTATCTGCAGAAGCTGCTAACGGCCGCAATCTGATTCTTTGTTATTATGTTTCTTCAGGTTTCCTGGGCGACATAGAACTGATGCAGAAAGGAGAAGACATTCTCAATACTGTTCAGGCGCAGTCGCCGGTGGATGCCGTCCGGATTCCTTATCCGCAGAATGAAGAAAAACTGATGAACAATCTGGTCTTTATGAGACATCTGGCATCAGACCTGGCTTCAAAACTGGCAGCCAGTGCTGCCAATTATGCTTCAAATGCTTTGGATACAGCAGAACAAAGATTGGCAAAATATATTCTTTCTTCTGCGCATAAAGGAACTTTTGCCCAGGTGATGAGCGATGTTGCGATGTCCACCGGCATGAGCTACCGTCATATGTACAGAATATTGGAAAGTCTTTGTGAAGAAGGCATTCTGAAAAAGGAAAGTACAGGCTATCATATTCTGGATCTGCAGGCGCTTGAAAATATTGCGGCAGATAGAAAAAAACCGGAATAAGAAGAATGGAAAAAAGCGTAAAAGAAAACATGCGCAGATGAATACGCATGTTTTTCAGTGTGCCCGGTGGGGATCGAACCCATAACCTTCAGATTCGGAATCTGATACTCTATCCAATTGAGCTACGGGCACATGGCTCAGTTATTATAACATACTCAGACCATTCACATTGATATAAAAAATTAAAAACGCTCATTTGCAGAGGGGACCTAAAACACACCCTCAAATCAACTCGTAGTATAATGTTCCAGTCCGAGAAAGGGACACCAGGAAGTTTCTACGAGTTGATTAATGCTGGACTTGGCGGTTTCATTAATCAACTC